>CANQQX010000001.1 GCA_947626115.1 uncultured Bacilli bacterium
AAAACTAGGATAAAAATCAAAATTGAAAATAATTTATAAAGTTTTGTATAGAAAATACTTGACTTTATTATGGGAGGGGTATAAAATTCATCAAAAAAAGGAGAAAGCATTTATGAATGATGAAGCATTAAAAAAAGTCAAAGATGTCATAATTGATATTGAAAGTAATTCCCGAGTAAGAATGATGGTTGATAATGAAGAAAGAATAAAAGGATATTATGAAATAGGTAGATTACTAGTGGAAGCACAAGGTGGAGCATCAAGAGCAAAATATGGTGATAATTTAATTAAGAAATGGGGAGAAAAATTAGCGAAAGAATATGGCAAAAATTATGGAAAAAGAAATTTAATGTATATGAGAGCATTTTATCAATTCTTTCCAATTGTGCAGACAGTGTCTGCACAATTGACTTGGTCACATATAGTAGAAATTTTAAAATTTAATAATATTAATGAAAGAAATTATTATATTAATCAAGTAATATTGAATAATTTATCGGTTAGAGAATTACGTAATGAGATAAAAAATAAATCATTTGAAAGATTATTATGCTGATAAAGAAAATATTAAATTAATAACAGATACTCAAAACAATAATTTAACTATTGAAGATATGATAAAAGATCCAATAATTATTGAAACTGACCAAAATGAATTAGATGAAGCCACTATTCATAGAAAATTAATTAATGGTGTAGAAAATAGATTTTTAGAGTTAGGTATTGGTTTTGCTCTTGTTGGTCATGAATATAAATTAAAAGTTAATAACAAAACTTATAGAATTGATTTATTATTTTTTAACATTAAGTTTAATGCTTATGTAGTGGTAGAAATAAAATCAAAAGAAATAAAACCAGAAGATATAGGACAGTTACAATTTTATGTCAGTTATATTGATAAATATGTAAAAGAAAATTCTAATAATAAAACAATTGGTATACTTATAGTTAAAAAGAAAAATAAATTAGTAATAGAATTTACTACTAATACGGATATTTATGTTACAACTTATAAATTAGTAAATAAAAATTATGTTTTAAGTTCATAATAATATTGGTGATAATAATGCCTAATATTCATAGTAGTATTTCCTTTGGTTTAGTAAACATCCCTATTTTAATGAATCCTATTATAAGAAATAATGATACTTCTTTTAATCAACTACATAAAGAATGCTTACATCGTATTTCTTATGTTAAATATTGTGAACATTGTAAGACTAAAGTTAAAGAAAACGATATTATTAAAGGATACGAATATGAGAAAGATAAATATTTAACATTTCCTAAAAGTGAACTTGATAAATTAAAACCTGAAAATGAACATGAAATAGAAATAATTTCATTCATTGATATGAAAGAGATAGATCCTGCTTATTTTGAAAAAAGTTATTTACTAGATACTGAGAAAAAAAGTAAATCTTATAATTTGTTTTGTGAAGCCTTAAAAAGAAGTAAAAAAGTAGCTCTTGCTAAAACTGTTATTGGTAGTAAATTCTATTATTGTATTTTAAGATTTAGTAATGTTGGAATAATTATGACTACTTTATTTTTTCAAGAAGAAGTTATTTTACCAGATGAAAATTTAAAATTGGATGTACCAGAAAAAGAACTAGATTTAGCGATGAAAATAATTGATGAGCGCAAAGGCAAATTTGAACCAGAGAAATATCAAGATGAATATCAAAATAATATAAAAGATGCGATTGATGATAAATTAAATGGTAAACCAGTGAAAAAGACTAAGAAAACTCAAAAGAAACAAATTGATGATTTACTTGAAGCCTTAGAAAAGAGTTTGAAGAAAAAATGATTAATATCTGGAAAAATAGAAAATGGGTACCAATGCTTTTAAAAGAACAGTATGAGCCATTTGATTCGAAAGATTATATATATGAACTTAAATTTGATGGTAATAGAGCCGTTATTTTTGCATCCCCCGATAAAGTAGTTATTCAAAATAGGCATAAACAAGATATTAGTTATGTTTACCCAGAACTGCAAAAAATTAAAAATTTAGTAACTAAAGATACTATATTTGATGGCGAAATAGTAATGTTTGATAACGGTGCCCCATCATTTAGTAAATTACAAGAAAGAGCTCATTTAAAAGATAGATCCAAAATAAAACAAGAAAGTGAAGATAATCCAATTATATTTGTTTGTTTTGATATGTTATATGATGGTGAAGACATAACTGATTTAACATTAATGAATCGAAAGAAAAGACTTGCTAAAATAAAAGATAATGATATATTTATGAAAACTAAATATGTGGAAGAAAAAGGAATAGATTTATTTAAAAAGATTAAAAAATTACATTTAGAAGGAATAGTGGCTAAGTTAAAAACAAGTAAGTATACCATCAATGAAAGATTAGATGATTGGATAAAAATTAAGAATTGGCAAGAAGAAGTATTTACAATTGGTGGCTATATTGAAAGCGAAAAAGTTAATATGGTATCTCTTTTACTTGGAGAACTTAAAAATAATGAACTTTATTTTGTTGGTAAAGTTACAATGCATAAAAGACAAGGTTTATATAAAAAATTAGTAAGTCAAAAGAAATTAAAAGAATCTACTTTTATAGATTTTAAAGAAGATGCTATTTATATTGAACCTAAATATAAATGTAATGTTGAATTTTTAGAAAAAACTAAAAGTAATCATTTAAGACATCCTGTTTTTAAAGAAGAAATATGATAAAATTAACTTAGGTGATAATAATGCAAATTGAAAGAGTGGTAGTTGGAGAATTACAAGAAAATTGTTATATAGTTACTAAAAAAAATAAAACAATTATCATTGATCCTGGAGATGAAGCTGATAAAATAATTGAAGCTACTAAAGAAAAAAATGTCGTAGGCATTTTAGTTACCCATCATCATTTTGATCATATTGGCGCTCTCAAAGAAATAGAAGATTATTTTCATCTAAAAGAATCTTTAAATGTTACAGGATTCGATTATGAAATAATTAAAACACCAGGGCATACTGATGATTCTGTCTGTTACTATTTTAAAGATGATGAAGTATTATTTAGTGGTGATTTTATTTTCTATAAAACGATTGGGAGAACAGACTTTCCAACAGGTAGTAATGAGAAAATGCATCAAAGTTTAGAACTTATAAGTAAGTATCCTGATAGTATCAAAGTGTATCCCGGTCATGGTCCTAGTACAATATTAGGTGATGAAAAAGTATATTTTAGACTTTATTTAAAAAAGATTTAGACGTTTTTTATCTAAATTTTTTTATATTAGAAATTTTTTTCCGAATAATCATGAGAATAATTTATTTTTTCCATAAACTCCACATAATCTAAATAAATCATTCGAAGGAGATACCAATTTCCAGTATTTGGATCACTTAAAACTAAATGATCTCTTCCGGCCTCTTCAATTATACCTTGATATACTTTATCTCGCCATTCATTACTATCTGGATAAGTATAATAAACATTTACTCTTTTACCTTTATTTAGTCTTAAAATATTTTCAATATAACTTTGCTCAAATGGTAAAAGAGATGTAGAAGAAATATTACCTGGTGGACTTGTTAGAGTTGGAGCCTGAGTCTGATATGTTTGATTAGTGGGAAATGTTGGATTTTGATAAAAATTACCATTCATTATAAATTCACCTCGCTAAATTATATTAATTATTTAAGATATTAGAACTTAACTATCTTGCAAGTATCTTTGTAATTAGATATAATTATTAAAGGTAGAAGAATATGAAAGAGGAAATAAAAATTAGTAAAGATACTAAAGAAACAATATTAACTGGTGTTTCATTTGTTTTTGGAACATTTTGTTTAGCGTTGTGTTATAATTTGTTTTTTACTCCGAATGATATAGTAGTAGGTGGTATGTCTGGTATTGCTATTGTGGTAAATCATTTAACTGGATTTAATTCACAAGTGTTTATATATGTATCTTCAACTTTATTACTTATAATTAGTTATTTATTTTTGGGTAAAGAAGAAACAAAAAGAGTTATCATTGGAACTTTTTTATATCCATTATTTGTAACATTTACTGCTCCAATTGCTAAACTAATTTTACCTTATTTTAATTTTCATGAAATACTTGTAACAGTTGCTTTAGCCAGTTTACTATATGGCTTTAGTAATGGCTTAATTTATAAATATGGTTATTCAACTGGTGGGGGAGATGTAATAATAAGATTATTATCTAAATATTTACATATGAGTGAAGGTACAAGTGTATTATTATTTGATTCTTTTATTGTCTTACTCGGTGGCTTTGTCTTTGGGGTAGAAAAAGCAGTATATGCTGTTATTATTATTGTTATTGCCTCAAGCTTAGTTGATAAAATAACAATTGGGATATCTAATAGTAAGAAATTTATGATTTATACAAGAGAATCACGAAAAATTAAAATACTTATAGAAGAAGAATTTAAGACTGGTTTTACCATATTTCCAACAGTTGGGGGATATTCTCATTTAAGGGGAGCAATGCTTATGTGTGTTATTAGAAATAGAGATACTCACTTGTTTAAAGAACGCATTTTAGAAATAGATCCCCATGCTTTTTTTGTAATAAGTGATTGTTATGAAGTGCAAGGTGGTGTCAAAAGGTCAAATTTACCATTTATATAATGGTATTTTTTTGCTATAATTATATTGGAGTAGAGTATTATGAAGTTTATAGAATTAAAAAATGTTAATAAAACTTATTCAACAGGAGTAACTGCTCTTGCTGATTTATCAGTGGAAATAGAGAAAGGTGAGTTTGTCTTTGTCATTGGCCATACAGCATCAGGTAAGTCAACATTTATTAAAATGTTATATCGAGAAGAGAAACCTACTAAAGGTAGTGTTATCGTTGGTGGCGTAAATGTTGCCAAACTAAGAAATGGCAAAATATACAAGCTTAGAAGAAAAATTGGAGTAGTTTTCCAAGACTTTAAATTATTACCTAAATTAACTGTCTATGAAAATGTTGCTTTTGCTTTAGAATGTTTAGGACTTAAAGCATCAGAAATTAGACCAAAAGTATTAAAAGCCATTGAAATAGTTGGCTTAAAAGAAAAAGTGAGAAGTTTTCCACATCAACTTTCTGGTGGGGAACAACAAAGAGTATGTATAGCCAGGGCAATCGTAAATGAACCTAAACTTTTAATATGCGATGAACCAACTGGTAACTTAGATCCCGAAACTAGTAAAGAAATTATGAGTGTAATTGAAAATATTAATAAAGATTTAAAAACAACTGTTATTATGGCAACTCATGATAAAGAAATTGTTAATAGAATGAAAAAAAGAGTATTACTAATTGAACATGGTATTCTTACTGGCGACTATATGAAAGGAAGATATAAATCTCATGAAAGCGTTTAGAATTATAGGTAGAAGTTTTAGAGACGCTTTTAAAAGTGTCTTTCGTAATTTTAGTTTAAGTATGGCATCTATATTATGCGCTACAATTACTTTAATGGTTGTATCAGTTTCCTTTTTAATCGCTGCTAATGTTAAGGATGCTACAAAAAGCTTAGAAAGTGAACTTAGTATTGTAGTATATCTTGAACAAGATGCGAGTGAAAGTGATGCTAATTTCTTACAATCTACAATTAAAAAACTAAATAATGTTGAAAAAGTAGAATATAAAAGTAAAGATGAATGGAAACAAGAAATGAGTCAATATAATGAATCATTTGGTACTATTTTTGAAAAATATGAAACTAATCCTTTACTTGATTCATTTACTGTAACGGTTAAAGATGCAAATAGTTTAAATACTGTCGCTGAAAAAATTAGAGATATGGATAAAGTAGAGAGTGCTAATTATGGTGAAGATGCTGTATCAACCATATTATCAGTATTTGATGTAGTAGAAAAGGTTACCGTTATTGTCGTAATTGCTTTAATTTTTGTAACAGCATTCTTAATTACTAACACAATTAAACTTACAATTTACTCAAGAAGAAATGAAATTGAAATTATGCGTTTAGTTGGTGGAAGTAATGCTGCAATTAAACTACCATTTGTAATTGAAGGTTTTGTAATTGGTCTACTAGGTTCTTTAATTCCAATTATTGTTACCATTTATGGCTATATAATTGCCTATGGTAAATTAAATGGTCATTTAATAACTGATTTAATTCCATTATTAAGTCCATATAATTTAGTGTTCTATGTTTCTTTAATTATAGCAGGACTCGGAGCAGTTATTGGTATGTTAGGAAGTCTTCTTGCAGTTAGAAAGTATTTGAAGATATGATGAAGAAGAGTGTACTTAATTATTTAAGATTTTTCTTTTTAGTTCTTTTTATAGTAGGTTTTACATCTACTCACTTTGCTGTGCCAGTAATGGCAGCATCAGGACAAACTCTAGGTGATTTAAAAAATCAATTAAAAGAGTTACAAAATAAATATTCAACCCAACAAAATAAGAAAAAACAAACTGAAGCAGAAAGAAATGCCAATATTAAGAAAAAAAATCAAGCTGAAGACGAATTAGAAGATACTAAAGCTAAAATAACAAGTTTAACAGAAGAAATAGAAAAAACTAATCAAGATATAGATACAGTAAAAGCTGAATCAGAAGAATTATTAAGACTTTATCAACAATTAGAATCAGATAATATTTATTTATCATATATAACTGGTGCATCTACTATAACTGATATGATTATGCGAATGGATGCAGTTAGTCAACTTACAAAAGCAAATCAAAGTAAATTAGATGAATTAGAGCTACTTATTAAAAGTAATGAAAAATTAAGTAAAGAGTTAGATAAATATGAAGGTGAACTTGGTGATAAAATTATTGCCTATGAAGCTAGTGTTGATGCCCTAAATGGTGAGATAGAAGAATTAGAAGAAGGAACAGTTTCTCTAGATAAACAAATTTCTTCTTTGAAACAATCTATTAAATCATATGAAGATTTGGGATGTAAAGATAATGAATTATTAACAGTATGTCTTAATGGTGATATTAATAATAGTGGTTGGTTAAGACCTGTATCAAAAGCTAAAATAACATCTCTATATGGCAAAAGAAAAAGTCCAACTGCTGGTGCAAGTTCAAACCATAAAGGTATAGATATGGGGGTTGCAGAAGGTACTAAAGTTTATGCAACTGCTGCAGGTACAGTTGGAGCCATAGTTAGAAAATCATCTTGTGGTGGTAACATGGTTTATATTTGGGCATATGTTAATGGTAAACCTTATACTTATGTATTTATGCATTTATTAGAAATTAAGGTATCAGTTGGTCAAGTCGTAACTACTAATGATGTTGTTGCTTTGTCTGGTGGTGGAAAATCTACTGCGTCTAAATATGGTGGATATGATAGATGTACAACTGGAGCCCATCTTCATTATGGCCTAGCTTCTGGTGGTTTCTATAATAGTTCAAACTTTAATTCTCACACTATTAACCCACCAGGATATCCTGGATTATATCAATGGTTCTATACAAGATAATATATTAAACTAGTCATAACTATTGGCTAGTTTTTTTGACATTAAATCAAAAAATCCCAATTTAAAAAGTTAAAGTTTTCTTGACTCTCGGGGGGGGTATACTATAATAATCTTATAATAAGAAGGTTATTATAGATGAAAAGAGTAAATAATAAAATTATATTTATATCTGGTTTAATACTAGGCATAATAGTATCGGCAACATCAGTTTATGGAGTTAATGCCTATATCGAAAGTAATAAAGTATCATTTGATAATAAATACACAGATAAATATAATACTCAAGATGCGATAGATGAATTATATGAAAAAAGTGGAATATATAAAGAAAAATGGGTAGATAAAGAATTAAATGGAGCAGATCCGGTATTAAAGAGCCCATTGATACCAGTTGAAATAAAACCTAATGGAGATGTTTATTATGCTAATCTAAATAGTGAATGGTATAACTATAGTGAGAAAAGATGGGCCAATGCGATTATATTAGTAGATAGTCCCAGTAATACAAATTATAAAGTTGGCGATCATATACTAGAGAGTGATATTGAAAGTTACTTTGTCTGGATACCAAGATATCAATATAAAGTATGGAATTTAGGAAATTATACCGATACTTATAAATTTAGTCAAATATCTGATGTGCAAAATAATTCTAATTCTAATACTGCATTTTGGAAAATGGCAGGTAGTGATGCTAGAATAATAGAAATAAAGTTTGGGGATATTAATTCAATTCCTAATATGAGTGAAAGTGAGGCTGCAATTGGAAAATTTTATACTCATCCTGCATTTACCTTAGGAGATAAAAATTTAAATGGGATGTGGGTCGGCAAATTTGAAACAGGATATAAAAATGCTAATAGTACTGAAAGTGCTCAAGTAGATCAAGAAGATAGTGAAAGCGTCATAATAAAGCCAAATGTGTATTCATGGCATAATTTTACTTTTAAAAATATGTTTATGACATCATATAATTATGAAAGAGATTTAGATAGTCATATGTTAAAGAATACAGAATGGGGAGCAGTAGCCTATCTGTCTCATTCAAAGTATGGCATTGGTAAAGAAGTGAACATCAATAATGTAAGCGAGTATATGACAGGTTACAGTGCAACAGAGAGTACCAATCAAAATACTTATCCCGGTGAAACAGCAGAACATACAGATGGTACAAAAACTCAACCATATAATACAGAAGTAGGATATCTTGCAAGTACGACTGGAAACATCAGCGGTATTTATGATATGAGTGGTGGAGCACATGAATATGTAGCTGCATGTATAACTAGCTATCCAGGTGAAAGTGGTTTTTCGCTAGAAGAATTATCTAAATATTTTAATTTAAAATATCTTGATAAATATGCTGATACTAGCTCTACCGTAAAGTTTAATAGTAGAATACTTGGTGATGCAACGGGAGAAACGGGACCGTTTTATACTTATTATGAAGCAAAACCATGGTTAGGTCCTCATAATAATTGGTATGCTGATATGGCGTTTTTTGTTGATCCATCCACTCCATTGTTTGTTCGGGGTTTACCTTATGATGGTGGTGTTCTTGCTGGTCAATTTGCTTTTGCAAGGCCAGTGTCGCCAAATCAAGCGGGATTTCGAGTAGCTCTAGCTATAAATTAATTTAAAGCTAACTAGTCATAACTATTGGCTAGTTTTTTTAAATGTGCTAAAATAGTTAGTAGCTTAAATATTATTTATTAAGTAGGTGATTAATTTGCAAAAAATTGTTATATTTGGTGGTGGAAGTGGTCTTTCTCAACTTTTAAAAGGTTTAAGATTATTTCCGATAGACGTTACTGCAGTTGTATCTGTTTCAGATAATGGTGGAAGTACAGGAAGAGTTCGTAAAGATTATAATATTCCTGCGGTGGGTGATTTAACTAAAGTATTACTATCCATGAGTGAATGCGATAATGATATAAGAGAACTAATGAATTATCGTTTTACTAAATCAAAAACTCTAGGTAACCATTCTATTAAAAACTTACTATTAACGGCCCTTTTAGATTTAAAAGGTAATTTTGATTCATCTCTACCTATTCTTGCTAAAGTTTTAGATGTCAAAGGAACAGTACTACCTTTAACTGAAGATAATGTTGACTTAGTAGGTATATTAGAAAATGGTAAAAAAATAGTTGGTGAAGAACAAATAACCAAATCTAAACATAAGATTACCGAAATTGCTTATTCTAATGAGATAACAGTAAATCCAAAAGTAATTGATGCTGTTAAAAAGGCAGATTTAATTATTTTATCTTCAGGAAGTTTAATTACCAGTATTATTCCGCATTTATTAAATAATACTTTAAATACCGCTATTAAAAATAGTAAAGCAAAAGTTATGTACATTTGTAATTTATTTACTCAACCTGGTGAAACTGATGATTATAAAGTTAGTGATCATATTAAATTATTAGAAAGTTATTTAGGTAAAAATACTATTGATATAGTTATTGCTAATAATGCGAAAATGAATTCAGAATTAGTTAAGAAATATTCGAAGAAAGAACAAAAAGATCCAGTAGAATTAGATATAGAAAATTTAGAAAAAATGAATAAGTATGTAATTGCGGATAAATTATTTATCGTAGAAGATAATGTTTATAGACATGATGCTCTAAAAACTGGTTACTTAGTATTTTCTTATTTAATGGATGGCGTTAAAAATGACCTTCACAACTAGATTAAAAGAAGAAATTAGTAAACTTGATAATAATGAAATAGAAGCAAGATGTATTCTAGATGCTTTTTTACGCTATAATTCTTCCATAAAGGATAATATTACTATTACTTTAGAAAATGCTTCTGTTACTAGATTTATTTATAAAATTATCAAAGAATTTCTAGGAGTATCACCTAAAATAATAGTCAGAGTCCAAAAAAGATTTAGAGTTAAACAAATATATATTTTAGAAATAAACGAAAAAGTGGATTTTATTAAAAGTGCAATTGATTTAAAAAGTTTACCTAATTTAGATAGTGATGAAGAAAAAATTGCCTTTTTAAAAGGTGCTTTTCTTGGTATAGGTAATGTTTCTAATCCTAAAACTAGTGGTTATCATTTAGAATTTATTTTAGATAATAAAAAAGATGCTGATTACATCGAAAAAATACTTAATTATTTTAAATTAAATGCTAAAGTTATTAAAAGAAATTATAAATATATTACTTATATTAAAATGAGTGAATCTATAAGTGATTTAATTAAGATGTTTAAAGCCATTAATTCTCTATTTGAATTTGAAGATACTCGTATTTATCGTGATCATAAAAATATGGTTAATCGTCTTAATAATTGTGAACTTGCTAATCAAGAAAAATCGATTAAAAGTGGTCTAAATCAACTGGAAGATATCAAATATTTAGAAGATAACGATTTAATAAGTTTGCTTGATGAACATGTTGCTTTAGTTATCTCTTACCGGAAGAAATATCCTGATGTATCTTTGTCAGAACTTGCTAATATTATAAGTATGGAAACTGATTATCAAGTAGGTAAATCTGGTATTAATCATCACTTTAGAAAGATCAAAGCTATTAAAGAAAATCATATTAAAAATAAGGAGAAATAATGAAAGAAACAAGTGTTACCATTATTAGTACTAATATAAATAAGCATATCTTAGATAATTACAAAGATTATCATGTCGTAGAACAAAAATTTAAAATAGATGAATTACTTAACTATAAGAAAGTAATATTTTTTAATGTGCTTCATTATTATGATGATGAAAAAATAAAAGAGATATTTAAAACTTTAGAAGATAATAACATTAAATATATAAATTTTACTAATAATATAGAAGAAGCATTATATACATCTTATTTAATTATTTATGATGATAAAAAAATATTAGCAGAAGGCGTAACTGATGAAGTTTTAAAATGTGAAAAATTAATTAAAAAAGTTGGTTTGAATTTGCCTTTTATTACTGAGTTATCTCTTCTTTTAAAAGATTATGACTTAGTAGATAAAATATATAAAGATAATGCATCTTTAAAAGGTGCCCTATGGAAATAAGAAAGTTATTAAATGAATCAGGTATTCTTGGAGTTATTTCAACTTATCAAAGTAAATTAACTAAATTTAAGACACTTTTAGATTTAAATATTCCCAATGTTGAAAAAGCTTTAAAAATAGTTAGATTAGATGAGAGTATTTTAAATAAAAAATATGAAGATTTAACTATAAGTGAGTTATGGAAGATAGAACTTATAACTAAACTAAGAGAAAAAGTAATTATTGTTGGTAATTTATCTTTAGCTTTAAATAACCAAGATATTGAATATATGCAAAAATTGTTTAAGAAATTAAATCGGGATTTTCATAAACAAATTATTATCATTGATAATGATGTTAAGGTATTCTTTAATTTAGTTAAAACTATCATAGTTATTAGAAATCATGAAATAGTTTATAAAACAAATGATTTTTATGATGATGATCTATATAAATATACTAAAATGCCTAAAATAATTGAATTTGTTAAGTTTGTTAATCAAGATAAGAAAAGAATTAATAAGACTACTGATATTCATGAACTTATTAAAGATATTTATCGGAGTGTATCATGAAAGTAATGTTATTATTAAGTTATGATGGCTCTAAATTTTATGGTTTTCAAAGACAAAAAAATGTGAGAAATGTGCAAGGATATTTAGAAAATACTTTAAGTAATATTTTAAATGAAGATATTTTAGTTAAAGGAGCAGGCAGAACAGATGCTGGTGTTCACTCTTTATATCAAGTAGTTCATTTTGAAACTAATAAAGATATAACTAATTTAAAACACAAATTAAATAATGTTTTAGAAGATATTAAAATAAAAAAAGTAAAAGTAGTAGATGATGATTTTCATGCAAGACATAGTGCATTATCTAAAACATATCTTTATAAAATAGATTTAAGTGGCCAAAAAGATAGTAATTATTATAACGTTATTAAATATAAATTAGATATCAAAAAGATGAAGGAAGCATCTAAGTTGTTTTTAGGTATTCACGATTTTCATAATTTTGTTTCTGGGTTTAGAGAAGATTATCATAGTACAATTTATAAAATAAATATTTATAAATTTAATAATACTTTATATTTAAAATTTACGGGTAAGGCTTTTTATCGTTATATGGTAAGAAATTTAGTTGGGACTTTAATTGAAATAGGTAAAGGTAAAATAGATGAAAGTGTTATAAAAGATATGCTAGATTATCCAGAGTTAGAAAAAAGATTACCAACTGCTAGTCCCAATGGCTTATATTTATTAAAGATAAAATATTGACTAATTTAAAGTGAAGATACCGACTTTTTTAAAGTGTATACCCCGACTAATTTAAAGTGAACATATTGACTTTTTTAAAGTGGCTATTATAAAAACATTTTTATTCAAAGGAATAATTTATTCTATTTGACAAAATATCATACAAAAAGTGCGATTTTATTTGACAAATTAGCACTTTTTTCATATAATTTAACATGGTACATTTTATTTATGGAGTTTATTAAGCCGTGGGAAAGTTTAATAGATAACATAATGAAAGGAATTTATTATGAAAACATTTATGCAAACAAAAGAAACAGTTGAAAGAGATTGGTATGTAATTGATGCAGCTGGTAAAACTTTAGGTCGTGTTGCTACTAAAGCTGCTCATATACTTCGTGGTAAACATAAACCAACTTACACTCCACATGTTGATTGTGGTGACAACGTTATCGTTATTAATGCTAGTAAAGTAGTATTAACTGGTAATAAGTTAGAAGACAAAAAATATTATAATCATTCAGGATATCCAGGAGGCCTTAGAAAAAGAACTGCCAAAGTTATGCTTGAAAGTTATCCAGAAGAAATGCTTGAAAGAGCAATCAAAGGAATGCTTCCACATAATAGATTAGGTAGAGCAATGGGTAAAAAGTTATTTGTTTATGCTGGTAGTGAACATAAACATGAAGCTCAAAAACCAAAGGCACTAGAAATTGATTAGGAGGATTTATGGCAAATAAACAAGTATGGACTGCAACTGGTAGAAGAAAAAGATCAGTAGCACAAGTTAAATTAGTTGGTGGAACTGGTAAAATTACTGTTAATGGTAAAGATGTTGAAGAATATATGCCATTTGCTACATTAGTAATGGATTTAAAACAACCATTAGTAGCTACTAATAATGAAAATAGATTCGACATTGATATTACTGTTAATGGTGGTGGTTTCTCAGGTCAAACTGGTGCTATTAGACTTGCTATTACTAGAGCATTATTAAAATTTGATGAAAATACAGATCAAACAAGAGAAGATAGTTATAGACATATTTTAAAAGCTCAAGGTTTTGTTACTAGAGATCCTAGAGTTAAAGAACGTAAGAAATATGGTTTAAAGAAAGCTCGTCGAGCTCCACAATTCAGCAAGCGCTAACCGCTTTCAATGTGTTTCAAAAAGTCCTTAGGGACTTTTTTCTTTGATAAAAAAAATATTTTTATTTTGTATGGTATAATAAAAAAGAAAAGTATTATTAAATAATTTAGTTTAAAAAATGAGGAGTTAAGAATATGAAATTTGAAAAAGAAATAACTGTTGAGATTAATACTAGTCTTAAAAATCTTGAAAGCATTTTGAAAGAAAACAATTTTAAAATAAAAGAAATATATGATATAAACGATATCTATTTATTAAATAAAAATATTGAAAAAAGTAATAATACTTTGGAATTATTAAAAAATTGTGTTTTGATTAGACATATTATTGAAAAGAATAAAGAATATAAAATGATTACTTATAAATATAAAGATTATAATGATAAAAATGAAATAATTAAGCAAGGCAAAATAAATTGTTATATAGATTCAATAGATGAAGCTGAGCAATTATTTAAATATTTAAACTATGAAAAATTGTTAGAAATATATGACCATTCTTTCGTATATGCTAATGATGAAGATGAATTTGTTGTTCAAAGTGTTAATAATAAACATATTTATATAGAAGTAGAAGATAAATGTCATTATATAGATAAAGAGTACAAAAATATTGAAGAGATGAAAAAAGTAATTAACAAATATAATATTTCAATTAAAAGTAATGATTATTTTGTAAAAAAAGCAGAAGTTGAAATGTTAGAAAAAAAATAAATTTAAAGAGGTACAATAATGAATAAGATATATATTGTTAGACATGGTCAAACTGATTGGAATGTTAAAGGATTATTACAAGGAACTACAGATATTAAGTTAAATGAAGAGGGCATTAATCAAGCAAAAGAATTAGCTAATAATTTAGATTTAAGTAAAATTGACATTTGTTTTTGTTCTCCTTTAAAAAGAACTAAACAAACTGCTGAAATATTAGTGGGTGATAAACTAAAAATAATTTATGATTCAATGATAGTAGAAAGAAATTTTGGCAATTATGAGGGAAAACCAATTGACTTTAATTTAATTGAACAACAATGGGATTATAAATTAAATGATAGTTCACATAATATAGAAAGTTTAAAAGATTGTTTATTTAGAGCTAAACAATTTTTGGATAAAATAAAAAAAGAATATCCTAATAAAACAATTTTAATAATTTCCCATGGTAGTTTTATAAAAGCTTTACATTTTAATTTAATAGGATATGATGAAAATACGGATTTTTTATCATTTAATCCTAAAAATTCTATAGTTTATGAATATGAAATGGATTAAATATAAATTAATTGATGATTGATTATTAACAAAAATGTTAGTATAATTATTTTAACATCTTATAAAGAGCGATGGAGGGACTAGCCCTAGGAAGTCGCACCAACCTATTTAGTTAGGTGGTAATGCTAGATCTATAAGATAACTTTATACTCAAGGTTATCTTGGGTGTTTTTTTATGAGATGCTAAAGAAAGGAGTATCTATGAAAAAATTATTTTAGGTGGGTTTACTTTTAATTAGGAAGGAGTTTTATTATGATAGAAAAAGTAAATCCAAGTCATCCTGATAAGATAGCTGATAGAATAGCTGGGGCAATAGTTGATTTAGCTTATACTAAATGTGAAAATCCAAAAGTAGCAGTAGAGATTTTAATTGGGCATGGTGTATGCCATATAATAATGGAAACATCAGAAAAATTTACAAAAGATGAAGTAGAAAAAATATTAAAGAGAATTGCGGGTGATATCAAATTAGATTTAAAAGTTTATAAACAAGATGCACATCTAGCCTTAAATCAAGAAAATGATATTAGATGTGGTGATAATGGTATTTTTAAAGGTGTACCTTTAACTAAAGAAGAAAAGGAGTTATCAAAAATAGCAAGAGAGATATATCAAGAATATCCTTATGATGGTAAATATATTTTAGATCAAGACAAATTAGTCATATGTCAAAGTAATGCTTTAAAAGAAGATTTAATTAAAAAATATCCTGAAGCTATTATTAATCCATTAGGTAATTGGACAGGTGGCATAAATGTTGATAGTGGTGCTACCAATAGAAAATTAGGTTCTGATATGGGACATAGTGTTACTGGTGGAGGACTACACGGTAAAGATTTATCGAAAGCTGATGTTTCTCTAAATATTTATGCTTTTAAAAAAGCTCAAAAATTACAAAAAGAAGTAAATATTAGTTGTGCTATTGGTGATACTTTTGTAGATGGTAAGTCATATAAGGAAATAGTTGAAGAAACTAGACAATATATTAAAGAAGTTGGTGGCTTTGAAAAATTTGCTGAATGGGGATTATTTTAATAAACTTATGTTATAATTAAATTGTTAAAAACTTCTTGACTCTTCCCTTAAGGGTAGATGTATAGTGATATTGAAGGGAGAAATTATGATAAAAATTGGTGATTTTGCAAAAATGTTTAATATTTCAATTAAAACTGTAAGATATTATGAAAGTTTAGGTTTAATTGTACCTAAATATGTTGATATTTATACAGGATACCGGTATTTTGATGATGAAAATGTTAAAAGAATGCAAGAAATTTTAGCGCTAAAAAAATTAGGTTTTACTCTAGATGAAATTAAAAATTTTTCTTCTATAGAAATAGCTAAAAAAATTAAACAGTTTGAAAAAGAAATAGCAAACATTAAAGAAAAAATAACTAATTTAGAAGAATTCTCTCTTCAAGGAAAGAAGGTTTTAAATATGTTAAATTTTATTAATGATGAAAATGCTATAGGTAAATGGAAGTTACTTGGTATCTCTTTAAATACGGAAGATGCTAAAAATAATAAATATATAGAAGATGATTATAACATCAAAGAATTATATTTACTTCCTAATGGGGAAAAGTATTGGGTTATATCTTGGTCTAAAGGAATAATCTATATAAATGATAATCCTAATTCATATGAAATAGAAGATAATAAATTATATTTGAAAGTTGTAGATCCACTTAGTAACAAAGATTCAAAAGTAGTAGTTTATCAAAATATTAATCATAATAGTTATTCTGTAGAAGATATAAAACATAAAGATAATACAAATATTGAATTTAGGGAAGATAAAGAAGTAGTAGGTATATGGCAAGCTATAGATTTTGTCAATAACCCAAATAGTTTTAATCCTGATAAATTACAATCAACAAAAGAAAGTCTTGCTTTAGATAAATTAATTTTTGAACCAAAAGAAGAAGTACATATAAGATATCAAGATAATGATTATATGCGTGATAGCAAATATACTAAAAATTATATCGTTAATTTAATGTTACCTGATACATTAGCAAAATATGAAATACAAACTATTAATAATAAAAAATATTTAATAGTAGAATGGAAAAGTGGCGATTATGTTTTTGGTGGTATTATTAATGGCTATTATGTTTTAGAAAAAATGAAAGATTAAAGTTTTGGACTTTAGTCTTTTTATAATATATAATTAATTAAGAAAAGGAATGATATTATGCCAAGAATTTATCATACATTTCCGTCATTTTATCAAAGTGATAGCGAAATACTTATTTTGGGTACTATGCCATCACCTAAATCAAGAGAGTTAGGATTCTATTATATGCATCCCCAAAATAGATTTTGGCATGTGTTAGAAAGTGTATTTCAAGATAAAATAGAAAATTCAATTGAAGATAAAAAAGAATTTTTAATTAGACATAAAATTGCTCTATGGGATACTTGTGCATCATGTGAAATAGATAAAGCAAGTGATAGTACAATAAAAAATATTAAACCTAATAATATAAGTTTAATATTAAAAAATTCTAATATAAAATATATATTTACAACAGGTAAAAAAGCTCATGAATTATATCAAAAATATATTTATAATAAAACTAAAATAGAAGATATTTGTCTATATTCTCCAAGTCCTGCTAATTGTACAATTACATTTGATGAGTTAGTTGAAAATTACAAAATAATTAATAAAAAATAGTACTGTCTAAAGATTGTAAAATGTTTATATTTTGCTATTCATAAACATTAATACTTGTTAAAATTAAATAAAGGAGTGTTTATGAAAGAAACTATTAAAGAAAGCTATTTTGATTTGGAAGCTAGGATTAGAGCATTAGGGCCAATAAAAGAAATAGTTAATAATCCTGATGCTATAAGAAGTATTATTGCCTATGATGGTGATCGTCACTTTTTACAAGCTTTTCTAGAAGCTGTTAATAATGCTATTGATGCAGGGCAAATAAGAGAAGAAGATTTACGCTTTTTTAGAAGTGGTGAATTTATGGATGCAATTGTTCATTTAGATGAAACTATTGAAACAGTAAATCCACATGAAATGCAAACAGCTGAAAGATTAGATAAAATTAACTATGTATCTGTATTTAAAGATGCTAAGACTTTATCTGTAAGTTATACTCATCCGGAAATTATTGCTGCTTTATGTGGTGAATCAAAAGATAGTAAACCAAGTGATTTAACATGGTGGGCAACTTGTGGTACTTTTGGTAATTTACCTAATGAAACCCAACAAACAATAGAAATGGAAATTTTTAAAAGAGATAATATGGAAGTACTTGCTAAACTTATGAATGTAGGTAAAGGTAATAATAAATCTTATAGCGAAGTTAGAGAAGAATCTTATCATAGATAATGAATTTTAGGAGTATTTTAAATAATACTTCTTTTTATTTTACATAAATTTATATTATGAAGAAATATTTATCTGTATTATTTACTTTTTTTCTCAGTGTTTTAATTTTATATGCTCTAAAAGTGGAAGCAATTATGCCTTTAACTGGTAAAACTATTGTAATTGATCCAGGTCATGGATTTAAAGATCCTGGCACTAGTTATGGTAAGATTTATGAAAAAGATATTAATTTAAATATAGCATTATTTCTAGAAAAAGAATTAGGAGCACTTGGAGCAGATGTTATTTTAACTAGAGATGGAGATTATGATTTATCTATTCCTAATGCAAATATGCGTAAAAGAAGTGATTTTAATAATCGTATCAAATTAATTAATGAAAGTAATGCTGATATGTATTTAAGTATTCATCTAAATTACTTGAGTGATGCTTCCTATTATGGACCTCAAGTATTCTATAATAAAGATAATGAAGGACTTGCTGAAGTTATGCAAAAAGTAATGAATGAAGAATTAAAAGGAAAAAGGGAAATAAAAAAAATACCAAGTGATACATATATGTATAGTAAACTAAATGTACCAGGTATTTTAATTGAATGTGGATTTTTATCTAATGGTGTAGAAAGAAATAAATTAATAACTGAAAAATATCAAAAAAAGATAGCTGAGTCTATTGCTAAAGGAGTTCTTGAATATTTTTAATATCAAGTAATTTTATTAATTTAATAAATTCTTTAATATCTTTTTTATTATTAATAACTTGATAAGCATTTTTATTTAATTTTAAGGCAATTTTATAAGCAATATCATGTAATTCTTTTAAAGAAAAATTATATATTTCATCTTTATTTCTAGGATTATACCAATTATTTTTATCTCTATTTAATAATTCTTCTCTAAAGCCTTTATTATAAAATGTTGTTTCACTAAATTTAACTTCATTATTTGGAAATAAAATATCGACAATTTTATATAATTTAGATTTAATGCCATGAATATCAGTAATAAAATAGCGATAAATATAATAACCAGTATTATGTGATTTATTCATTATTTTGCCAATATTATTTTCTTCATAAGTATTTAAAAATACATAATTAATAGTATTTTTTAAATTATCAGTAAATTTTAATTTAGGAATTAAAATTTTATATAATTTATTGTGCCATTTATCATGATATAAATTATCATAAATATAGAAGTCTAGTAAAAATTCTATTTTACCATGGGGTATATTTAAATTATTTACTTGATAATTTATATAAGGATGCATTATTGTATCTAAAGTTAAATGATTAATAAAACCATATAACATATTAGTAACACTAGAATCATTTTGTAAATTATTATCTTTTATATAAGTAATTAAATTAGTAAAAAATTTATCTAAATTCTTTTTATGACATCTTACCCCTAACTTACGATAGTAATCCCATTTATAAGGATAATAATATAAATTATCAAATCCTTGATTAAACATATCAAAATATTTAATATTACTATTAATACTTTTTTGCTCATCTTTATTTAAATTATCTAATACATTATGACCAAATTTATAATGAAAATATAATGTTGGCATTTAAATCACCTAGAATATTATAACAAATTTCACAAAATTTTAACAAAAAAATAATAAAAAATACAACAAAAATAGATATATTTATCTTGTTTCTTATGATATAATTTAAATTGTAGGTGAATAACATATGGGGTCTAAAACATTTAAAACATTAGATGAGCAAATTGAATTATTAAAAAGTAAGGGACTCGTAATTGATGATATAGATTATGCGAAAGAGATTCTTTTAAGAGAAAATTATTTCTTTTTAAGTGGCTATAGACATTTATTTCTAAAAGATGATGGTTCGCGTAAATTTATACCAAATACCAATTTTAGAGAATTATATGGTCTATTTTATTTTGATAGACAATTAAGAAACATTTTATTTAAAAATATTTTAATTGTGGAAAACAACCTTAAAAGTATTCTATCTTATGTAATGAGTAAAAATCATGGCTTTAAAGAACAGCACTATTTAAATGCGAAGAATTTTACGCAAGATGCTAGTAAATCAAGGCAAATAAATGATTTACTAAGGAAGATGAAAAGGCAAATTAATGTTAATGGTAAACAACATACGGCAACTAGCCATTATATATCTAATTATGGTTATATTCCTTTATGGGTAGTTGTTAAAGTTTTATCATTTGGTATTGTGGGTGAACTTTATTCCGTACTGCAAAAAGAAGATCAAAATGAAATTGCAGATATTTATGATGTATCTGTTCGTAATCTAATTGATTATTTTCCAATACTAGCAAATTATCGTAATTTATGTGCGCATGAAGATTTATGTTTCAATAATACTACACATAAAAATATTGAAAATACTAAATATCATGATTTATTAAATATCCCCAAAAATGAAGAAGATGAATATATTTATGGTTTAAATGATTTATTTGCTATTATAATAATTATGAAGCAAATCTTACAAAGAGATGATTTTACTTTAATGATGAATGAAATAAGTTATGAACTTGACGTACTTGATGGTAGATTAAAAACAATTGAAATAAGTAAAGTATTAAAGGAAATGGGATTTCCAGAAAATTATAAAGAAATTGTGAGGGTGAATTAAAATGAAACAAAATTCTGATAAAAAAACAAGAGCTGTTGTCTATACTATATTAATTTTATTACTAGGGGCTTTTCTAGCTTATGGAGTAATTTATAAATTTCCAACATTATTCCAAGAGACTATAACTAAAATTGAAAGAGATGTTACTGTTACTGATAAGGGAATAGCTGATGCTGTTGAAAAAGTTTATGATGCGGTTGTTGTAGTATCTAATTATAAAGGTGATACTCCTTATGCATCTGGTAGTGGCTTTGTTTATAAAAGTGATGATAAAAACTTTTATATTATAACTAATCATCATGTTGTATCTGGTGGTGATAATTTTAAAATAACTTATAGTGATGGATCAACTGAAGAGGCAACCTTACTTGGTGGTGATATCTATGCTGATATAGCCATATTAAAATCAAAAGTAAAAAAAGATGTTGAACCAGTTAGTATTGGTAAAACAGAAAGTTTAAGAGTAGGTGATACGACATTTACAGTTGGAGCTCCTTTAGCAGATACTTATTCTTGGACAGTTACAAGAGGAATTATTTCTGGTAAAGAAAGACTTGTTGAGGTTGAGGTAGAAACTGATGATGGTAAAAAAGCACCTTATATTATGAATGTTCTTCAAACTGATGCTGCTGTTAACAGCGGTAACTCAGGTGGACCTTTGTGTGATTCTAATGGTGAGGTAATCGGCGTAATTTCTGCTAAAATAAGTTCAACTGGTGTTGAAGGTATGGGCTTTGCTATACCGGTAGAAGTAGCAGTTGAAAAAGCAGAACAAGTAATAAATGGAGATGCTACTGATTATCCAACAATTGGTGCATTTATGTATGATATAGAAGAAGCTTTAAGTGATTTTAGATATTCAAGCTATGTAAGAAGATATAATTTTACATCTGGTGCATTTATCATTGGTGTTGAATATAATAGTCCTGCATCTAAGGCTGGTTTACAAGAAGGGGATGTCATTATAAAAGTAAATGATAAAGAAATAAGCAATGTTGCATACTTTAGATATGAACTTTATAAACATAAAATAGGTGATACTCTTGAGGTTACTTATTTAAGAGAAGGCAAAGAAAAGAAAGCATCAATTAAATTAACTGTAAATAAAAGTAGTATTTTAGGGTGATGTAAATGGAAACGGTTCAATCATCAAAAAGAATAATGGCCTTTTTACTTGATATATTACTTGTATTCTTTCTTGCATCTTTAGTAACAAGTATTCATTTTATTAATCCTTATTATAAAAAATATGAAGAATCTTTTGAAAAATATAGTGAAGTAACAAATAATTATTTAGAAGAAAAAATAAGTGAAAAAGAATTTTTAAAATTAAATTATGTCAATTATTATAATGTATCACGATTTAGTGTTCCTTATAATATTGCTATAGTAGTTATCTTAATTTTATATTTTGCTGCTTTTCAAAAGTTTAATAATGGTCAAACAATGGGTAAACAAATTATGAAAATAAAAGTTGTAAATAATGATGATGATAAAGATGTATCATTTCTAAAATATTTACTTAGAAGTTTACCAATATATTATATTTCTATTGGTTCAATAATACCACTTTTGTTAAATTCATTAATACTACTATTTGTTAAAGGTAAAATATATTATATAGTAAGTACTTGTATTAATTATGCTTTTGTTATTCTTGGTTTAATTACATTAGTTGTAATGCTATCAAGAAAAGACAAAAGAGGATTACATGATTTAATGGCAGGTACCAAAGTCATAGAAATTAAATAGAAGCAAGTTATTTTGCTTCTATTTTTATAAGTTTAGCATGAACTACTAATTTTTTAGCACTACCATGGCAAGTAGATAAGGTAAGAGTTTTATCACTAGTAGTAACAGTAGTATTAAAATCAGCAATAGATCTACCTTTAACTAAATCAATAAATGTTTGATATTCTTCATCACTGGCAAATTCAGTTTGAATATAATCACTTGTAGTTTCCAGAGTATAAACACTATAAATTTGCCATAAAGTATTATATTTTTCTGATGACATTTTAATAATTCTATTATCTTCTGTATTATACCAGCTTCTTGATAATAAATTTTTTAAAGTACCAAACATAGTTTGATTTTTCATATTGTGGCCATAAATAATAGTATTTCTACCATAGTCATCTTTGCTATTACGATAATCCATAAATAGCCAACCACCACTATTTTTAGTTTTATCAAAGGAATGATTTAAATAATAATCGTTATCACTAGTTTGAACTACCGGGTAATTTACATTAGTACCACCCACAAATAACCATGCTACTGTATCACTGTTAGTTTTTTTAAGTGAATCAAAATTAACATCAATTAATTTCATTTTTATAAAATTCCAATAAGGCGTGTTTGGTTTTTCATCGCTTTTAACTATTTCTGCTTCATCACTTTCATACTCATTTACTTCAGTAGTATCATTTATTTCCTTTATTAAATCTTTTGTTTTTGGTGTTTCAATAAGATAATTTATAATTTTATAGGTAGAAAAAACTAGTACAGGAATCATAATTAAAAGAATTATAAGACTTATTAATTTTCCTTTATTAAGTTTTTTTCTTTTAGTTTTTTCTTTATTATGATTATCTTCTTTTTGGCTATTTGTTATCTCTTGTTTTATTTTTATATCATTATTATCATTTTTAATGTTTTTTATTTGTTTTTCTTCTTCATTTGTTATTAATTTTTTTTCATTTAGTTTATTTTCTTTTTTGACAAAGTTTAAATCTTCTTTTTTAATAATACTATCTTTTTTTAATTCATGATTTTCTACTAATTTTACAATATCATCTAAAGTTATAGTATAAATAGACTTATCGTTTTTATTTTTATATTCATCTTTTAATTTAGGCAATTCAATATTATCTTTTTCATTTTTTACCCTTTTTATATCACTCATTTGAACCACCACTTATATTATACATTATTTTAATTAAAATTAGTAGAAGTTATTTGTCATACTATTAATATTTTGATAAAATTAATATGAATGGAGGATTTATGAAAAAATTTTATAGTATAATTGAGAATAAAATAAAAGATGCTTTAAATAAATGTAATTATCAAGTAGATAATGTTATAGTAAGTGAATCTAATCGTCCTGATTTAGGAGAGTATCAATATAATGGAATAATGTCTCTTGCTAAAATTTATCATAAAAATCCGGTAGAAATAGCTAGTGAAATAGTAAATGTATTAAAACAAGATGATTTTTTTCATGATGTTAATGTTGCTGGTCCTGGTTTTATTAATATGTCTATTAGTGATGAAGCTTTAATAGATTTTACTAATTTAGATGATTACGAATATCCCAAGAATGATAAATTAATTTTCTTTGATTATGGGGGCGCTAATGTGGCTAAAAGTTTACATGTTGGTCATTTAAGAAGTGCTAATATTGGCGAAGCTTTAAAAAGATTATGTGAATATCTTGGCTATAAAACTATATCTGATACTCATTTAGGTGATTGGGGGCGCCCTTTAGGTTTAGTAATTTATGAATTATCTTTAAGATATCCAGATTGGCCATTTTTTCAAGAAAATTATGTAGGTGAATATCCTAAAGTAGATATTACTAGTGAACTTTTAGAAGAAGTTTATCCCTTTGCATCAATTAGAGCTAAAGAAGATGAAGAGTATTTAAAGATGGCTCAAAGTATGACAAAGAGACTGCAAAATAAAGAAAAAGGTATTTATGATTTATGGCTGCAAATAATGGATGTATCAAAGAAAGATATTAAAAATATTTATGATAGATTAAATGCTAAATTTGATTTATATAAAGGAGAAAGTAATGCAGAAGATTATGTCCCAGAATTACTTGAATATTTAGATAAACTAGATATTGTGAAAGAAAGCAAAGGTGCTAAAGTAATTGATGTCAAAGAAGATACAGATACTAAAGAAATGCCACCGATGTTACTAATTAAATCTGATGGTGGTCTTCTTTATAGTACGACAGAACTTGCTACTATTTATGATCGCATTAAAAACTATCATCCCAATGAAATATGGTATATTGCAGACAAAAGACAAGAATTGCATTTTACCCAAGTATTTCGAGCAGCATATAAAGCTAATATAATAAAGAATGAAAAACTAGTATTTGCAGGATTTGGCACAATGAATGGTAAAGATGGGAAACCATTCAAAACTCGCGATGGTGGCGTAATGCGTCTTATTGATTTACTAGATTCAGTAAAGAGTGAATGCCTAAAGAGATTAAATCCGGAAATAAAAGATAATCGTGATGAGATTGCTGATAAACTGGCAATTGCCACAATAAAATATGCCGATATGTTACCAAGTCGTGAAACAGATTATAATTTTGATTTAGAAAAGTTTTGTGATTTAGAGGGTAAAACTGGCCCTTATATTGTATACTCTACTATTAGAATGAAATCACTTTTAAATAAAGTAAATGAAAGCAATATAAATTGTTCAAAATTAAAAGTAATAGTTAATGAATATGATAGAGCTTTATTATTATCATTAAATAAATTAGACAATGTCTTGAATAATGCATTTAATGATAAATCGTTAAATGCTATAACAGATTATCTTTATGAATTATCAACTAATTTTAATCGTTTTTATACAGAATGTCATGTTTTAAATGAAAGCGATAAAAATAAACAAGAATCATGGGCATATTTAACAAGTATAGTTTACAAAGTAAATAAAATATTATTAGATATATTAGCAATAGATATACCTGATAGAATGTAAAAACTGATAGAAAATTCTCTATCAGTTATTTTTCTTGTTTTATATCTTTTTTATCAAATGTTTTAGCTAATATACCATTTCTTAAAAGTATTTCATAACTTTTTGGTTCAACAATTAAATCAAATTCGCCAATAAATTCATATATTCTAGGATTAAATCCTAATTTAAATCTATTTAAACCACTATAGGGATTTTCTACTTCAAAATTACCTACAACTCCATTAAGATCTAAATAATCATATTTATCTTGATAGTATTTAATAATGCTATAATGAAGAAAATAATTAGGAGCAAATCTTTTATAATTCTTATCGAAAGCACTAAATACAATACTAACCATATTATTATGTTTAATAACTAAAGCTCCAGCTAAATATACTTTGTTATTATCAGCAATTCCTTTAGTAGCTTCCATAATATCATTTTTATACGATAATAATACTTTATCACTATTCATTTTTGCATTAATTACTTTTTCACTATTATTATTGGCAAGTTTTGTATTTAATTTATTATTTCTATTTGTTTCTTCATCATAAATATACTGACTATTTTGTAAAAAAGCATTATAATCAATAGATACTAAAAATAAATCAATATTATCGTCTTTAGAAAAGACAGTATAATAATCTTGATAATAATATTCATTATTATCTTTTTTATTTTTCATTAAATTATAAAATTCTTTAATTTTATCTTTATCAACTAATTCAAATTGTAAACCTTTTCTAATAGCTTTTTTAATTTTATTTTTAGTATTTTTATTAAGTTTTTCTGAAGTATAATTTTTTAAATCGATAAAAGCATTGAATCTAGGAAGTTGAGCTTCAAAATATAAATTATCTGCTAATTTTTTATAGCCATTATTTTCTAAAATATTTATAATCTTTTTATTTTCATTATAAGTTATTATAAAATTATTAGTATCTATTTCGCCAATTGGTAAATTAGGATTTATTTTAATAAAAATAACATTTTTTTCATAGTAATATTCTTTTAATTTAGTAGTAAATTCTCTTACTAATTTTAAATTATTATAATCTATTAAAAATCCTCTTGGAGCATAGCCATAAAAACATTTAATACCGATTGGCTTAATTAAAATTAAAGAAGCCGCAACTATATTGTTATTTTCATCTACCATACCAATTAAATCATAATCATAATCTACTTCAGCCATTAACATTCCATAGTTAACAGTTTGGTAAAAATTAGATAATAAATGATTTTTTTGATAATTAGTAAATTCTTCAATACTAAGGATACGTAAATTCATACTTCATCTTCCTTTTTCTGAGTAATTATTATAACATATATTTCTTGAATTATAAAGAAAATATTAGTATAATTTAAGTAGGGTGATGTTATGTTTAGTAAAATACTTGGAGAAGTGAAAGGAATTTTTAATATTATAACTTTAGCAGAAATGATTGATGCTTTAATTTATGTTATTATTGGTTTAATATTTTTTGTAAATCCAGCATTAAGTTTTACATTAGTAGCCATTATAACAGGAATAGTATTAATTATAAATGGAGTAATATCTATATGTTCTTATTTTAAAAGAGCTAATATTGATTTATATAATTATAATTTAATATTTGGTATTTTGTTAATAATTGTAGGTATAGCTACTTTATTTATGGATTATTTATTAGCTATTACTTTAGGTATTTATTTAATTGTTAGTGGCCTTCAAAAAGGAGCATATGGTATACTTTTAAAGAAATTTAATGATTCAAGTTGGTTAACAGTACTAATTATTGGTGTTTTATTTGTGGTACTAGGTATTATAACAATATTTACTAGTCCTGATGCAGCAGTTAAAGTAGCAGGTATTTGTTTACTAGGTTATGGTTTAATTGATTTTATCAATACTCTATTACTTCGAAGAAGAGCACAATACTTTTTAAAATAAGTAAACTAGATGTGTCAAACATCTAGTTTTTTATTGTTAAAGAATTAGTTATTGGTTATACTAAAATTATAAAGGTGGTAGTGTATGAATATTAAGGAAATAGTGGCTAGAGAGATACTTGATAGTAGGGGTAATCCCACTATTGAAGTAGAAATGACTTTAGCAAATAATATAAAAGCTGTGGCTAGTGTACCAAGTGGGGCGTCAACTGGTTCAAAAGAAGCACTTGAACTAAGAGATAATGATTTAGGAAGATATCATGGTAAAGGTGTTTTAAAAGCTGTTGAAAATGTTAATACAGTAATTAGAAATGCTTTAATTGGGCAAAAGTTAGATCAAGTATTTGTTGATAAAACTTTACTTAAATTAGATGGAACACCAAATAAAAGTAAACTTGGGGCTAATGCCATGTTGGCTGTATCTTTAGCTAGTTTAAAATGTCTTGCTAAACTTCAAAATAAAGAATTATATGAGTATGTAACTTATGGTAAAGTAAGTTTGCCAATACCGATGATTAATATTGTTAATGGTGGCGTTCATGCTGATAATAATTTAGATATTCAAGAATTTATGATTGTGCCAATCATGAAAGGTGAAGCAAGAAGAATTGAATGTGCTAGTGAAATATTTCATACATTAAAAAGCATTTTAAAAAAGAAGGGTTATAGTACTGGTGTTGGTGATGAAGGCGGATTTGCTCCCAATTTAAGTAAAACTACAGAAGCACTAGATTTAATAATGGAAGCAATTAATGAATCAAATTATCATCCTGGTAAAGATGTTTTAATTGCCCTAGATGTAGCAGCATCTGAACTTTATGATAAAAATAAAAATGTTTATAAAATTGATGGTAAAGAATTATCTAGCAATGATTTAATTAAATATTACGTTAATTTAGTTAGAAATTATCCAATTATTAGCATTGAAGATCCTTTCTATGAAAATGATTTAGAAAGTTTTGGCGTTTTAACTAAATTAATTGGTGATAAAATTATGCTAGTTGGTGATGATTATTTTTGTACTAATGCAACCCTTTTAGAAGCTGGTATTAAAGTGGGTGCTGGTAATGCTATCTTACTTAAAGCAAATCAAATTGGTACAATTTCGGAAATGACCAAAACAATAATTACTGCCAAGAAAAATGGCTATAAAACAGTTATTTCTCATCGTAGTGGTGAAACTGAAGATACCTTTATTGCTGACCTTGCCGTAGGTTTTGGCATTCCGTTTATAAAAACAGGTTCAGTTTGCAGGGGTGAGCGAATCGCTAAATATAATCGTTTAATGAAAATTGAAGCAGAATTAAATAAATAACGACTAGTTTTTCTAGTCTTTTTATTTTATAATTTTATTAGGTGATTTAAAATGAAAAAACAAGTTGATGGTAATACTGCCTGTAGTAAAATAGCATATCTTTTTAGTGAAATATGTAGTATCTATCCAATAACGCCATCAAGTCCAATGGCATCAAATATTGATTATTTAACACATAGTGATTTAAAAAATTTATATGAAAGCACTCCTAAAGTAATTGAAATGCAAAGTGAAGCCGGTGCTGCCGGAACACTTCATGGAGCATTGTTATCAGGGGCACTTTCTTCAACATTTACAGCTAGTCAAGGACTTTTATTAATGATTCCAAATATGTATAAAATAGCAGGTGAATGTCTACCAGGAGTAATCCATGTTGCCAGTAGAACGGTCGCAACTCATGCCCTATCCATTTTTGGTGATCACTCTGATATATATGCAACAAGACAAACTGGCTTTTGTATGTTATCATCATCTAATGTTTTTGATGCCCAAAACTTAGCAGCAGTTGCTCATTTATCGGCAATTAAAGGAAGTCTTCCTTTCTTACATTTCTTTGATGGATTTCGTACAAGTCATGAACTTAATACTATTGAAGAATTAAAAAGAGAAGATGTATTAAAATTAATTTCTTGGGATAGTATTAAAGCATATAAAGAAAGATGCTTAAATGTAGGCTGTAATAAACAATATGGTTTAGCAGAAAATGAAGACATTTATTTTCAATCAGTTGAGGCTCGTAATAATTTATATAATAATATTCCTGATATAGTTAATAATTATATGCAAGAGATAAATAAAATAATGGGTACAGATTATAAACCATTTAATTATTATGGAAGTATTAATGCTCAAAATATAATTATTGCCATGGGAAGTATAACAGATACTATTAAACTTGTTATAGATGATTTAAATAAAAAAGGTATGGAAGTAGGTCTTATTAATGTTCATTTATATAGACCATTTAGTACTAAATATTTATTAGATGTAATACCTTCTACTGTTAAAAATATTGCTGTTCTTGATAGAACTAAAGAAGCAGGTAGTATGGGTGAACCATTATATCTAGATGTGGTTAGTGCACTTAAAGATAAAGATATTAACATTGTTGGCGGCCGCTATGGTTTATCTAGTAAAAATACGACACCAAAAGATATTTATAGTGTTTATCAAATGTTAGATAGTAAACTACAAAATAATTTTACGATTGGTATAAATGATGATGTTACTAATTTAAGTTTAAAAGAATATGATTATCAAATTAATTTAAAGGCAAGAGAAATCAAAATATTTGGCTTTGGTTCTGATGGTATGGTTAGTGCTTCCAAAGAAATTCTCAAAATAATTGCTAAAGATGATTTTTATGTTCAAGGTTATTTTGAATATGATTCTAAGAAAAGTGGTGGAGTAACTGTATCTAATTTAAGATTTGCAAAAGATAAAATAAATGCACCATATTATGTGGAAAATCCGGAAATAGTAGTAGTTACTAAAGAAGAATATTTTCATAAATTTAATATTTTAGATAGTATTAAAGATGGCGGAATACTTTTAATAAATTCAACTAAAGAGAAAAGTGAGTTAAACGACTTTTTACCTAATAGTGTTAAACAAATTATTAAAGATAAAAATATTAAAGTATACTTTATTAATGCTTCTAAAATAGCTCTAGATAGTGGTATTAAAGATAAGATAAATAAAATAATGGAAATAATTATTTTAAATTTATTAAATATAGAAAATGCTACAGACAAAGTAAGCAATTTAATTAAGGAAACGTTTGTTACCAAAGGAGAAGAAGTTATTAATAGTAATTTAAAAGCTATTAATAATGCTACTCACAATTTACAAACTTTAGATGTTACTTTAAATGATAAAGAAGATATTAAAATAGAAGATAATATTTTTGCAAAAATAAATGCAAGACTTGGTAATACTTTAAGTGTTAGTGAACTTATGCCTTATCGTAGTGGTGCTTTTCCAGCTGATTTAACAAAATATGAAAAGCGTGGTATTGCTTATCAAGTACCAGTATGGGATCCAGTAAAATGTATTGAATGTGGTAAATGTAATATCGTTTGTCCACATGGAGTTATTCGTCCTCTACTTCTTAAAGATAAGGTAGGAAAAGATGCAACAGGAGTTAAAGATTATAATTTCTATTTAGCAATATCCGAAAAAGATTGTACATCTTGTGGTTTATGTATTAAAAATTGTCCTACTAATGCTTTAAGTTTTGGTAATGGTAGTAAAGAAAATAGAGAAATTGTTGATAAATATTTTGATACTTATGAAAATCCAAAAGTTTTAGATAAATTTAATATTAAAGGGGCAAGTTTAGAGCAAAGTAAATTTAAATTTCATGGTGCATGTGCTGGATGTGGAGAAACTCCTTATATAAAATTACTTACCCAATTATTTGGTGATGAGTTAGTTGTAGCCAATGCTACTGGTTGTTCATCAATTTATGGTGGCAGTGCCCCATCAACTCCTTATAGTATTCCATGGGCAAACTCTTTATTTGAAGATAATGCTGAATTTGCTTTAGGTATTCATTCATCTTATAAAATTAAAAGAGATAGAATAGAAGAAATTATGAAAAGTTCTTTAAATACTGTTTCTAGCGATTTAAAAGAGATATATCAAAAATGGTTAGATAATAGAGAAGATGCTACTATTACTAGAGAAGTAGCCAAACTATTAGAAGATAAAAATATACCAAAAGAACTAAAAGACTTAAAAGAATATATTCCATCAAGAGTAGTTTGGGCTTTTGGTGGTGATGGCTGGGCCTATGATATTGGTTTTGGTGGCTTAGATCATATGTTAAGTCAAAATGAAAATATTAAATGTTTAGTTTTAGATACAGAGGTATATTCTAATACTGGTGGTCAAGCAAGTAAATCAAGTAAGATGGGTGCAGTTTGTGAATTTGCTGACTTTGGTAAAAAAACTTATAAGAAAGATTTGTTTAGAATTGCGATGAGTTATCCAAATTGTTATGTCGCAAGTATTTCTCTTGGTGCTAATATTATGCATACAATCAAGATAATGAAAGAGGCTATGGAACATAAGGGACCTGCTATTATAATTGCTTATTCACCTTGTGTTGAACATGGTATTAAAACTGGTATGTCTTGTTCTATTTCAGAAGAAAAACTAGCAGTTGATGTTGGATATCAATTATTAATGCATTATAATCCAGAAGAAGAAAAATTATATATGGATAGTAAGGAACCAGAATTTAATCGTTATGAAGAATTTTTAGATAATGAAGTTAGATTTAATGCTTTAAAAATTAAAGATAGAGAACTTGCTGATGTTTTACTTACTAATCAAAAAGAAAATGCCATTAAAAGATATAATTATTATAAAAAATTATTGTAAAAAAATAAGCATTCTAAATTAGAGTGTTTATTTACTTTGATAAATCTTTAAATAATTCATCAACATTATTATAAGTTTTGACTTTCTTTTTACCACTTATAATTTTATCTGCTTCTTTCAATGCTTTTTTTAAACTTCTACTTGGTTTAGTGTATATTTTGCATAGTTCACATTCATCTTCTGCTAGTTTAAAAGGCATTGCTTGCTCTTTAACACTTTGAATCAAAAATAAGTTTAAAGCAGTATCAGTATCAAAACCTAATTTTTTAAATAAAGAATCAGCTTGTTTTTTTAATTCTTTATTAACTTTAATTTTAATTGTAGCCAATTTTAACACCCCCATTTACTAAATAAATTTTATCATATATTATTGGTTCAAATATAAAAAAGTATTAAAAAAGTTATAAATATACAAAAATTAACAAATTATTTACTTTTTGGCAAACATTTGTTATATTATATTTAATTGAATTGGGGGGATATTATAATGAGAGATTATTTATTAAGACAATTAGAAGGCTATATTTTAAATAGACATATAAATGATGCAAGATATGTTGATTATGAAGATGTTAGTTTATCTTCTGAAGATGAACAAGGTAAAAATAAATCTTATGTTTTTAAAATAAAGCAAAATTTTTGGCGAAGAGAATCTGCTACTGTAAGAATAACTATGTATGATGATATCATTAGAACTATATATTGTAATTGTAATGACTTTAAAAGATTTCATTCTTGTTGTCATATTCCTGCTGCTATAATGAATTCTGATGTTTTTGAAGAAATGGAAAGAGATAATAAAAGTATATCTAAAATAATATTAAATACTTTTTCTAATGATAAAAGTATTATTAAGAAAAAAATAAAAGTATTATATTATTTAATTATAGATCATTATTATAGTCATAATAGATTAAGTTTAAAATTAAAAATAGGTTATGATAAATTATATACTGTTGGGCAAAAATATAATAATTTTAAAAGTACTTATGAAAATGGCGGAATTATAAAATTTGGTAAAGAATTTACCTATAATTCTAAAGAACATTATTTTGATGAAGAAGATAAAAATATAATAGAATTTATTTTTGATTATGGCACTTTTAATTATGATTGCATAAACTTTAGACATAATGATACTAATAAATTTTTAAAATTATTAAGTAATAAAACATTTTATGTAGAAAATATTGGTTATATTGAAGGCATTAAAGATAATTTTCCTTGTGAAATTAGTTTAAGTAAAAAAGATGATATTTATAATTTAGATATTGATTATAAAAATATTGAACCAATTTCTGATAATTATGAATATGTATTATATAATAAAGATGTTTATCATTTGAATAGTGGGTATCAAAAATTAATACAATTATTAGAAGATAATCATATAAAAGAGTTAGAATTTACAAAAGATGAGTTAAATAATTTTAATAAAGGAATTTTACCAGTTATTAAAAATGATCTTAAAATAGATAATAATTTAAAAGAAGTTATTAGTTTTATGAAACCAACTGTAAAATTATATTTTGATATGAATTTAGATAATATAATTTGTAAAATAAAATTATTATATAATAATGAAGAAATAGATTATTTTGATAATTCAAAAGAAATATTAAGAGATGTAGATTTTGAAAACGAAATAATAGAAGATTTAAAAAATTATTATTTTAAAATTGAAAATAATAAAATTATTTTAGATGATATAGAATTAATCGTAAACTTTTTGGAAAATGGTTTAAATGAACTTTCTCAAAAATATGAGATTTTTACATCAGAAAAATTAAAGAATACTAATATTAGAAAAAAATTAAATGTTAGTAGTAATTTCTCAATTGGGGAAGATAATATCATGCATTATTCTTTTAAAATAGATAATATTAATGATAATGAAATTAATAATCTTGTTAAATCTTTAAAATATAAGAAAAAGTATTACAAACTTAAAAATGGTGATATTGTTTCTTTAAATGATGATTCTATTAAAGATTTAAGTAATTTATTAGATGATTTAAGTATTGATGCTAAAGATAATGAAGGAGTTATTCCTAAATATCAAGCAATTTATTTAGATTATTTAAAAAGAAATAAATATCCTAATATTAAAACTAATAATTTATTTGATAATTTTATAAAAAATTTTAAAGAATATCAAAATACTTCTTTAGAATTTAGTCCTAGTGAAAGAGAAATCTTAAGACCATATCAAATTGAAGGAGTAGAATGGTTATATAATATTCATAAATGTGATCTTGGCGGAATTTTAGCAGATGAAATGGGGTTAGGTAAAACAATTCAAACAATTTATTTTTTCAAGAAAATATTGGCAAGTGATAAAGATAGTAAATTTTTAGTAGTATGTCCTACTTCGCTTTGTTATAATTGGTTAAAAGAATTTGAAAAATTTGCTAAAACATTAAAAGTAACAATTTTAAATGGTAATAAAAATCTAAGAGTAAAAAATATTACTGATGATAAGGCTAATGTTTACATTACTTCTTATGGAATATTAAGAGAAGATATATCTTTATATGAGAATAAAAACTTTAAAGTATGTGTAATTGATGAAGCTCAAAACATAAAAAATCCTAATTCATTAATTACTAAAGCAGTTAAAAAAGTAAATGCTGATACCAAAATTGCTTTAACAGGTACACCTTTAGAAAATTCTATTTTAGAATTATGGAGTATATTTGATTTTATTATGCCAGGCTTTTTAAGTAGTGCTGCTAAATTTAATGAAAAATATCATTTTAAAGATATTAATGATGATGCCAAAGAAAAAATAGCCAATTTAAAAGCAATAACATCACCATTTATTTTAAGAAGAAAGAAAAATGATGTAGTTAAAGAATTACCAAATAAAATAGAGAATAATATTTTTATTGATTTATGTGAAGAACAAAAACAAATATATGCTTTAGAAGTTAAAGAAGTAAAAGAAAAGATAGAAGAATTATTACAACAAGGAAGTTTTAGTAGTAAAAGAGTAGAAATAATAACCCTTTTAACTCGTTTAAGACAAATATGTATTGATCCTAGATTAATTTATGAAAATTATAATAAAGAAAGTTCTAAAATAGAAGAATTAGTTAAGATAGTTTTAACAAGTATTTCTAATGGTCATAAAATTCTTTTATTTACTAGTTTTAAAAAAGCCTTAGATATTGTTAGAGAAAAATTTACGGAAAATAATATAACTTATTATCAAATTGATGGTAGTGTTAATAGTAAACTTAGACAAGATTTAGTTGATAAATTTAATAATGATAAGACAAATGTATTTTTAATAACTTTAAAAAGTGGTGGTACAGGTCTTAATTTAACAAGTGCTGATGTAGTAATTCACTTAGATTTATGGTGGAATCCACAAGTAGAAAATCAAGCCACTGATAGGGCCCATCGTATTGGTCAAACAAAAAAAGTTGAAGTTATTAAATTAATTGCCAATGGTACAATAGAAGAAAGAATATTAGAATTACAAAAGAAAAAACAATTGCTTTCTGATGAATTAATTGAAAAAGGCGAAGAAGGTAATATTAGTTTAGCAAATTTAACCGAAAATGATATAAAGAGATTAATTGGAATTTAATGTTATAAAAAAGAATATTTAGAAATACAATCTAATATTCTTTTTGTATACATTTAAAAAATGAGTTAAAAATAATAAAGAGATATAAATATGAGTTTAAAAAAGTATAATCAAAAAAGAAATTTTAATAAAACGAAAGAACCTAAAGGTAAAAAAGAATCATCATCAAAGAGGCTTAAATTTTGTGTCCAACATCATTTAGCAAGTCATGACCATTATGATTTTCGTTTAGAATTTAAAGGCGTTATGAAAAGTTGGGCAGTACCTAAAGGTCCATCATATAATCCGAAAGATAAAAGGCTAGCCGTAAATGTTGAAGACCATCCCTTATCATATCGTAATTTTGAAGGAATTATTCTCGAAGGTGAATATGGTGGCGGTACTGTTATGCTTTGGGATAGAGGTACTTATAAATTATTAGAAGTAAATAAAGATTCTTTTAAATTTACTTTATATGGTAAAAGATTAAAAGGTAATTGGGCATTAGTTAATTTTAAAGATAATAATTGGTTACTAATAAAAGAAGAAGATAAATATGCTAACTTTATAGATATAAAAAAATATACAAGAAGTATCAAAAGTAATTTAACTATGAGAGAAATAAAAACAAAATTTTCAAAATAAAAAAAACGAGACCACATAACCTTGTGGTCTCAAAGAATAAAAAGGGGTTGACTAGTGTGATACTAGCACCAATTCAAGGTTTTTCTCGAATTGGTGATTACTATCCTAATCGATTTTTATCCTTTTGTCAACCTTATTTTAACAATTTTTTAAAGTTTTTGTTTTAGGATATCTCTTGCCGCTACTAAGCCAGTTGCAGCAGCTACAACAATGTTTCCTGCCTTACCTGCACCATCCCCAACAAAATAGATATTATGTCCTTCTAATTTCATATTATTATCAGTAGTTATTTCATTACTGAAGAATTTAATTTCTGGTCCATAAAGTAATGTTTCCCCATTATTAACACCAGGAATTATTTTATCTAAAGTTTCTAAACCTTCTAAAATATTTTTAATAATACGATGCGGAAGAACTAGAGCAAGATCACCTGCAACAACATCTTTTAATGTTGGTTCAATAAATCCTTTGTTAATTTTTTCCATTGTTGAGCGTCTACCCATCTTTAAATCTCGAAGTGATTGAATAATTGGTTTACCATCACCTAAAGTATTAGCAATCTTGGCAATACATTCTCCATATTCTCTCGTATTAGTAACAGGATGAGTTAAATTAACTCTAGAAATAAAAGCGAAGTTAGAATTATTTGATTTAGTTTCTTTTAAAGCATGACCATTAACACAGATATAGCCATAATAATTTTCTTTCGTAACAAATCCTTCAGGATTAGTACAGAATGTTCTTATTTGATCATTATAAGTATCAGTCTTAATAAATATTGTTGGATCATAGATAATACTACAAATATCTTTAAGTATTTCTTTTCTTACCTCAACTCTAACACCAATTTCAATACTTTGAGATACATAAGGTATTTGGTATTTATCAGCAAGTTCTTGTACCCATTTAGCACCAGTTCTGCCTGGAGCAACAATTACATATTTAGATGTAACTTTCTTTTCACTTTTACCTTCTTTATAAATAATATTATAAGTACCTTTTTCTTCTTCAATATCTATTACATCAGCATTTTCTAAAGTTTCAACCTTTTTATCTTCTAAATACTTAGTAAAGTTATGAATATATTCTGGTAATTTATCACTACCTAAATGCTTTTGTTTAATAATTAAAAGATTAGCGCCTTCCTTAGCAATTTTCTCTTGAATTTTTCTTGCTTCATCCATATTAGATGGATAAACATCACTATCCATCCCAAATTTATTAAATATTTCTTCCGTATCATCAATTAATTTATTTGCTTCACTAATAGACATATATTTAAATAAATCAGATTTACCAAGTTTCGGAATAAAATTAAGTTTACCATCAGAGAATGTTCCAGCACCCCCAAAACCTGATAAGATATTACAAGGATTACAATTAACACATACATTAGTTGTTTTCATTGGACAAACTCTGTTATGCGCAAATTTGCCTTTATCCATTAATAATATTTTTAATTTCGGATTATTTTGAATTAATTCATAAGCTGCAAATAATCCCGCTGGTCCAGCCCCTATTATTACTACATCATACATATTACCACTCCAAGATAAATTTTATCATAGATAAATATAAAATACTATTATTTAATTTCTATGAAAAATTTGCTATAATTAATTAAATAAATACAAAAATAGACAAAAATTTTTATTTTTTGCAATAAAAAATTGATAAATAAAAAAATTAATTGTATAATTTTAGTAGTGAAAGGAGTTTTAGGATGTATACTTATGATACTGATTATTCTGGTTTAGAAAGCAGTATGAATCAAGCCGCTAATACTGCAGCTGGTATGGGAATTTGGGTAATCATTTCTTTAGTTATAGCAATTATTGGTGGTATTGTTGTTTACTATGTATTCTTTAAACCAGATAAAGATATGCCAAATAAGTTCTTAACATGGTTAAAAGATTTCTTCAATTTTCATAAAATGTTAGTTGAAGATATGCTAAAAGTAATTTACATTGTTTTAGCAATATTCATTACTTTAGCATCATTCTCATTAATAGCTGTTAACTTTGTTAGTTTCTTACTAGTATTAATCCTTGGAAATTTAATTTTAAGACTTATGTTTGAATTTAGTCTTATAAATATTATGATTTGGAAAAATACTACAGATATTAACAAAAGACTTAAAACTAGCAAAAAAGACTAGAGAAATCTAGTTTTTTTAATGTAATAAAATTGATTATTCAAAAATTTAATTGTATAATTAATTTAGGTGATATATATGAAAAAAAATAATTCTTTACTTACTCCAATTGTATTTTTAGTAATTGGTGTAATATTGTTTACTGATCCAGATTCAATGGTCAAATTTATTTCTTATATTTTAGGAGGACTATTAATTATCGTTGGTGTATATCGTTGCGCTAGTTATTATATTCAAGATAAAAGAATGGGTGTAGTTAACAATAATGAACTTGCCTTTGGTATAACAGCATTTATATTAGGTTTATTATTTATCGTACTTGCTTCTGCTATAGAATTCTTAATTAGAATATTCTTTGGTGTATATCTAATATTAATTGGCATTAGTAAAGTTTATCAAACATTCTTTACTACTGATAGATCATCTAAATTCTATGCTTTAATAGTAGTAGGTATTATCTTCTTACTTGGTGGTGTATATACAATTGTTGAATCAAATATTACTTTATCAATAATTGGCTTATTTATGATTATATATGGAGTAGTTGATTTTATTAGTTATTTTGTATATAAAGATAATGGAAATAGTAATCCAGTTAAAGAAACTGTAATTGTAAAAGAAATAACTAGTGAAGAAGAAGAACTAAAAAAAGATAAGAAACATAAAAAATCTAAAAAAGGTGAATAATGATTAAAAAAATATTGATACCGCAAGTTTATTTACCAATTATTTATATAGTAGTAGCATTAATTATCTATGCTATATTAAATAAGATAATTGTAACAGCTTTGAAAATAAATAAATTTGATAAAAGAAAATCAGCATTACAATTAAAAAGAGAAAAAACAGTAATTAATCTATTAAAAAGTATTTTAAAATATATTATTGCTATAATATTAATATTAGCTATTTTAAATGTATATGGTATTAAAACTACGACTATAATTGCATCATTAGGTATTGCAGGCGCTATTATTGGTTTAGCGTTTCAAGATACAATTAAAAATTTATTATCAGGAATTTTAATTATATTTGATAATCATTATATGCAAGGTGATATAGTTACTATTAATGGTTTTCGTGGTGAAGTTATTGATTTGGGTCTCCAAACCACAAAAGTTAAGGCTTATAATGGGGAAGTAATGATAATTAATAATAGTTTAATAACAAGTGTTATTAATCACAGTATGTATAATACTAGTCTTTATTTAGAATTTCCGGTAAGTAAAAATTTATCATTAGAAAAGTTAGAAAAAATACTTTCAAAAGTTAATGAAAAATTACAACTACTACCCGAAGTAGAAAAAGATATGGAACTACTTGGAATTGAAAAATTAAATGGTAATAGTTATTTGTATAAAGTATTAATTGAATGTAAGCCAGATAATCATTTTAGTGTGAATCGTGCTTTTATGAAATATTTAAAAGAAGAATTTGATAAAGAAAATATTCCAACACCTGGTGATTATTTAGAAATAGAAAGGAAGAATTAAAAATGGCAAAAAAGGTAAGTAAAAAAAGAAGTAAAAAAGAAGAGCAAATGAGCGAAAAAACGGAAAAGACAGTTTTAGTATTACTCGTAATAATAATTATTTTACTAGCGGTTATTTTGGGGATAGTTATACTTAAAAAGAATAATAATATAGATAATAATGATTCTAATTATAAAGTTAATATTGATGATAACGATGATGGTATTAAAGTTACGGATGATATTATGGATAATCAAACTACAACAGATAACAAAAGTTATATTGGAAAAGATAAAGCTATTAGTATTGCTTTAAAAGATTTAAAACTAACTAAAAATGATGTTTATGATTTGGAATGTGAACTTGATAAAGAATTCAATCAAACAGTTTATGAAGTAACATTTAATTATAAAAATTTAGAATATGAATATTATATTAATCCTGAAACTGGTAAAATAATACATTCATTTAAAGAATTAGATTAGAAAGGAAAAAGAGAATGGAAAAAGCAAAAGTATATTTTACAAAGGAATTAACACCAGAAGCTGTAGTCAAATTATTTAAAAAATTAGAAAGGGATTTACCTGGCAAAGTAGCAGTTAAAGTTCATTCCGGTGAAGAAGGCAACCAAAATTATTTAAGACCTGAATTTATGAAACCGATGGTTGAATATGTTAATGGTACAGTAGTAGAGTGTAATACGGCTTATGATGGTGAAAGAGATACAACCGAAAAACATGTTAAATTAATGGCAAATCATGGTTGGAGTAAATATTTTAATGTTGATATTATGGATAGTGAAGAAGATGCTATTTTAGAAATACCTAATGGTAAAGTAATTAAGAAAAATTATGTTGGTAAAAATTTATTCAATTATGATTCAATGTTAGTATTGTCTCACTTTAAAGGCCATCCAATGGGAGGATACGGTGGAGCATTAAAACAACTTTCAATTGGTGTTGCTTCATCTAAAGGTAAGAGATATATTCATTGTACTGGGACAGAAAATGCTTCATATGAAGATATGTTCCATCAAAATCAAGAAAAATTTCTAGAAGCAATGGCCGATGCTGCTTCATCTGTAGTTAAACATTTTGGCAATAATATTGCTTATATAAATGTTATGTGCAATATGTCAGTTGATTGTGATTGCTGTAATGTAGCAGAAGATCCTTGTATGAAAGATATTGGTATTTTAGCGTCAACTGATCCAGTAGCAATTGATGAAGCATGTCTTGATTTAGTTAAGAATTCTAATGATCCAGGTAAGGAACATTTACTTGAAAGAATTAATTCAAGAAAAGGTCATCATACAATTGAAGCTGCTGAAGAGTTAGGTATTGGTACAACTGATTACGAATTAATAAATGTTGATTAAAGCAAAGCAATTTGCTTTTTTCTTATGTTAAAAAAACTTTGAATTATCTTTTCAAAGTTTCTTCTTTGTCTTGACTCTTAAGCATCTCTAAATTGGCATGCCAATAATTAAAGGAATCTTTATCTCCAAGTATTTTTGCTTCTTTCATTTTTAAAATGAAAAATTGTTCTTTTTGTTCTAAAGTATAATTATCCCATTCTTCTGGTGATGCTTCTAAAGGATGCTCACTTATAATATTTTTAATATTGCTTTCATAATAATTAACTCCCACATCATCACCTAAAGATTGTGCTTCTTTTTTTAGCTTTTCTAATTCTTCTAGAATTTTATTTAAAGGATGTTTTATTGGTTTATTATCTTTTTTATATGGCGATATATTAAAGTTAATAATAATTTTAGAAATACCATCATGTTGTAATTTAGATAAATCTTGGGTTAAATTAAAATTACTAATATCTAAATTTTTTTCTCTAAATTTTAATTTTAAATAAGCTAGTCCATAATCTTTTTTTGGCTCTACAAAAATTGTGAATTTACTATTTTGAAGATCACTGCCACTCATTGTTTCTTCATAATGCCCATTTGATGCTAAAAGGTTATTAATAAGTTTATTGATACCAAATGTATTAAATTCACCATTAATAGAAAATTTTTCCATTGTTTGCTTTATAAACCATTCTAAATTTTTGGAAGTTTTACCAAATTGTTTTATGGTATATTGATAACTACTACGAGCTTCATTATAAATTAAACGAGCTGTTTTAAATTTTAAAATTATATCTTCATCTTTAATTTCTTGGCCGTTTTCCTTTTGATAGACAATACCATTTGTAATTGTATAATTTTTTAATAGATTATTTATTTCTCCAATAGTTATATTAATCACCACCAATAAATCTGAATATATTTTAACATTTTTTTATTAATTATTAAATAATACATGTGGTTAATGTTGTTAGTGCCTTAACTGAAAGTGATGAACCTTCTTATTGTTGACGTACTTTAAAATCTAGAATGATTATCGTGCAATTGAAAATGAAGGCAAATGAATATAAAGATTTAAAGGAATTAGAAAAGAATCTTTAAGAGATAATATGACTGATTTAGAAGTATTTACTTACTAATATTGTGGGAAATAACTACGAGCGAATTAGTAGAAGAACATAAAATAATGGCTTAAATCAAAATATAAAAATAGCACAAACTGGTGATAAGATTGCCAATAATACTAGAAAGAATATTGAAAGTAAACTTGGTAAAAGTGTTATTTCTATTTCAAATGATTTACATTATAAATATCTTGATAATAAAAAAATAAGAATAACATGGTATAATGTTAATAGAGGAATAGTTATGAAGGATGAATTAGGAAGAATAGTATTAGATAATTATTTACCACTTAATCATTATACTACTGGTCGTAAAGAGAAAATATGGTTAATGAAAGATGGTCAAACATTTTTATTTAAAACTGGTGCAACAAACTACGAAATTTTAGCCGAGTTAATTTCAGAAAAACTAGCTAAACAATGTGGCTTTCCTACGGCTGAATACCGTCTTGCTATATATAAAGGAAAACTTGGGGTAGTAACACCTTCTTTCTTAAAAAAAGGTGAAATTATTGTTACTGGTGATGAATATATTACTCATGCCAAAGAAATAGCTAAACAAAATAATATTAATTTGGAATTTAAAGGTAATAGTGTCGAAAATTTATTAAATGCTTGTGCCTTGCAAGATACTAATGCTAATTTATCACAAATATTATTTCAATTATTAACTATTTATTGCTTTGATTTAACTATTATGGAATCAGATCGTAATTTAACTAATATAAGTATTATTAAAGATTTAAAAGGTAATATTAAAATTGCTCCAATATATGATTGTTCTACAATGGCCAAAATGAATACTAATATTGATTCTTTAGTAAATAATATTAGAGATGATAGTCATGTATATAATATAACTGATAATATAAGTTATGCCTTAAAATTAACAGATGATGATAGTTTAGGTTTTATGAATGAATTTAGTAAATTGTGTGAAATGTTTCCCAAAGAATTATCTATTATAATGGCAGGAATTGAAAAAATAGATGTAGAAGAAGCAATTTTAGCAGTTGAAAATGATATTCAAACAGAGCAAAATAATTTTGCTATACCTTTTAATGTTAAATATTGGTTAAAGAAAGCTATAACGTATCGAAAAAATGATTTACTAAGTGTTTATCGCAAAAGTATTGCTAAATTAAAATAAGAAGTTTTTGAAGCTTCTTATTTTAATTCACTATTATAAAGTTGTTTATAAGTAGGAGATTTTTTAATTAATTCTTTATGTGTACCAATATCTTTAACTTCGCCATTATCAACAACATAAATAATATCGGCATCAATAATAGTAGACAATCTATGCGCAATAATTAAAACTGTATGATCTTTAACTAAATCATCTATTACTTTTTTAATATAAGTTTGTGATTTATTATCTAGAGCACTAGTAGCTTCATCAAAAAGAATTATTTTACTTTGTTTAGCAAGAGCCCTTGCAATAGATAATCTTTGCTTTTGCCCACCAGATAAATTAACTCCGCCTTCACCTAAAATAGTATCGTATTTTTTGGGAAGAGACATTATATAATCATCAATATAAGCCATTTTACAATATTCTCTTATATCTTTAAGATGCATTTTATCATTTAATAATAAGAAATTTTCTTTTATAGTTTTATTAAATAAGAATGGTTCTTGTCTAATAATAGCTACATTTTTTCTTAAATCTTCTTCAGTTAAATCTTCTATATTTATGCCATCAATTGTAATATTACCTTCTTTTGTATCAAATACTCTAGTAAGTAAATTAAATATAGTGGTTTTACCTTGACCACTTTTACCAACAATGCCAATTTTTTGGTTAGGTTTAAAGGTAACATTAAAGTTCTTTAAAACATCTCCTTCATTAGGATAACTAAAAGTTACATTATTAAAGTTAATAACACCTTCGCAATTTTTTAAATGCTTCTTACCAAATTCAACATCAGGAAATAATTTGTTTTCTAATATTTCATTAATTCTTGTTACTGATACTAATACTTCATTATATGTTTTAGTAAATGAAGTAATATTTTCAATAATCCATGTATAACGATAAATATAGTAAGTTATGGCAATAAAGAAAGTTAAACTAATTTGTCCTTTGTATAAAAGAATTGCTCCAGTGATAAATGATCCTACTTCTAAAAAAGATTTTAATATATTAGATATTACATCATAAATAAAATATAAATCTATTTCATTACTTGATGCTTCAAGTGATTTCTTTATTAATTCTCTTAAATTATAAAATAAAGAATTTTTAATACCTAAAGTTTTTATTTCTCTTACTCCTCTAATAGATTCAGTAACTTGGGACACTGCTTCATCGTTAATCTTTTTCCTTTTCTTATGAACTTTTTCTAATTGGGGGTGAAAGAATTTAACTACAAAAGCAAAAATAATTATAAACACAATAATTTCTAGAGCAATAATATATGAATTATAAAGGATATAAATATATATAATAACTGATGCAATAAGTCTTGTAACTATACCAAATATTTCATCAAAAGAATTTATAATAGTAGATGTATCATTAGTAACCCTGTTAATAAATTCCCCACTAGTTTTTTCTTCAAAAGCATAAGCAGGAAGTGATAAAACTTTTTGATAAGTGAGATATGAACACTCACGAGCCATTTTTGTTTCTATTTTAGATAGTTTAGCAAATGAAAATCTTTCCAGTAAACTACCAAATATTTCGGAAAATAAATAGATAAGTAAAAATAATATAGCATTATTTAAATTGAGTTTAGTAATTTCTTCTATTGCTCGACCATTTAAATAACCAATTAAAATATAAGAAAAACTACTAATAAAAATACCTAAAAAACATAATAGTATTTTAATTTTATATTTTTTTGCCATATTTAAAATAGTTTTAAATTCTTTTAACTTTTTCATTTTGCACTTCCTTTATATTTTTAAATCATTACTAATAGTATATTTACTAATTCTTTCTAATTCTTCTAAAACTCTTTTTGTTGCTTGTGGTGATGTATACCAATTCTTTTTGCCAAATTCACCTTCTATTCCAAAAATATCAATTTTATTTAAAGGAAAGTTTAATTTATCTGCAGTCATTAATGCTCTTCTGGCTAAATATGATTTACATACAAATAATATATTTTGATAATTATTTAAGTCTTTTAATAGTTTTTTAGAAAATATTAAGTTTTCTTTTGTATTAGTGGCATTTTTCTCTAAAATACAAGGTATATCTAAATTATATTTTGCAAAATAATTATAGATAATTTCTGCTTCGGTAGATGTTATATCTTGATTTTTTATTCCTTTATTTCCTGATATTATAATAGTTGTATTTTTATCTATTTTTTCCTTTTGAACTAAATTGTATAAAACAATGGCAGTTTCTTCATATAAATTGTTGCCAAAGACAATAACTAAGTCATATTTTTTTAATTCATCAAATTCTTTGCCAATAAATAAAAATTCTGTTATTTTATCTTTTGTATCATTAATCATTTTTTACCACTCCTTGCACACTAATTTTATCATTTATTCTTTAATTAATAAATATTTTTGTTATAATTAATATGTATATATTTGGGGGATTTTTTATGCTAAAAGAAATAAAAATTGAACTTACGAATCGTTGTGCCAGAAATTGTATTCATTGTTCTAGTAGTGCTACTAGTAATTTAGCTAGTGTTAAAGAACTAGATTTAGATGATGTTAGTAAAATTATAATTGAAGCTAAAGAAATGAGTGTTGATAACATTGTCTTCACTGGTGGTGAGCCATTAATGTATGATGGCATATTTGCTTTAGTTAGTTTAGTACACAAATTAGGCATGAAATCGACATTATATACATTTGCTTATCGTAATGAAGAAAATTTATTAAAGTATCAAAAGTTAATTGAATTAGGACTTGATAAAATAGTTTATTCTTTAGCAGATTCTCTATCACCTGAAGAAGATGAATCAACCTACTCATTAGAAGAATTTTTTGATAAAATACTTACAAATAGTCAGGCTAAATTAGATTTTCATTATGCCGTATCTAAAGATTCTTTTAATAATTTATTTACTACAATTACTAATACAATTGATACATTTAAAGATAAAAGTTATTTTGAAAAAGTTAGTTTACTTCGTTTTGTACCACATGGTAAGGGAAGTAATATGATGAATTTAAGTAAAGAAGAACTATTGAAAATTAAAGAATTTTATTTGCATTATAAAGATCGAGATAAAATAAGATTAGGTACACCTTGGAATATTTTAAGTATTAAAAATAATCCATGCATTATTGCTAATGAAATAATGATTATTGGTTTTGATGGTCTTGCTTTTCCATGTGATTCAATTAAATATTTTAAAGGTTTAGGGGTAGCTGGTAATATCAAAGAAGATAGTCTTGCTACTATGTATAATTCAGAATATTTTAAAATTTTGAGAGCATATCAAAATACTAGTTGTACTAAATGTGAAGATTATGCTATTTGTAAAAGTGGTTGCTTAGGTCAAAAAATAATTGCTACTTATGAAGAAGATAGAGATAAAGATAAAGTACTTAGAAGATGTATTCAAAGTCGTGATCCAAAATGTATGAGGTAAGATGAAAAAAAGATACGAAGTTTATGACTTATATTGGTATTTTGCTTATGAAAGACAAAATATCTTTTGGCAAAAATTAAAAGGTATGTCAGCTCCTTGGACAAAAGATCCTATTTTACAAGAATATAAATTTTGTAATAGTTATCGGGTTAATGATCGAGTTAGTCAATATCTTTTAAAAAATGTTATTTATAATGGTAAGAAATATAACAATGAAGATATGTTATTTCGGATTATTTTATTTAAATTATTTAATAAAGAAAGTACTTGGGAATTATTACTTAAAAATTTTTCGGATATAACATTAAGTACTTTTGATAGAGATAAATATTCTAAAGTATTAGAGAGTGCTATTAAAAATGGTGAAAGTATTTATAACGATGCCTATATAAGTTGTGCAAATAAAGCCTTTGGTTATGATCGAAAACATGATAATCATTTAGCCCTACTTTATAAAATGTTTATAACAGATCGAATGCAAGATAAAATAATTAAATGTACGAAAATGGAAGAGGCATTTAATATTATTAAAAGTTATCCTTTAATAGGTAATTTTATGGCATATCAACTAGTTACTGATATCAATTATAGTAATGTTGTAAATTTTTCGGAAGATGAATTTACTATTGCAGGTCCTGGTTCTATTCGTGGCATAAAGAAATGTTTTATAGATAAAGGAGATTTAAGTAACGAAGATATTATAAAATACATGTATAATCATCAAGGTGAAGAATTTAAAAGATTACATTTAGATTTTAAAAGAATCGGTAATAGACCATTACAACTAATAGATTGCCAAAATATCTTTTGTGAACTTGATAAATATTGTCGCGTAAAATTTCCTAATTTAAAATCCAATCGAACTAAAATAAAGAAAAAATATATTCCTAAAAAAGATAAGATAGAATATGTATATCCAGAAAAGTGGAAAATAAATAATCTTAATGATATAATTTAAATAGGGTGATATAGTGAAAGGTTTGATAATTTATTTTTCTCATGCGGGAGAAAATTATATGCGAGATGGTATTAAAAATATTACGAAGGGTAATACTGAAATAGTTGCTGAAAAATTGCAAAACCTTACTAATGCCAATATTTTTAAAGTTGAAAGTATTAAGGAATATCCTTACAATTATCAAGAATGTTGTGATGTGGCTAAAGAAGAATTAAATAAAAAGGAAAGACCTGAATTAAAAAAATATTTAAAAGATATTGATAATTATGATGTAATATATATCGGGAGTCCTATTTGGTGGGGAACAATGCCAATGCCACTTTTTAGTGCTTTAGAAAAATTAAATTGGCAAGGTAAAATAGTAAAACCATTTACCACTCATGAAGGTAGTGGCTTAGGGAATGTGATGAGTGATTTAACTAAAGTTTGTCCTGGTGCTGAAATAAATAATGGTTTAGCTATTCGTGGTAGTGATGCAGAAGAATCAGAAGAAATGCTTAAAAGTTGGATTTAAATTATAAGAGGTGTGAGTTATGAGTAAAGAAAAGAATTCTAAAAAGAAAGAAAAGAAAAATAAAACTGGATTAATTATAGGTGTAGTTCTAGGAGTAATCGTTTTAGCAGTTGGTGGTTATTTCTTATATAAATATATTAAATTTAAAACTCCTATAGATGAAGTATGGGGTGAAACTTATTATGTTTATTTAAAGGATAGTCAAAAAGATGAAAAGAAAGCGACTATTCCCAAAGAAGCTAAGGAAGAAAAAGTAAAATTTGTTAAACCAAAAAAGCAAAAAGATCCCGTCATGGTAGTAACTTATGAAATTAAAGAAGAAGTACATACTAACATTTATTTTATTGAAGAAAATAAAGTAAATGCTTATGTTTATGAACAACCAACAACTTTAGAATTATTATTTAATATTGAGAAAAATGAATATAATTACTATATTCATAGTGTTAAAGATACAGAAGAAAGTTATGATTCACTAGATAAACAAATAGAAAATAAAGATAGTGAAGAAGAAAATCAAGAACCAGAATATACTTTTCCAAAAAAAGAAGATGGTACTTTAGAAGATTATAAAGAAAAATTTATTGAACCCGAAATTAAAGATGATGGTTTTATTGAATTTGATCCAAATGGTAGCGAAAGTGATTTAAAAGAGAAAATAGAAGAATCTGTTGATGAATATTTACCACAAGAAGAAGTAGTAACCCCAGAAGTTGAAGAAGATGTTAATAAAAAGTTAGAAGATGTTAAAGAATTATTAGAAAAACAAAAAGAAGCTAAATTAGAAGAAATTTTTAATAAATTACAAGGCGTTTGGTATAATGAAAAAAATAATGCAATGCTAACTTTTAGCTTAAATGAAGGCAAAAAGCATTTTGCTTCCGGTTGGTTTGCATCTGAAGGATATGCCTCAGGTAATATGGAAGATATTAAATTAGAAGATGATACTTATTCATTCATTGTTGATGATAAATATCTGAATGAAAAAGTAGATTTTGAAGTTAATATAACTGATTTAGATAATAAAACAATTAAATTAGGAGATACAAAATATATTTTTATTAATAAAGATTATAATAAAAGTTATGATATTATAGGTAAAAAGTATTTCGGATATTAAAAAATTATAATATTTTATACAAAATATAATTAAATAAATAATTGTTATTAGTAGATGATAATAAAATATTAAACATTGCTGAAAATTTAATAAATATTGACACTATAAGATTAAAAATAATTCTTTTTTAATTATTATAATGATAAAATTATTATAAGGAGTTTGAGATGGAAGCAAAATTAATCGTAAATATAAAAGAATATGTTGAAAATAATTTAACTGAAGGCAATTTAGTAGTAGTGGAAGCAATTAAAGTGGCACCTATTAGAGCAAGAAAAGGAAATATTGGTGAAACAATTATTTCTTGGAGTGTTGATCAAAATGGAAATCCAGTTAAAGAAAAAGAAGCAGCGGTAACAATTGATGCTACCGGTGAAACTGGATGGATTGCAACTAAAGTTGATAATGATGGAAATCCTGTTGTTGATCAAAATGGCAATTATAACGAATGGATAATACCAAATGAAACATTTTTAAAAAATTATGAACAAGATCCCAACAATCCAGATTTATTTAGAAAAGTTGCTCAATTTCAATCTTTTGTTCAAATAAATGAAGATATAACATTTAATGACCGTTATAATGGTATGTATACTTTAGCTAAAGGTGGTTATTTAAATATAACTAATTTAGATAAAATATATGCAGTATCTAAAAGAGATTTTGAAGATACCTATAAAATAATTGTAGATAATAATTTAACTAGATAGGTCGTTATTATTGGTAGTATAAAATATTAAAATGCTTTAAAAAATAAAGCAAAACAAATGAAATCTTTATATATTAAAAATACTAACAAAAAGCGTTAGTATTTTTTGCAACTTTCTCTTGATTCTCGGGGGGGGTATATTATAATAATCTTATAATAAGAGGGTTATTATAGATGAAAAAAGTAATAAAAAATAATTATAAAATAATAATTGGATTTATCATAGGATTACTATTTTCTATAACAACAGTATATGCAATTGATGCCTATATCGAAAGTAATAAAGTAGCCTATAATAATCATAATAAAACCAATGTCGAAGAAGCCATAGATGAATTATATGAAAGAAGTGGCATACATAAGACTAAATGGGTAGATCCAGTTTTAAATGGAGCAGATCCAGTATTAAAGGAACCATTAATACCAGTCGAAATAAAGAATAATGGTGATGTATATTATGCAAGTTTAAATAGTGAATGGTATAACTATAGTGAAAAAAGATGGGCCAATGCTGTAATATTAACTGATAGTGCTAAAACATACAAAGTTGGCGATAAAATATCAGATAGCGATATCAAAGGATATTTTGTGTGGATACCAAGATATCAATACATAATATGGGATGAAGGAAAATATAATAACTTAATTGATTATAGTCAATTAACTGATATTAAGGAAAATCCAACTGTAGAAACAGCATTATGGAGAATAACTGGAAATAAAAATAAATTAATAAAAATAAAGTTTGGTAATGTTGAAAAAGCACCAAAGATGAATGAATCAGAAGCTATATTAAATAAATATTATACCCATCCAGCCTTTACTTTAGGAGATAAAGATTTAAATGGTATTTGGGTTGGTAAATTTGAAACAGGAATTACAAATATTATAGTTGTGAAACCAAATGTTAATTCTATGCGCAGTCCTGCAGTAAAAGGATTATTTGATACAGCCAAAGATTTTGATAACACGTTAGATAGTCATATGATGAAGAATACAGAATGGGGAGCAGTAGCTTATCTTTCGCATTCACAATATGGAGCAGGAAGAGTAGTAAATGTAAATAATGCCAGTGATTTTGTAACAGGGTATAGTGCTACATTAGAAACAAATCAAGATATAATGCCAGGAGAATCAGGATTAAGTAGTGATAGTACAAAAACTCAACCATGGAATACACCAGTTGGATATTTAGCATCAACGACTGGAAACATTAGTGGTATCTATGATATGAATGGTGGAGTTGGTGAAATGATGGCAGGATATAGTCAAAATGCTGGTGATAGAAGTGGTTTTTCATCAGAAGAAATATTAACTCAAATAAAAGAAGGTTATATAGATGAGTATTCTGCTGATAGTTCAATAACAGATCATACATCTTATGATAAAAGAATATTAGGTGATGCTACTGGAGAATTAGGACCTTTCTATAGTTACTTCGATATTAATGGAAATGCTTTACCACGTAGCAATTGGTATGGTAGTTTTTCTGCATTCATTGATCCTGTTGGATATTGGTTTGTTCGTGGTGGCAATTATGCTAGTGGTTCTATTGGAGGACAGTTTAATTTCGATAGAAATTCAGGTATTGGCAGTGGTGATGTCGGTATGCGTTTAATTCTTGCGCCAATAAAATGAATTGAATATTAATTAATAGATAAAATTCTATTAGTTTCTTATTTAATAATCTACAAGTTATCTTAAAAATATGTTATCATATTAATGATGCATTTAAGAGGTGACAAATAATTATGAAAATAGGTATTCCAAGAGCATTTTTATATTATAAATATCATGTTTTATGGGAAACTTTTTTTGAAGAGTTAGGTATAGAATATATTGTTAGTCCAGAAACTAATAAAGATATTTTAAAAAGAGGGACAATGCATGCCATAGATGAATCTTGCTTATCTAGTAAGATTTATACGGGACATGTTGATTATTTAATTGATAAATGTGATTATATTTTTATTCCAAGAGTAGCCACTCTTGGTAGTCATAAAGATACAGTTTGTTCTAAATTTCAAGCTATCTATGATGTTATTAACAATACTTATAGAGAAAAAAATTTAAAAATATTATATTATAGTATTGATGTTATTAATAAAGATACAGAAATTAAGGCATTTCTTAAAATGGGTAAATTTTTAGGTAAGAAAAAAGTCCAAATAATGAAGGCATATTATATTGCTAAACAAGCTGAAAAAACAGCCAAAATGATAGATCTTAATAATCAAAATAATTTATTTAAAAGTGATAAACCAAAAATACTTATTGTATCTCATCCTTATAATATTTATGATGAATATGTGGGAAAACCTATTACAAGTACTTTAAAAGAACTGGGATGTGAGCCAATACTTGCTTGTGTTGTGGATGAAAAACAAGCCAGAGATAGAGCTAAAAAAATTAGTAAAACTTTGCCTTGGACTTTTAATAAAGAATTAGTGGGAGCCATAGATATATATAAAGATAAAGTTGATGGCATAATTTTAGCATCATCATTTCCTTGTGGACCAGATTCACTTGTTAATGAAATGATTATCAGAAGATTTAAAGGTAAACCAATAATTAATTTAACACTTGATGGTCAAGAAGGAACAGCTGGTTTAGAAACAAGATTAGAAAGTTTTGTTGATATAATAAAAATTAGAAAGAATGAAGTAGTAAATGAGTAAAGTAAAAGTTAATTTTCCGAGATTTGGATCTTACAATGTTGCCGTAAGACATATTATTACTAAAGGTTTGGGTTGTGATTATGTTGATTCACCACCAATTACAAAAAAGACTTTAGAAATAGGAGCTAAAAATTCCCCAGATTTTGTATGTACTCCTTTTAAATACCAATTAGGTGGTTATATTGAAGCAATTGAAGCTGGTGCTAATACCTTAATTCAAGTAGGTGGCGCTTGTCGCCTTAATTATTATGGTGAATTACATGAACAAATTTTAAAAGATTTAGGTTATGATGTTAAATTTGTTAATATGGCTAATGCTGATTTTGCTAAACCAATAACTTTTTATGAAGAATTTAAAAAAATTACACCTAATTTAAATATTAAAAAGATAACTAGTGCCGTTCTTCTTGCGGTTAGAATGGTTAAAATAATTGATAAAGTAGAAGATTTTATTCGGGAAAATGTTGGCTTTGAAGTAGTGGATGGTTCTTTTAATAAATTACATCAAGAATTTTTAGAAGATTTAAAAGAAGTTAATGATAAAAAAGAATTAGCATTAATTTATAAACTTTATATGCGGAAGTTTAAAAATATTGAAATAAATAAACCAAAGAATCCCTTAAGAGTAGGAATAGTTGGTGAATATTATACAATAATGGATGAATATAGTAATCATTATATGGAAAAGGAACTTGCTAAAAAAGGTATTATAATTGAAAGATGGATGAATGTATCAAATACAATATTTATTAATACCGAAAAAGAAACAAAACAAAGTATTAAAAATTATGCTAAATATGATATGGGTGCTACATCAATGTATACGATAAAAAAGGCTTTAGATTACGCTAAAGATGGCTTTGATGGTATTATTCATGTTAAAAGTTTTGGCTGTACTCCGGAAATAGATACAATGCCAGTATTACAAAGAATTAGTGAAGATTATAAAATACCAATTATTTATTTTAGTTTTGATACACAAACTAGTGATGTTGGTATTAATACGCGAATTGAAGCTTTCTATGATATGATTATGATGAGAAAGGATGTTAAAGAATAATGAAAAAAGCATATATGGGTGTAGATATTGGTTCAATATCTACTAAAGGAATAATTATCGATGAAAATAGTAATATACTTGCTAGTGAATATATTTGGACTGAAGGAGACCCAATCGGGGCAGTAAAAAAATTAATTGGTATTTTAAAAGGACAATTAAATAGAAAAAAATATAAAGTGGTTGGGGTTGGTACAACAGGTTCTGCTCGTAAACTCATTGGCGTAATGCTAGGAGCAAATATTGTTAAAAATGAAATAACTGCTCATGCTATTGGCACATTATCTTTATATCCTGATGTTAAAACTATTTTTGAAATAGGTGGACAAGATTCGAAAATAATCATTATTGATAATGGTGTAGTAGTTGATTATGCGATGAATACTTTATGTGCTGCTGGTACAGGTTCATTTTTATCAAGTCAGTCTAAAAGATTAGGCCTTGAAGTAGAAGAGTTTGGCGAGATTGCTTTAAAGAGTAAGAATCCTACTAATATTGCTGCTCGTTGTACAGTTTTTGCCGAAAGTGATTTAGTTCATAAAGCGCAAATTGGTTATAAAAAAGAAGATATAGTTGCAGGTCTATGCAAAGCGGTTGTTAATAACTATTTAAATAATGTTGGTAAAGGTAAAAAAATAAAACCACCAATTGTTTTCCAAGGTGGTGTATCTAAAAATGTTGGCGTTATTAAAGCATTTGAAGATGCTACTGGTGAAAAAATCATCGTAGATCCTAATTCGCATTTAATGGGTGCTCTAGGTGTTGCCCTTCTTTCCCAAAAAGAAAAAGAAATTGATTTTGATTTTGATATTGAAGATGTAACTTTTGAAACTAAGGGCATTGAATGCAAAGGATGCGCTAATAATTGTGAGCGAATTTGTGTTTATAAAGATGGTGTTTTAATTGATGCTTGGGGTAATAAATGTGATAAAGGGGCAATTAAAGTACCAGCAAAAGTTTAAAAAGTATAATAGATTTAGTTTATAGATTGTGTTAAAATAGGGAACTAAGGAGGGTAATTTTTTGAAAAAATTTAATACTAATAATATTGTAAAAGTTAAATTAACTGAATATGGTTTAAAATTATTAGAAAAGTCACATTATGAAATGTTAAAAAGGATGACTCCTGAATCAGCAAAATTAGTTGGTCCATTTCAAGCACCAGAAGTAGATGAAAATGGTTATAGTGAATTTCAATTATGGGAATTAATGTATTGGTTCGGCCCATATATGTATAATTTTTCGAATCAACCTTTTGAAACTGATATTTTAATTGATGAATTAAAATTAGAGGATGTTGAATCAAGAACACGCTAATTTAAGCAGTCATTTTGTGGCTTGCTTTTTATTTTTAATTTTTTTCTTGACTTTAACCTTGGGTAATAGTTTATATTAGACTTAAGGAAGGGAGAAAATATGTTAATAAATGAAGTAGAAAATATTGTAGGACTTTCCAAAAAAAGTATTCGTTTTTATGAAGAAAATGGTTTACTTAGCCCTAAAAGAAAAGAAGATAATGGTTATCGTATTTATACAGAAGAAGATATTCATAAATTAAAAGTTATTAAATTTTTAAGAGAGTTAGATGTTCCAATTAGAGAATTAAATTTATTAAATGAAGGTAAATTAACTTTAGAAGAATGTCTAAAAATGCGTATTGATAAAATAAAAGATTTAGAAGGAAAATTTTTAAGAGTAAAAAAATTATGTGAAGAAATTATCAATGAAAAACTAGAATATAATGATATAGATATTGATAAATATTTTATTAATATTAGAGTCTTAAATAAGGAGGGATTTACAATGCATAAAAATAAAAGTAATAATAGAAAAAAAATAATAGGTGCTACTATATCAACCTTAATATTTTCTAGTATATTTATCTTTTTAATATCTGTTATTAGTTATTTTCAATTTACGGAAAGTGAAAATATACCTTGGTTTATATATATTTTCTTAATGATAATATTATTATTACCAATTTTAGCAGTATTGTATAATTTAGTTATGAGAATTAAAGAAATTTTAGGAGGTGAAGAAGATGAAGCTAGTAAATATTGATTATATTCCAGGTGAAGAAATAGAAGAAGCACTAGGTTTAGTTAAAGGACAAATTGTACAATCAAAAAATATAGGTCGCGATTTCATGGCAGGTCTTAAAACTATCGTTGGTGGTGAAATAGTTAGTTATACGGACATGATTGCCTTAGCAAGGAAAATGGCTACGAAAAGAATGGTTGATGAAGCTGAAAGTCTAGGAGCTGATGCAATTATTAATGTTCGTTATGGATCTTCTGCTGTTATGGGTGGTGCAGCAGAAATAATTGCCTATGGAACCGCCGTTAAATTAAAAAAGCAAAAGAATACAAAAGATTAGTTAATTCATAATTAATCTTTTTAATTTTGGAAAAATGTGTAAATTTGTCTTTTAAAGGAGAATAACATAGAAAATATTAGCCCTTTAAAAAAGTAAAAAATTGTTATATAATACGATAACATTACAGGGGTGTAATATGCAAAAAAATGAAATAATTGAACTTATCAACAAAAAAACTATTGAAGCAAAGAAAATTATTAATGAAATTAATGAATTAAAACTTATGCTTAAAAACTATGATAACAAAATCACAAATAATTATACAAATGAAGAAAAAATAAATATTTTTATGGATTATTTTAAAGGTAGAGATAATGTGTATCCGTATCTTTCTATTGATAAAAAAGATCCTAGCAAAAAGTATTATGTACCAAAATGCGCTAATGAATGGAATAAAAATGTCTGTAATAAAACTATGAATAAAAAATGTAAAGATTGTAATTATTGGCTTGATAAACCAATTGATAAAGAAGTAATTAGAAATCATTTATTTAATAATAATCATATTGGTATTTATCCTATGTTAGAAGATGAAACTTGTTATTTTCTTGTTTTTGATTTTGATGATAAGAAAAACGAAAATGATATAAAAGAAGATGTACTTGCTTTTGCTAATATATGTGATAAATATAACGTTCCAATTTCAATCGAAAGAAGTAGGTCTGGTCATGGATACCATATATGGATTTTTTTTGAAAATAATATCAAAGCATTAACAGCAAGAAAAATGGGAAGTTTACTATTATCAAAAACAATGGAAATAAGAGATAATTTAAAAATAAATTCTTTTGATAGAATGTTTCCTAATCAAGATACTATGCCTAAAGGTGGCTATGGCAATTTAATTATGCTTCCTTTTCAAAATGAACCTATGAAGTGTAATAACACAGTTTTTTTAGATAGGAACTTTAATGTTTATAATGACCAATATTATTATTTAGCTAAAGTTAAAAAAATGAGTTATGATGAAGTTCTAAGTATTATAAAAATATTATCTGAAAGTACAATAGACATTAGTAGTGAAAATATAGAATTAAAAGAAGAAATAAATAAAAAAGAAAAAAATAATTTTGATTTTCCAAAAAGTATTAATTTAATATTAGATAATATGGTTTATATAGATAAAGCAAATTTAAGTTCAGCAGTTAAAAATTGTTTTAGAAGACTTGCAACATTTGCAAATCCAGAATTTTTTAAAAAGCAACGAATGAGAATGTCTGTTCATAATATTCCTATGATAATAGATTGTAGTAAAGAAGATGATAAATATTTGATGCTTCCAAGAGGAAAATTTGAATATTTATATAATTTATGTAAACAAAATGATATAAAAATGAATATTGTTGATAAAAGAAATAAAGGTAAAAAAATTAATATAAAATTTAATGGCAAATTAAGAGAAGACCAACAAGATGCATTAAATGAAATGTTAAAATATGAAAATGGAATACTTGAAGCCCCAACTGGATTTGGCAAAACTGTTATATGTTGTAAATTAATTGAAGTGAGAAATGTTAATACACTTATTATTACTTTTAATTTATCACTTTTAAAACAATGGAAAGAAAGATTAAAAGAGTTTTTAAATATTGATGAAGTTGGCCAAATTGGTGATGGAAAAAATACTTTAACAAATAAAATTGATGTAGCAAGTATTAAAGCAATTTATAATGATGGAAAATTTAATGATATGGTTAAAAATTATGGAATGATAATTATAGACGAGTGTCATCATTCATCGGCTTATACATATGAAGCTGCCTTGAATATGGTTAATGCTAAATATGTATATGGTGTATCCGCAACTCCCGAAAAAGAAAATGGACATACACCAATTATTAAAATGCAATGTGGTGATATTAGATATAAAGTTAATATGAAAGAATATAATAAAAAATTAAATTTAAAAATGAAAGTGTATAATAAAAGTGTTCATTTGAATTTTGTTAATAAAAATGTAACCGATTATAAAATCAATGAAATATATGATTTAATATCTAAAGATGTTATAAGAAATGAAGTAGTTATTAAAGATGTGGAAAATGAATTTAAAAGTGGTAAAAATATTCTAGTTTTAACAGAACGAATTGAACATTTAGAGTATTTGTATGAAAAATTATCTAAAATAACTAACAATATAATTGTATATCGAGGTGGATTAAGTAAAAAGATTTTAAAAAAATATGATGAATTAAATGATAACATAAAGAAAAATAATGAAAATAAAATTATAATTGCTACAAGTTCTTGTATTGGTGAAGGATTTGATGATTCTAGTTTGGAAGTTTTATTTTTAACTATGCCTATATCTAGTATAAATAGAATCGTACAATATACCGGAAGATTACATAGAAAAAATGAAAATAAAAAAGAAATAATTGTTTATGATTATGTTGATGATAATTTTTCAATGATTAGAAATATGTTTTTAAAAAGAAAGAAAGCATATGAAAAAGTTGGTTATGAAATTATTGAAAATAATTGTCAAATGTCATTATAATCTTTAAATTTATGGTAAAATAAAAGTAGGGTGACTGCTATGTATAAAAACGATGAAGAATTAAGTAAAATATTAGATGAATTATTATTAAACGCAGAAAACGAGTGTGTAGAGTTCAAAAAAGCTGAAAATAATTTTGACGTTGATATTTTAGGCAAATATTTTTCTGCATTGGGTAATGAGGCAAATTTAAAAAATAAGCAATATTCTTGGATTGTTTTTGGAGTTGATGATAAAACTCACAAATTAACAAATACAAACTTTTACAAAGATAGCAATTTTAATAAATTAAAAAAGCAAATTTCTGATAATACAACAGATAATATTGGATTTATAGAAATATATGAATTGATAAAAGATAGCAAAAGAGTAATAATGTTTCAAGTACCAGCGGCTTCGGGAACTCCTATTAATTGGAAAGGGTTTCCTTATGGTAGAAATGGTGAATCTTTAACTTCTTTAACATCAAATAAAATAGAGCAAATTAAAGCAACAGCAAATTATGATTGGTCAAGACAAGTAATAGAAGATGCAACTATAGATAATCTAGATAAAAAAGCAATTCAAATGGCAAGAGAACAATTTAAAATAAAATATAAAGGTAAAAGTATTTCTGATGAAATAGACGATTTATCAGATATTGATTTTTTAAATAAGGCAAAATTGACTTTGAATAATAAAATTACAATGGCATGTATGTTATTATTAGGTAATAATGATGATGACTATCTAATGAATGGTTATACACCGAGAATGACTTGGAAATTGTATGATGAATTTAATGTTATAGACTATGAACATTTTGGCATTCCTTTTATTGTAAATGTTGAAAAATTAAAAGCAAAGATTAGAAATTTAAGATATAGATATATGGTTAATGATAATACATTGTTTCCAAATGAAGTAGATCAATATGATAATTATATTCTTCGGGAATTGATTAATAATTGTATTGTTCATCAAGATTATAAGCTTCGTGGAAGTATAAATGTTATGGAATTTAAAGATAAACTGATAATAACAAATGAGGGTAATTTTATTCCTGAAACAATTGAAAATGTTTTAAAGGATGGTTTCTCTTCTCCATATTATAGAAATCAATTTTTGGCTAATGCTATGGTTAATTTAAATATGATTGATACTGTTGGAAGTGGAATAAGAAGAGTATATGATATTCAAAAGAGAAAATTTTTTCCAATGCCTGATTATGATTTAAGTAGAGATAATCATGTTAAAGTAACTTTATATGGAAAAATTATAGATGAAAAATATAGTAAAATATTATTTGAAAAAACAAATTTAGATATAGATAAGGTTATGTTACTTGATAGAGTTCAAAAAAATTATGAAATTACAAAGGAACAATGTGATTATTTAAGAAAAGATAATTTAATAGAAGGTAGATATCCAAATATTTATATTTCATCTGATATTGCTAAAATAACCGGAAACAAAGAAGAATATGTGTATAATTCCGGATTAGAAAATGAATTTTATATGGAAATTATTATGAAATATTTGAATGAATATGGTTCAGCAAGTAGAAAAGAGATTGTTGCATTATTGAATGATAAACTTCCTAAATCATTAGATAATAAGAATAAAATTAATAGAGTAAGATACTTATTAGATGTTCTAAAAAAAGATGGAAAAATTTATAATGATGCAAAATCAGGAGGATCATGTTGGAAAGTTAAATGATTTGCTTTTTGTCGCTTTTTTGCCGCCTTTTGCTGCTTTTTTGCCGCTTTTTGCTGCTTTTTTGCCGCTTTTTGCTGCTTTTTTGCCGCTTTTTGCTGCTTTTTTGAATTACATTATTGTGCTGAGTTAAAGATTTTTTAAAAAAATTTGACAAATTAAAAAAATTGTGTATAATTTTATAGCAAGTGAGGAGATATAAACAATTTGTGAGCTATCTCGGGTAAAAAACCTACACAATGAATAATTGGAGTCACGAATATTGTTCGTGGCTTTTTCATATTTTAAACACGAATAATAAGGGGAATAGCACCGGTACATTAAAATATGTATTTTTAAAGTGAGTATGTATAAGTTTAAACGAGCTACATAGGGAGTAATTCTTACACGCATAATTGCGGAGTCACTATCATTTTAATATGGTATTTGACAACGCAATTTTTTATTTTAGTTATAATTGTTATTGATGGGAAAATAATATGTTATTTATTTAAATAATAACTTAAAAAAAACAAGTTTTTTTAGTATCCCATACCAAAATTAGTCACTGAAAAGTGGCTTTTTAAAATAATTAAATATTAAAGAATTAATTAATTTTTTAAGAGATTTGTTTTTAAAAAGTTTTGCTGGAGTATCAACTAAACATTTACAACAATATTTAGATTGGTTTGTATATCAAAAATATTTAACATATAGTATAGAAATTTTAGAACAACCACAAGTACTTATGAATTATGCACTTAGTAGAAAATCATATATAAAAATTTCTGACATTTACTCTATGGATTTTCCAGTTAACATATATGATATTTATTCCGACTATAATTTTTCTCCATCACCTCAAATCTAATACACAGCAAAAAAATTAAAAAAATTATATGATAAAATTTAAATGAGAGGTGATAATGTGGAAGAAAGAAAAGAAGAAGAACAATTTTATCAAAATCTATTAGTGGCAGGTGATGATTTACCTGAAAATATTGCTAATACTCCAATTAAGGATTTAGAATTATCTAATAGAATTAAAAATTCTCTTACAAAAAGAATGAGAATAACTACATTAGGTCAATTATTAAGAACTGATTATAATTATTTTCTTAGGGCATGTAGATGCCATAGTTATCTAGGAGAACTAGCTATAAAAGAAATAAAAGATTTTATTCATAATTTAGGTTATATATTCCCTAATGAATACCCATCTATGAAAGAAATTACAAATGCAAAAAAAGCTAAAGGTATAAAATTATTAGAAGATTATGGTTTCTCTACTCGACTTTGTGGTGCTTTATATAGAAATGGTATTTTTACCCTTGAAGATTTACAAGCTGTTGGTAGTGTAGTAGAAAAACTAGAGGGTGTTGGTCCTATAAAAGTTAAAGAATTATATGAAAAATTAGAAAAATTACAAATAGGATTAGAAGATAAAACTCCTGAAACTGTTAAATTAGCAAATCCTAAATTAGTTGCAAATGGTTTAGAATTTGCCCCAACAGTTGAGAAAATGCAAGAACTTCAACAATCAAATGAAGAAATAAGAAATAGAATTGCACAAAAAGAATTATTATTAAAAGAGTATGAAGAAATACTTCGTGAAAGAGAAGACTTGCTTAAAAAGGAAAGAGAATTAGATGATTTGATTGCTAAAAAGTTACAAGAATTATCTAATAACAAAGGAGCTGAAATCAATGGACGATAATAGTATATTAGCAATGTTGCATTTAGATTCTGAAATAGAAGATTTGAAAGAAGAAATAAAAAGATTAAAAACAATTAATGAATTAACTAAAATAAATATTGAAAAGAAAAAATTATATTTAGAAAAATTAAATATAGAAAGTAATAATTAAAAGAGACTAGATTTTAATCTCTTTTTTTTGCTAAAATATTATGTAGAAAGAGTGATTGTATGAAAAAGATTATTTTAAGTTTATTAGTATGTTTATTTTTATTTACTGGTTGTGGTAGTAATAATTTAGAATCTGGAGAAATTGAAGGATATGCTTATGAAGAAACTGATAAAGTAACAAATTATGTTAAAATAGTAACAAATAGAGATAAAGTTATTATTGCGGAGTTATATCCCGATATTGCACCTGAAACTGTAGCTAATTTCCAAAAATTAGTTAAAGAAAAATTTTATGATAAATTAATATTTCATCGCGTAATTAAAGATTTTATGATTCAAACTGGTGATCCTTTAGGTAATGGTACCGGTGGTAGTGATGAAACTATTAAAGGTGAATTTAAAGAAAATGGCTTTGAAAATACTTTAAAACATGATTATGGCGTACTATCAATGGCAAGACAAGATGACCAAAATCCAGATACCACAGATGATTTTAATAGTGCTAGTAGTCAGTTCTTTATTTGTGTTAATAGTAACGAGAATTTAAGTTATTTAGATGGAAATTATGCTGCCTTTGGTAAAGTAATCGCGGGTTATGATGCCGTTGAAGAAATCTCTAAAGTAGAAACTGATGAATATGATAAACCAATAAATACCGAAATGATGCGGACAGTTAGATTTGTTAAAGTATCTAAAAAATAAGAGTCATTAATTTGACTTTTTTATTTGGTTGAGTATAATACCAATTCAAGGGGATAATATGTTAAAAGAATTAGATGCTAAAAATATGAAAGTTGTTTATCAACATGCTTTTTTCAAATTAATTAGAGTAAGTGAAGAAGGTAAAGATAAATTAGATCCTATTATATTTATTGAAGGACAAATGGGATGTTTTACACAATATTTAGAAAATAGATTTGCTAAGAATAAAGATACTTGTTATCAATATCAAAAATATTTTGAATATGATGATGAAATAAATACTCCTTATATATTTTTATATAATTATCCTATTAATAGTAATCATAAAGATATTATTACTAATGATCTATTTGCTAAAGCTTTAATGGTAGCACTAGAAATATTAAAATTAGAAAATGTTACAATTATGGGAATTAGTAATGGTGGTATGATTGGTACACTTGCAAGTAATAGTAAAAGAGTAAGTAGAGTAATTACTTTACATGCCCCAATATTTGGTGTACCACTTTTACAAAGAGATAAATTAGATTTAATCAAAAAAGAAATGTATTTACCAGAAAGATTTATTTATGATTTATCTAAATTATATATAAATAATAATTTTGGCTTTATGCAAGAAAATAAGAATGGTTTTAGTGATTTACAAGATATTTGTGATTTAGATAAAATTACTTTTACAAATAGTGATATAGTAAATAATATAAGTAAAAATAAATTAGCAAATTATCTTGCTTATATGAATTATCTTTTATTAGGAATTCGTTCAGATGGCATTGTAACCTTTGATAAAGAAAGAATTAAAAAAGAAGGTATTAATTTTATCGAAGAAAAAGGTATTAGTCATTTTGAATTAGGTACACCAAATTATACCAATGCTTATTATGAAAAACTTGTTAGAATTAAAAAATAATGTATAAAAATAAATAGATGGTTAATAATAATAGTGTAGAGGTTGACTCTACGAAAAAGAGAGCGCTTATTTTTAGTGCTCTTTTGTTATTTAATATTGACTTACATACATTCGTTTGTTATTAAATTAATGCTTGAATATTTTAAAAAAAGTATTAAAATATTTTAGAAAAGTGGGTGTTTTTATGGATAAAATAATTATTCGGGGTGCAAGAGAAAATAATTTAAAAAATGTTGATTTAGAGTTACCTAAAAATAAATTAATTGTTATGACGGGAGTATCAGGTAGTGGTAAAAGTAGTCTTGCTTTTGATACCATTTATGCTGAAGGGGAAAGAAGATATGTTGAAAGCTTATCTGCTTATGCTCGTCAATTTATAGGTAATAGTGAAAAACCTGATGTTGATTCAATTGAAGGACTTTCACCAAGTATTTCAATTGACCAAAAAACTACGAATAAAAACCCAAGATCAACTGTTGGTACTATAACTGAATTATATGATTATTTAAGATTACTTTATTCAAGAATTGGTATTCCTTATTGTCCTACTCATAAAATACCTATAAAAAGCCAAAGTATTGAAGAAATGACTAATAAAATTTTAGCTTTAGAAGAAGGCACTAAAATAGAAATATATGCTCCAGTAGTTAGAAGTGAAAAAGGAACGCATAAAGATTTAATTGAGGATTTAAGAAGTAAAGGATATACTAAAATTAAAGTTAATGGGGTAATGTATAATGCTACTGATGAGATAACTTTAGAAAAAAATATTAAAGATGATATTTATGTTTTAATAGATAAACTACTAGTGACACCTGATGAGCGAAGCCGAATTTTTGAAGCTGTTGAAACTAGTTGTAAGATGGCCAAAGGCTTAGTAATTATTCGCATTAATGATGAAGAAGATATGTTAATGAGTGAAAATTATGCTTGTCCATATTGTAACTTTTCCATATCTGAACTTGAACCAAGAATGTTTTCCTTTAACTCACCATATGGAGCTTGTGATGAATGTAAGGGGCTTGGCACAAAACTTAAAATAAGTGAAGATTTACTAATACCTGATCGTAATAAAAGTATCAAAAAAGGGGCAATTGTTGCTATTAATCTTGATAATAATATGTATATGAGTAGTTTAAAGACAGTTGCGGAACATTATAATATTGATTTAGATATACCTGTTAAAGATATGCCTAAAAAAGATTTAGATATTATTCTTTATGGTACGAAAGATATTATGGATTTTCATTATGTAGCTAAAAATGGTAGTACGAGAGATACTAAATCAAGATATGAAGGTATTATTAATAATTTAGAAAGAAGATATTTAGAAACTAATTCATCTTGGATAAGAGAGTGGATTGAAGGCTTTATGGTTGAATCTACTTGTGAATGTTGTCATGGTACAAGATTAAAAGATGAAATTCTAGCAGTTAAAATAAATAAGAAAAATATTTATGAAATGACCGAAATGGCGATTGATGAATTAAGAGATTTCTTAAATAATTTAAAACTTACAAAAGAAGAAGAAGAAATTAGCCGTTTATTATTAAAAGAAATACTTGCGAGATTAGATTTTTTAATGAATGTTGGTCTTAATTATTTAACTTTAGCTAGAAGTGCGGCATCATTATCTGGCGGTGAAGCCCAAAGAATTAGACTAGCTACCCAAATAGGTAGTAAACTTTCTGGTGTTTTATATGTTTTAGATGAGCCATCAATAGGGCTTCATCAAAGAGATAATGAAAAGTTAATTAATTCCCTAAAAGAAATGCGAGATTTAGGTAATACTTTAATTGTCGTTGAACATGATACTGATACAATGCTTGCAGCTGATTATTTAGTAGATGTTGGTCCTGGTGCAGGGGAAGCTGGTGGCTATATTGTTGCTAAAGGTACGCCAGAAGAAGTAATGAAATGTGATGAAAGTATTACGGGTCGTTATTTAAATGGAAAAGAGAAAATTGAAATACCGAAAAAACATCGTAAAGGAAATGGCCAATTCTTAGAAGTAAAGGGAGCAGCGGAAAATAACTTAAATAATATTAATGTTAAATTCCCACTTAATAAATTTATTGTGGTAACAGGTGTTTCTGGTTCTGGAAAAAGTACATTAGTAAATGAAATACTTTATAAAACATTACATCGCGAATTCTATAAATCAAAAGATATTCCTGGTAAATGCAAAAAAATACTCGGAATGCAAAATGTTGATAAAGTAGTAAATATCAGTCAAGATGCAATAGGTAGAACACCTAGAAGTAATCCTGCTACATATGTTGGGGTATTTGATGATATTCGTGATGTCTTTGCTAATATGAAAGAGTCTAAAATGCGTGGTTATGATAAAGGAAGATTCTCATTTAATGTTAAAGGCGGAAGATGTGAAGCTTGTTGGGGTGATGGTGTTAAGAAAATTGAAATGCACTTCTTACCTGATGTCTATGTTCCGTGTGATGTCTGTGGTGGTAAACGCTATAATAAAGAAACTTTAGACGTTAAATTTAAAGGTAAAAGTATTGCTGATGTTCTAGATATGCGGGTTAGTGAAGCCCTACCATTCTTTGAAAATATCCCAAAAGTTAGAGATAAATTACAAGTTATGTATGATGTTGGTTTATCTTATATAACTCTTGGTCAAGGAGCACCTACTTTATCCGGTGGTGAAGCAGGAAGAGTAAAACTTGCGAAAGAATTACAAAAGAAACCTACCGGTAAATCAGTCTTTATCTTAGATGAACCTACTACTGGTCTTCATTCAGCTGATATTAAAAAATTGCTTGAAGTTTTAAATCGTATTGTGGATAATGGTGATACCGTTATTGTTATTGAACATAACCTAGATGTTATTAAACAAGCTGATTATATTATTGATTTAGGCCCTGAAGGTGGAAAATTTGGTGGTAATGTAATTGCTACTGGTACACCAGAAGAAGTTGCTAAAGTAGAAGAATCTTATACAGGCCAATTTTTAAAGAAAATATTTGCCAAAGAGAAGTAAAATTCTCTTTTTTACATTAATAAACAATTTCATTAAAATGAAATTACTTTATACATAGGAAATGAAAATTTTTAAATTTTTACTTGAATAAATTTTTAAATAAAGTATAATTTAATAGGCATATAAGGAGAACAATTATGAGTAACTTAGCAAAAATAAAATTATATTTAATTAAAAGTGGCTTTGATAAAGATGTTGTATTAACTTTACCAAAAATATTTGTGCAAGAATATTTAGAAAAAGATTATGATAAATTAAGTGAATTATTAGATGTTTTTATTGATTATGTCTACAAATCACCAAAATATTTGAATCAACAGGCCAAATTTGGTAATATTTCTTGTGTTCATAATAAAGATGCAGAATTAAATCATGAAAGTGTATATAATAGTTTTAAAAATAAAATAATTGAATCTTTTCACACATTTATTACTAGACAGCCACTTAATAGTATTTTAAGTATTGGTGGTAATCCTAAAAATGCTAATGATAATAATTTATTTTTTAATGAATGCATTGTTGTTGATCCAAATCAATATGGTGATTTAGTTTGTTTACAACCATATTTTAATGTTTTAGATAAAAAAGGAAATGAAATATATTTTATCAGAATTAATGATTTATCTAATCTTTTATTAAGTAAAGGCATTAATTTAGAAGATGTAAGTATAATTATGACAACTAATAATAATGGTTTATATATTAATCCTTTAGCCATAAAAAGTTTAGGTTCAGTAGAAGTAGAGCATACAAATCTTAAAAAGTAATTCACAGGTTACTTTTTTTGTTTTATAATATTATTAAGGTGATAAGATGAATCCAATTGCATTTACAATCGGTAACTTTCAAGTTAGATGGTATTCTTTAATGTTACTTACTGGTATGCTTATCTCAATATTTATGGTGATAAGAGAAGGTAAAAGATTTAATATACCAAAAGATTTTATGTTTAATTTAGCCTTTTGGGTTATTATTGTAGGCATTATTTGTGCTCGTATATATTATTGTATTTTTAACTTTGAATTATATCAAAATAATCTTTTAGATATTTTTAAGATTTGGGAAGGCGGACTTGCTATTCATGGTGGTATTATTGGTGGTCTTATCACAATAATTGTTTATACCAAAAGATACAATATTAATACTTTTAAAATAACCGATATAGTTGTTGTACCATTACTTTTAGCCCAAGCTATCGGGAGATGGGGTAATTTCTTTAATAGTGAAGCCCACGGAGCAGCGACAACTTACTATCATTTAAAAGAATTACATATACCAGAAAAAATAATTGAAGGTATGAAAATAGGTAATGTTTATTATCATCCCACATTTCTTTATGAAAGTATTTATTGCTTAATTGGTTTTATAATTTTACTTTTTGTAAGAAGATATCGCTATTTAAAAAGAGGACAACTTACTTGTCTTTATATGATGTATTATTCTGTTGGTCGTTTCTTTATTGAAGCTTTACGGACAGATTCACTAATGTTCTTTGGCTTTAGGGTAGCCCAAATAGTATCAGTTATTTTATTTATTACTGGTTTAGTAATATTTATTATGCTTAGTAGAAAAGGACGCTTTGAAGATTTATATAATGAAGAACAAAGTGGACCAGTTAGATAGGAGAAATAATTTATGTATGATTTAATAATAATAGGTATGGGTATTGGTGGTGTAACTGCAGGTATTTATGCCAAAAGAGCCAACTTAAATGTTTTGCTTATAGATAAAGGTGCTGTTGGTGGCATGCTTAATAATATTGAAACTATTAGTAATTACCCTGGCTTAATAAATATTAATGGGGCTGATTTTTCTCAAAAATTATTAGAGCAAATTAAAGATTTAGAAATACCTTATCAATTTAGTGAAGTAATTGATTTAAAAATTCAAGGTGATGAAAAAATAGTAGTAACTAAAAATGAAGAATTACGTGCTAAATATGTGATAATTGCAACGGGTACTAAGCCTAAATTTTTAGGCCTTGATAATGAAAAAGATCTTTTAGGTCGTGGCATTAGTACTTGTGCAACTTGTGATGGAGCATTTTATAAAGATAAAGATGTAGCTGTAGTAGGTAGTGGTTCAAGTGCTTTACAAGAATCTTTATATCTTGCTAAAATATGTCATAAAGTTTATATTTTAAATCGTAAAGATAGATTTAAAGGGGAAAAATATTTAGAGACTAAAGTTAGAAATACTAAAAATATGGAAATTATTTGTAATGTAAATATTAAAGAATATAATGAAGTCAATGGCAAAATAGAAAGTATTATTTTAGATAATGAGCAAAAATTAGATGTTGCTGGAGTATTTATCTATATTGGTTATAAACCTAATACAGAAATATTTAATAATTTAAATATTTTAGATGAACAAAGTTATATCAAAGTAAATGAAAAATATGAAACAGAAATAGATGGAGTATATGCCATTGGTGATGTTATAAAAAAAGATGTCTATCAATTAGTAACTGCAGCCAACGATGCAATATATGCTATTAGTAATATATCAAAAAAAGTACTATATATATAAATGAGAGGAGAATTTTATGTGAGTTTATAAATAAAAAATATTAATTAATTTTAGAAATGTGTTAAAATAAATATGAAAGGGAGTTCAAATATGAAAAAAGAAGATAAAAATTATAAATATTTTAGAAAAGAAGAAGAAACTTTAAAAAAGAAATATGTTAATGAATTCATTATAATTTATAATGAAGAAGTTGTATTCCATAATAAGGATTTAAACAAAGTAATTGACTATGCAAGACAACTTGAAGCTGGGAAATATATTATACAAAATTGCGAAACAAATGAAGCAAATAATATTCAAATGTTTCATACTAGGGTAACATTTTAATGCAAGATTTTACTGCGTTTACAAAAGAAGAAAAGGGAAGAATAAAAGTATTAAAAACTCAGATTTCAATTATTATAGACAAAAAGATAAATCCATATTATAAAAAAGATAATGATTCATATGAGGCAATTTGGGATACAGGAGCAACAAATACTGTTATATCAGAGAAATTAGCCAAAGAATTAAATTTAACATCTGTCGGAAAAGCAAGAGTTGGTACTGCTGGTGGAATTATAGAAGTTGATAAATATATTTTGGGATTAAAATTGCCAAATAATTTACAAATAAAAAACGTAATGATAACTGCTGGAAAATTATATGGTACAGATTTTTTAATCGGAATGGATATTATTACTTTAGGTGATTTTTCAGTTACAAATTTAAATGGAAAAACTACTTTTTCGTTTAGATATCCATCTTGTGAAACTATTAATTACGTAACTGAAGCAAAAGAATTACAACGCAAAGAATTACAAAAACAATTAAAGCAAATTGAAAAAGAGATAAAAAAAGGTGGTAAATGTCCTTGTGGAAGCGGTAAACAATTTAGATATTGCCATGGCAGAGAACAAATGAAGCAAGTGAAGGAAAGTTTAGAAAAAATTAGTGTTTAATATGTAAATGAAGTGATAATATGATAAAAAATTTATTAGTAATTTTTACTGATCCTTTTAATGTTTTATTTATAGTTATAATTATTTTGCTAACTATTTACTATGCTAAAATAATTGGCTATATGGGTGAATTTTGGGTTAGACAAGAATTAAAAAGATTAAATAAAAAAGAATATATAACTTTGAATAATATTATGTTGAAAGAAAATAATGAAACACATCAAATTGATCATATAGTATTATCTAAATATGGTATATTTGTTATTGAAACTAAAAATTATAGTGGAATAATTAAAGGCAATAAATATAGTAATGAATGGATGCAAATACTAGGAAGAAATAGATATTATTTTAAAAATCCTATTTATCAAAATTATGGTCACATAAAAACTTTAAGTAGTATATTAAATTTAGATGAAAAATATTTTATATCTATAATCTGTTATTCTAATCATTCTAGACTAAAAGTTAATGATAAAAATGTTATTAATTTGGATTTTTTAAATAAAACTATATTAAATTATAATGATATTATTTTAGATAAAAACTTGGAAGAATTAAAAAATAATATAATACAAAATAATATTGTTGATAAAAAAATACGCAAAGGGCATGTGAAAGAAATAAAATCTAAAATAAAAGACCAAAATGCTTTAATTGAAAATGGTATTTGTCCTAAATGTGGTGGTAATTTACTAAAAAAGCATAGTAAATATGGCTATTTTTTAGGATGTAGTAATTATCCAAAATGTCGTTTTATAAAAAATATTAAATAACTTAATAGGAGTTTTATTATTTTTATTGTATAATTAATTTGTAGGTGATTTTTCTATGTTAGTAAGTAATAATTGGCAAGATTATAAAATACTTAAAACAAGTAAAGGAATGAAACTTGAAAGTTGGCAAGATATTTTACTTTTAAGACCAGATCCTGTGATTACTTGGGATTTAGGTGATTTTTCCGAATATAAAATAAACGCTATCTATCATCGTAGTAATACTGGTGGAGGACATTGGGAAAATAAATTAAAAACACCTGAAAATTGGGTAATTAATTATAAAGATTTAAAATTCTTAATTAAAGAAATGGGTTTTAAGCATACAGGTATATTTCCCGAACAAGCCTGTAATTGGGATTATGCCATGGATAAAATAAAGGAAAGTAATAGAGAGATAAAAGTATTAAATTTATTTGCCTATACTGGAGGAGCTACGGTTGCTTGTCTTAAAGCTGGGGCTAAAGTTACTCATGTTGATTCATCTAAAGGCATGATTGAATGGGCGAAAGAAAATGTTAGACTTAATAATTTAGAAGATAAACAGGTGCGTTATTTAGTCGATGATGTTATTAAATTTGTGAAAAGAGAAATAAGACGTGGCAACAAATATGATGCCATTATTATGGATCCTCCTAGTTATGGCAGAGGTGCTAATGGTGAAGTTTGGTCATTAGAGAGTGACTTAGAAAACCTAATTAAATTATGTAAGGAAATATTAGATGATAATTTTCTTTTCTTTATAATTAATACTTATTCAACTAATCTACCTAATATATCTTTAGAAAATATTTTAAAACTTAATTTTAAAAATAAAAAAATTTTAGTTGATGATTTATGCTTACCAATTGAAAATAGTAATTTATATTTATCTTGTGGTATTACAGGAAGAGTAGAAAATGAATAATTTAAACATTTTATATGAAGATAATCATATTATAGTAGTCGAAAAGAAACCTAATGTTTTATGCCAAGGTGATTATACTAAAGATTTAGATTTACTAACAATGATAAAACATTATTTAAAAGAAAAATATCAAAAACCAGGTAATGTTTATTTAGGACTTGTTCATCGTTTAGATCGTCCAGTCGGTGGCATTATGGTTTTTGCTAAAACTAGTAAAGCAGCATCTCGTTTATCTAAAATAATTCAAAATCACGAAATGGTAAAAGAATACCTACTAGTTTGTTATGGTAATGTAGATAAAAAAGGCACCATGGAAGATTACATTGAAAAGTTAGATGAAAAAAGTATTATTACAAATAAAGAACAAGGCAAATATGCTAAATTAGAATATGAACTTATTAAAAAAAGTGATAATTTAAATTTAGTTAAAGTTAATTTGATTACTGGTCGTCATCATCAAATACGTTTGCAATTTGCAAGTAGGGGATGCCTTTTATATGGTGATCAATTATATGGTAAGGAAGATCGAAAGCAAATTGCTCTTTTTGCTTATCATTTAAAATTTAAACATCCGGTTAAAGGTGAAGTAATGGATTTTACTTTAATGCCAAAGGGTGGAATATGGAGTGAATTTAATGAAGATACAAAATAATATAATAGAAAATTTAGCTCATACATTAAACATTAGTGTTAAAAGTGTTGAAGCAACTTTAAAATTACTTGAAGAAGGAAATACAATTCCGTTTATTGCCAGATACAGAAAAGAAGTAACTGGTAATTTAGATGAAACAGTTATTAGAGCAATTGAAACCGAATATACTTATGGGGTTAATTTACAAAAACGGAAAGATGAAGTAATTAGACTTATTGATGAAAAAGGTTTACTTACTGATGAGATTGCCAAAAAGATTAATGATGCTCAAAAGTTAGTCGAAATTGAAGATATTTATCGTCCTTTTAAAGAAAAGAAAAAAACTAAAGCAACTGAAGCTATTAAAAATGGTTTAGAGCCTTTAGCGAAAATAATTATGAGTTTTAAAGTAAATGGAAAACTAGAAGATTTAGCCAAGAAATATTTAAATAATGATGTTAAAACTGTAGATGATGCTATAGAAGGTGCTAAATATATTATTGCGGAATGGATAAGTGACAATGCATCATTTAGAAAACAAATTAGATATTTAACTTTTCATAATGGTGTTCTTACAAGTAAAAAGAAAAAGAATGCGGTAGATGAACTTAAAACTTATGAGATGTATTATGATTTTAAAGAAGAAGTAAAATATATTAAGAAATATCGTGTTTTAGCCATTAATCGTGGTGAAAGCGAAGGAATATTAACAGTAAGCATTTCTTTAGATGAAAATATCATTTTAGATTATTTAAAAGAAAAAGTTATTAAAGATAAGACTAATAGTGAATTAACACTTGTAGTAGAAGATGCGATTAAAGATAGTTATAAAAGATTAATTGCACCATCTATTGAAAGAGAAATTAGAAGTGAACTCAAAGATAAAGCGGAAGATGTGGCAATCGATAATTTTTGTGCTAACTTAGAAAAATTATTAATGCAACCACCAATTAAAGAAAAAGTTATTTTAGGCTTTGACCCAGCATACAGAACTGGTTGTAAACTAGCTGTTTTAGATAAAACTGGTAGGCCTTTAAAAATTGCCGTAATCTATCCGCATGAGCCAAAATGTGAATATGAAAAAAGTAAAGAAACAGTGTTAAAATTAATTGATGACTATAAAATAGATGTCATTGCCATTGGTAATGGAACAGCCTCAAGAGAATCAGAAAGTTTTATCGCCGATGTCATCAAAAGTGCAAAAAGAGATGTAGAATATATTATTGTAAGTGAAGCTGGAGCATCAGTATATTCTGCTAGTAAACTAGCTATTTCTGAGTTTCCTACCTTACATGTCGAAGAGCGTAGTGCTATTTCAATTGGGAGAAGACTAGCAGATCCCCTATCTGAACTAGTTAAAATAGACCCAGAAAGTATTGGCGTTGGTTTGTATCAACATGATGTTACGAGTAAAAAATTAAAAGAAAGTTTAAATTTTATTACCCAAAAAGTAGTTAATCAAGTGGGTGTTAATTTAAATACAGCTTCTCCTTCAATATTACAATATATTTCTGGTCTAACTAAAAGTGCTATTGATAAAATAATCAACTTTAGAGAAAATGTTCATCCATTTACTAAAAGAGAAGAACTATTAAAAGAAAAAATATTATCTAGTAAAATTTATGAACAAGCTATTGGTTTTCTACGAGTACTTAATGGTGAGAATATCTTAGATACTACAAGTATCCACCCTGAAAGTTATAATGTTACTTATGATTTACTTAAATATTTAAATTTAGATATTAAAAGTATTGGCACAGAAGAGTTAAAAAATAAAGTTAAAGATTTAGATGTTTTAAAAGTAAGCAAAGAATTAAATGTTGATAAGTATACTTTAGAAGATATAATTAATTCTTTAATAATGCCAAATAGAGATCCAAGAGATATGTTACCAAAACCACTACTTAAAAAAGATGTATTACATTTAGAAGATTTAAAAGTAGGTATGAAATTACAAGGAACAGTTAGAAATGTTGTTGACTTTGGTGCATTTGTTGATATTGGTATTAAAAATGATGGCTTGATTCACATCTCTAAAATGAGTGATAAATTTATTAAACATCCATCAGAAATATTATCAGTTGGTGATATCATTGATGTTTATGTTAGTGATGTAGATTTAGTCAAACAAAAAGTATCTTTAAGTTTAAAAGCAGTATAACTTGCAATAAAAAATTAGTGAGATTATAATAATAAATTATCTAGGAGATTTTATGAAAGAAGAGTTAATTAATAAAATTTTAGAAAGAATAAAAGAAGAAAAAGTAACTAAAGAAATATTAGCATGTTTAGATGAAGTAGTTTTAGAAAGATTATGCCTAATAAATGATACTAAAGAATTAAAAAAAACATTATTAAAAATTCTTGACAATGATTTAGATACTAAAGTTAGTTTGCCATATATTAATATACGTGGTTTAGCAAAAGGATTAGATTATAATAATTATTTTGTTAATAAATTAACTTTTTCTAATATTGATTCTAAATTAAAAGCCGAAGCCTTAAGGAAAATGGCCATGGCAAAAAGTCATTTTCAATTAAAATATATTTATTATATTTATGAAAATAAAGAAATTGAGTATAAAGATTTAATTGCTGATATTATTTTAAAATGTAATAAAGATTTTCAAGTAGAAAATATTTATAGTATTTTTTCTTGTATAGAAACGGAAAAAGAAAAGGAATATATTGCGGAATATTTAGAACTTGCTAAATTAATTGCTAAAGAAAAAAATCGATATAAAGCAAATATTTATACTAATTTGGATTGGAATTTAGATATTTTAGATTTGGGGTTACTATTACCAGTAGCTAAATTAATAAGTAAATGTAAATGTGAAAATCAAGCTAAAAATATGTATAATTATTTAAACGACATTGATAATAAAAATGCTCCATATATATTAAAAAATGCTATGTATTTTTTAAAAACAACTGATGAAGATAAATTAGAATCATTATCTAAATATTTAACATATTCTTTAAAACAAAATTTATTAGTTGAAGAAGAAAAAGTTAATTTAATAGTTGGTGCTAGAAAAAAATTTAATAGTGATGCTATAGAAGGTAGTTTAACATCAGGTCATTTAATAGAAATGAGTTTAGATAATGAAGCAGCTCAAATATTAAATAATTCAAGAAAAGAATATAATGTTAATTATGCTTCAAAATTAATATCTTATGCAAGTATTGATAGTTTAAGTGGAGCAATGATAGTAAATGAATCAGAAGCAAAATATAAAGCCGAAAAGGTTTATGGTATACTTTTTCTTTACGAAACAACTGATGAAATAGATAAGTCTTTAGAATTTGCTGCCTTAATTAATAGTGTTCATACAAAAGTAGAAATAGATTTAATTTATTTATTAAGTCAAAATAGTTATTTAAATAAATTAGGTATAGCATTACCTATTGCAAGAGTAATAGCAAATGCTACAGATTGTGAAGAAGATGTTATAAAAATTTGGGAGTGTTTAAAAGAAGAAGAAAATAAAGTAAATGCTATTAAAGGATTTGTGTCATTACTTCAAAATATAAATTCAAAAAATAGACAAAAAGCAGAAAACATAATTAATTTGGTTTTATTAAAAGCTCAAAATAAATCTATGCATTTTGAATTGCCACAAGAAGAATCTACTGTAGAAAAAATAAAAATATCTACTAAAATAAAGAAGTTAGTAAAGAAAAATAAATAAACTGGAAGTAATTTTCCAGTTTTATTTTCTATTACATAATTTATCTAAAGACACATGATATTTTAAACATAACTCTATCGCAAAAGCCGTAAGTATTAAAGTCTTACCAGATTCATATGCACTTATAACAGATTGATTAGTATGTAGGATAGTAGCTAGTTCTTTTTGTGTTATATCATTATCTAGTCTTACTTTTTTTATATTTTGTCCTATTATTTTTCTATCTAAGACATTATTATTTAACATTTTAAATCTATATTTTGTAATACCTACAACATAATCCATATTAATCTCAAAATAATTACATAATTCATTTAGTTTTTCTAAAGGAATTATTTTAGCTTTACTTTCCCATCTAGCATAGTTAGGTTGGCTAACATTTAATTTTTTAGCAATATCTTTTTGTTTAATATCATGTTCTTCTCTTATATCTTTTAATTTATCTAATAAAAATTCATCAATCATTCAAAACACCTTAATAGAATTTTAATGTTTTTAAATGAATAAATGCCGAATATATACACACATACGATATTTATAAATTAAATATAATTAACAAGATAAATAATTTAAAAAATATATTTATTATGGTAAAATAGTTATTAGGAAGTGATTATTAATGAGTGCAAGAACTAGATTTGCTCCATCTCCAACTGGATTTATGCATATTGGCAATTTAAGAACTGCTATTTTTGAATATTTAGTAGCTAAACATGATGGGGGAGAATTTTTACTTAGAATTGAAGATACTGATCAAAATAGAAAAGTAGAAGGAGCAATTGATTTTATTTATAATACATTAGATTTATGTAATATGAAGATAGATGAAGGCCCTAAAACGCCAGGAGAATATGGTCCATATATTCAAAGTGAAAGAATAAATATTTATAAAGAATATGCCGAAAAATTAGTAGAAATGGGTAAAGCCTATTATTGTTTTTGTGCGGAAGAAACTTTAGAAGAAATGCGGGAATATTGTGATCGGAAAAAAATACCTTTTATGTATGATGGCAGATGTTCTCATTTAACTAAAGAAGAAATAGAAGAAAAACTTAAAAATGGGGAGAAATATGTTATTAGACAAAAGATGCCTAAGACTGGTGTATCCGTAGTTCACGATGTAGTATATGGTGATGTTAGAGTAGAAAATCAAGTTTTAGAAGATCAAATTTTACTTAAAAGTGATGGATATCCTACATATAATTTTGCTAATGTTATTGATGATCATCTAATGCATATTACTCATGTTATCAGAGGTAATGAATATTTAGCCCAAACTCCGAAATATAATTTATTATATGAAGCATTTGGTTGGGAAGCACCAACATATATCCATGTTCCAATGGTTTTAGGTAGTGATGGTAATAAACTATCTAAAAGAAATGGTGATGCTTCATTTATGGATCTTTATAATGAAGGATATTTACCTAGTGCTATTGTTAATTATTTAGTATTACTTGGCTGGAGTCCTGCGACTAATGAAGAAGTTTATAGTATGGATGATTTAATTAAGAACTTTGATGTTAATAGAATTAGTAAATCACCAGCTACTTATGATATAAAAAAATTACAATGGTTTAATCACAAATATATTAATATGTTAAGTGATGAAGAATATCTAAAATTTGTAAGACCATATTTAACTTATGATGTTAGTAATAAAACAGAAGAATGGGTAAATAAATTACTTACTATTTATAAAGATCATTTATCTTATGGTAAAGAAATAAATGATTTAGTTGGTATTTTCTTTAATGATGATATTAATATTAGTAAAGAAAACGAAGAATTTTTAAATAGTGATGAAAGTATTCCACTCGTTATTAAAACATATAAAGAAGAACTAGCAAAATTAGATGATTGGAATACAGAGAAAATCGCTAATGTGATAAGTATAGTTAAAGAAAAAACAGGAGTTAAAGGTAAACTTTTATATATGCCAATTAGAATAAAAATAAGTGGTATAGAACATGGACCTGAACTTCCGGATGAAATTTATTTAATAGGTCGCGAAAAAGTATTAGAAAGACTTAGTTAGGAGAGTATATGGAACTATATAATACTTTAACAAGAAAAATTGAGAAGTTTAAACCTTGGCGAGATAATGAAGTTACCATGTATACATGTGGTCCAACAGTGTATCATTATGCTCATATAGGTAACTTAAGAACATACATTATGGAAGACATCTTAGAAAAAACTTTAAATTATGTTGGATTAAATGTAAAAAGATGTATGAATATAACTGATGTTGGTCATTTATCAAGTGATGCTGATACTGGTGATGATAAAATGGTTAAAAGTGCTAAAAGTGAGCATAAATCTGTTTTAGAAATCGCTAAATTTTATACTGATGCTTTTTTCAAAGATTTTGAAGATTTAAATATTAAAAAGCCAGAAATAGTTAGTCCTGCTACTAGTAATATCGATGAGTACATTAAAATAATTGAAAAGTTACTCCAAGATGGTTATGCTTATGCTGCTGGTGGTAATATTTATTTTGATACATCTAAACTTAAAAATTATTATGTCTTAACTAATCAAGGGGAAGACGATTTAATCGGTGGTGTTAGAGATACTGTTGAAGTAGATGAAAATAAGAAAAATAAAGCTGACTTTGTTTTATGGTTTACGAAAAGTAAATTTGATGATCAAGAATTAAAATGGGATAGTCCTTTTGGGGTAGGTTACCCTGGTTGGCATATTGAATGTTCGGGTATAAGTATCAAATATTTAGGCGAATATTTAGATATCCATTGTGGTGGTGTTGATAATATATTCCCCCATCATACGAATGAAATTGCTCAATCTGAAAGTTTTTTAGGTCATAAATGGTGTAATTACTGGGTACATGGTGAACACTTAAATGACCAATCTGGTAAGATGAGTAAAAGTAAAGGTGATGTTTTAACTGTTAGTACTTTAAAAGAAAAAGGGTATAATCCTTTAAGCTATCGTTTTATGTGTTTACAAAGTCATTATCGTAAACAATTAACATTCTCATATGATTCTTTAGATGGTGCTGAAAATGCTTATAAAAAATTAAAAAGTAAAGTTTTATCTTTAAATAGTGAAGGTGAAATAGATAACAATATTTATGATGAATTTAATAATAAATTTAAAGCTGCTTTAGAAGATGATTTAAATACTGCGAATGCCTTGTCGATAGTTTATGATGTTTTAAAAAGTGATAGTAACGACGCAACTAAATTTAAGTTAATCAGTGATTTTGATCAAGTATTAGGTTTAGATTTAACAAAAAAAGAAGAAAAGAATGTTGATGAAGAATTTATTAAGCAAAAAATAGAAGAAAGAAATATTGCTAAAGCCAATAAAGATTATGCTAAAGCTGATGCTATTAGAGATGAACTTAAAAATATGGGTATCCTAATAAAAGATACTAGAGAAGGAACAATATATGAGGTGATATAAGCATGTATTATAGTTATACAAGTGTAATGAATATAGTTTTATATTTAGTAATTATTTTAGTACCATTATTTGCCCAAATTAATGTTAGTGCATCTTTTAGTAAGTATAAAAAGGTAGATAATAAGAAAAAATTAACTGGTTTTGATGTAGCCAGAAAAATATTAGATGAAAATGGGCTACAAGATATTTATATAGTTGAAACTGGTGGTAATTTAACTGATCATTATGATCCAACAAGAAAAGTTATTAAATTATCTCATGATATATTCCATGGTGAAAGTATTGCGGCAGCCTCAGTCGCAGCTCATGAATGTGGACATGCTATTCAAGATAAAGTTGGTTATAAGTTTATGCGTTTTCGTAGTTTACTTGTTCCAGTTGTAAATTTAGTTTCATCATTTTCTTGGATTGTTATTTTAATTGGTTTACTTACTGAATACTTTCAAATATTTATCTTTGGTATTGGTTTAATTAGTATTGGTTTACTTTTCCAACTTGTAACTTTACCAGTTGAATTTGATGCTAGTAAAAGAGCCAAAGTAGAGTTAAAAAGATTAAAACTAGTAGATAATAATGAAGATAGATATGTTTCAAAAATGCTTGGAGCAGCTGCTCTTACATATGTTGCAGGTGTTCTAACATCTATATTAGAAATAGTTCGATTATTATTACTTTTTAATGACAATGATAGATAAATATAATTGTTAAGCAAAATTCCCTTTCATAAAATATTATGGAGGGGATTTTATTTTGTTACATAATATATTCATGATTGTAACATTTTTAGTTACATTTGTTTTGGGAATTATTGCTAAAAAACACCCAAAAATAAAAGATGAACTTATACCTATTCAAAATTTAGTAGTTGGTATAATTTCATCATTAATATATTTTTTCATTACAAAAGACTTTTCTTTAGCTATTACTAGTGTTGGTTTATTTACTGGTGGTATTTATGATATTGCAAATAATGTAAATAAAATAGTAAAAACCAAAAAAGAAGATTCAGATAAAGATTAAAAAACTGAGCCTTCTTTTCATTTCGCAAAATTAAAAAAAATTGATTTTTGCGAAATGAAATAGTATAATGTTACTAAAGGAGAAAAGTTATGAAATTAATAGAAAGAAAATATTTGCAAGATATAATTGATGTAATGGGAACACCAGACATAAAAGTTATTACAGGTGTTAGAAGAAGCGGAAAATCAGAATTGCTTAATATGTTTATGGAATATGTTAAAAATAATAATAGAAACGCAAATATTATATATATAAATTATAATCTTGATGAATTTGATGATTTAAAACAATATAAAAACTTAATTGATTATGTATCAAATAAGTATGATTCAAAAAAAGATAATTTTATTATAATTGATGAAGTTCAAATGTGTAATGACTTTGAAAAAGCAATAAATAATTTTCATGCTGAAAAAAAATATGATATTTACATAACCGGATCTAATGCTTTTCTTTTATCTAGTGATTTAGCAACATTGTTTACTGGTAGAACTTATAGTATTGATGTGTATCCTTTTTCTTATAAAGAATTTCTATTATATTTTAATTTAAAAAATAATGAAGAAAATTTTGAAAGATATATTTTAGAAGGTGGTTTTTCCGGCTCATATTTATATAAAGATATAGAAAAAAAATATAATTATATTAAAGATGTATATAAGACTTTAATAGTAAGAGATATAGTTCAAAGAAATAAAATTCAAAATATTCCTTTATTAGATAGTATTAGTGATTTTTTAATAGATAATATTGCAAGAATAACTTCTTATAGAAGTGTTACTAATACATTAAATTCAAATAAAGTTGATACTAATGATAAAACTGTGGGTTCATATATTAAATATTTATGTGAAGCATATGCTTTTTATAAAATAAGAAGATATGATATTGAAGGGAAAAAGTATTTATCTACTCAAGATAAATACTATTTAGTTGATCATACTGTAAAATATGCAATAAATGGTACAAAAAACATGAATTATGGTAGTATCTATGAAAATATAGTAGCATTAGAATTACTTAGAAGAGGATATGAAATATATGTTGGTAAATTGCATAATAAAGAAATTGATTTTGTAGCAATAAAAAGGAATGAGAAAATATATATTCAAGTTGCTAGTAATATAACTGATGAAGATACTTTTAATAGAGAAGTAACTCCATTATTACAAATAAAAGATGCTTATCCTAAAATACTTATTGCTAAAACTGGACACGATAAATATCAATATGAAGGAGTACAAATTATTGATATTGCTAAATGGTTAGCAGAATAATTCTATTACGCAAAATTGAAAAAATTTAATTTTTGCGAAATGAAAATTAAAAGAGATTTGTTTGAATCTCTTTTAATTTAGAATAAATACTCCAATAGTTAAATAAGTAGCAAATAGTAACCAAATTAAGTAAGGAATATTTAAATAACAAGATAATTTATAGTTTTTATAAAATAGTATTAATAACCATATTACTATTAAAGTAAAAATAATTGTATAATAAACAGTAAATAAACGCCATTTTAGAATAAAGAAGAATACTGACCATAATAAATTTAAACATAGTTGTATATAATATATAATATTTATTTTTTTATTATCTTTACCATTTTCTTTATATAAATAATAAGATATTCCCATAAGTAAATATAAAATAGACCATATAACTGGAAATAACCAACCAGGAGGGGATAATGGTGGTTTAACAAGAGTTGGATAATCGATAAAGTTACCTATTATTAAACCAATAATGGAACCACATAGAAGAGAAAAAAACAAATAAAATATTTTTTTGATAAAATTATTTTGCAAATACATCACCTAGTAAATATTACGACTAAATTAGAAAAATATGTTACTTAATTAATCCTTTATAATATTTCCAAGCAAGTATTCTAAATACAACTCTATTAATAGTATCTTCAGAAACTAATTTGTTATTAATTCCATTTTTAATATTATTAAATGCTTGTTCATAATTATCAATAATAAGTAAATCATTACCAGCTTGAATAGCTTTTACTTCAATGTTATCAATACTTTCTAATGCTTTCATATTTAAATCATCGGTTATAATAACACCAGTAAAGTTTAGATCTTTTCTAAGTATTTCGTGAGCTTTAGAAGATAAAGATACTGGATTATCTGGATCAATACTTATAACAGTATTATGACTATTCATAATTGCTTCAGCACCAGCATTAATTCCTTTAATAAATGGTACTAAATCATTATTAAGAATATCTTCATAAGATTTAGTATCGACTGAACCGGTTTTATGGGTATCAGTATTACTACCATAGCCAGGGAAATGTTTTAAAGTATATGATACACCCGTATTTTTACTAGATTTAATTACCTCTTCGGCATAGACACTAGTATAAAAAACATTTTGTCCTAAAGTTCTTTCATAAATAAAATCATTTGGATTAGCAATATCTACAACTGGGGCTAAATTTAAATTAAGGCCTAAACTATTTAAAATGCTACTTTTTCTCACCACATCTTCTTTGATTAAATTAAAACCACCTTTTTGATATAATTCTTGACTTGATAAAAATGGTGTATCAACTAAGTTTTTATTACTACTAATTCTTGATACTTTACCTCCTTCTTCATCGATTGCGGTAAGTATCTTTATTTTTGATACATTATTTAAATTGTTAATCATATTGATAACTTCATCTTTAGTTTTCCCTTTAAAATCTTTTTCAAAGAAGATATAGCCACCAAATTGATATTGAGTTTGAATATTTACTTGATTACTTTCTGGATAATGCACAATTAATAATTGACTTATTTTTTCATCTAAAGTCATTTCTTTTAATTTATTATAAGCATCTTTGTAATAATCTTTAAATATACCATTATCATTGTATTCATTAGGTATATTGTTTTCTTTAGGTTGTTCTTCTTTCTTTTCTTCCTTCTTTTCGACTACTTCGTAATCAATAATAGAACAATCTTGATTTTCTTTAAATTTATCTATTTCACCAACACAATCTATATCTACTTTAGTACCAACTTCATCTTTAACTATATCATTTTTAAATTCTAATGTTTTATCAAATTCATCCTTAATAATTAATTTATTACCTTCATTATAGGTAATAATACCAACTACATTTTGCATAGTGGCATTACTACTAATTTTTTTATTGAAGAAGACAAAAGATAAAATAACAAGAATAATAATACTAATAGTAAATAAATAATTTTTATTCATCTTTTACCTCCTTTTAAAGTCCATTATTATTATAACAAAATTATAGTTCTTTATGTTATTTATTTAAATAATAACTTAAAAAAAACAAGTTTTTTTAGTATCCCATACCAAAATTAGTCACTGAAAA
>CANQQX010000002.1 GCA_947626115.1 uncultured Bacilli bacterium
ACTTAATGCAATTTATTTTGGACAAGTAAATGCAACTGCTTTTATAATAATTGCTTTTACTTGTCCAAGTAAGAATTAACAAAAAGGAAAATGTTAATTATTGACATTTTTAAAAATTTTTACTAAAATAATCCCCATAGAAATTAATTTGTTTTTATTGATTTTATGGGGGTTTTATTTATGAGGGATAGAAATAAATTATATTTTAGTATTGATTTTGTTATTAAAAAGAGATTTTTAAAGGGATAAAAGCCCCCAAAAATCTCTTTTCTTTTTAAATTGAGGTGGTTATTTTGGAATGTTTATTAAGAAAAAATTTGATAAGCAAATACGATTTAAAAAAATGTAAACAAAACTTAGAATCATTAATAGAAGAATATATCAGAGTTAGATATTCTTATAAGAATATTAATGATTGGGGCGAAGATTTTTATACTAAGGGAATGGCATATAAATTTTCTGAAGTTCCAAGTGGAAAAATAAATTATAGTGATCGTATAGGTGATGCTGTTGCTTTTAAGATAGATAATGAAAATGAAGCTGAAAGAATGCAACAAGACTTTGATAGTTTATTATTAAAACTTACCGACCAAGAAAAGGATTTCTTTCAAATTGTATTATTGCAAAAAAGAGCTCAACGAATTGTAGAAGATAAATATCGAATAACCAAAACAGCATTAGAGCCATTCAAACAAAGTTGTATATTAAAAGCATGCTTGCATTTTGAAATTGCAGTTTTGAAATAACACGAGTTTATAGGGATCTCGTTATCAAAAACCTTTTTTTTATTGGGAGGAGGTTAGTTATGGTTTTAAAAAAGCTAAAGATACCATGAACAAAAAAGACTTGAAAAAATTTAATTTTTGAGTCATATATATTATATAGACTTTTTTAATATAAAGTTTATGTAGGAGTTGATGAAATATGAAATTAAAATTTAAAATTCATAAGGGCATTATTATAGGTGGTATTATAATCTTAATAATAGGAATTTCATTATTATTTACTTTTGCGTTCCATAAAGATAAAGAATATCAAGATAATAATAAAGTTGTTGAAAACTTAAATAATCAAAATAAAGTGGAAAATAAAGACTTAAATATAAAAGAAGATACAGAAGAAGAAAATGATTCTGAATCGGAAGAAAACGATATAACAAAAGATATAAATTCTAATGATAATTCTAATGTGGAAAAACAGACTACTAAAAAGAAAAATACTACTAGCGGTAATAGTAATAGTAGCAATAATAGTAATAGTAGCAATAATAGTAATAGTAGTAATAGTAGCAATAATAGTAATAATAGTGTTACTCAAAATAATAATGTTCCTAGTGAGAATAAAGTTGAAAAACATACTTGCACAAACGAAGATACAGATTATGTTATTTGGAAAACTAATTATTTAAAAGAAAATAATTCAACACGATTTTTTGATTCATACGATGAAGCATATAATTATGGTGATACAATATCTTTAAAATATTTTTATGGATTTATAGTTCAAACAACCCCAACAACATTTAATGGTAATGGATGCACTAGAAAACATTATACTATGCAGTTGTATGTTCCGGCTGGTATATGCGAGAACAATCCAATGATGTATTTGCCAAATAATATAAATTTAGAAGAATCTCATTTAGATACGATTAGTTATCTAAAACAGGTAGGTTATGAATGTGCAGGGAAAGTACAATAATTTTAAATTTTATGTAAGTTGAAAAATACTTACTTTTTTTATGCTTAAAATTTAGAAATGAAAGGTGATATAAATATGAGAAAAAATTTAAGGTATATATTAAGCATATTTTTATTACTATTTTTATATTTATTTAGTAATTTAGAAATAGTAAAAGCTGAAACAGCAAAAGTAACTGCTACTAATGTAGGTAATTACTATCATGCTCACATGGAATCATCATCTCATTTTAATAGATATGGACAAGTATTAAATACTAAAATAACTGATGGTACTAATATAGGAGCTCAAGCTTATTGCATTGCCCCAGGTGAAGTAGCTCATCGAAGTAGATATTATAATGTCTATAATTATAGTGATGATGACATTCTTAATCTAGTAAATAGTACTCAAGAAAAATCAACAAATAAATTAACAATGGATCAATTAAATAAAATGCAATTATACGCCCACTACGGCTATGGATATGGCAATCATACTGATAACAAGTATATTGTTGCTACTCAAATGCTTATTTATAGGGTTATTGAAAATACTGTTTTTACAAGTGGAATGTGTGATGAAAATGGATGTACTAAAATTAATGATCCTACAACAATAGTAAATGCAATGAATGAAATTCAAACATTAGTTGATAGACATTATGTTGTTCCAAGTTTTCATGGAACTTCTTTAAATATGGTTAAGGGTGAAACAAAAGACTTAATTGATAGTAATAATATATTAAATGAATTTACTGTAAAAAATTGTACTAATTGTACAGCAAAAATAAATGAAAATACTTTATCAATAACTGCAACAGCAGGTGGTGAAATATCAGTATTATTAGAAAAAAATATTAATACCTATGATAATTCTGTATTATTTTTAACACTTGAAGATTCACAAAACTTTATTACTAATGGTAATGTAGATCCTGTAAGAGCTAGTGTTATAGGTGAAGCTGTTGATGGTGAAGTAGAAATCTTAAAATATGATGAGCATAATAAACCTTTAACCGGAGTCAAATTTGCTGTTTATGATGAACAACAATCAGAAGTTTGTACAATAACTACTTCAGGTGGTAGTGGTAAATGTACCGGTTTAAAACTAGGTACTTATACAGTTAAAGAGTTATCTACTCTTGAAAATTTAATTAAGTCTGATAAAACATGGACTTTTACTTTAACAAGAGAAAATACAAAGGCAAGTATAAGAATCTCAAATGAAATTAAAAAAGGTTATATTGCAATAACTAAACATGATTCAGAAACTAATAAATGTGAAGCACAAGGTGATGCTCGTTTAGTTGGTGCTGTCTATGCTATTTATGATTCTAATGGAAAAGAAGTAGATAGATTAGAAATAAATGAAAATTGCTATGCAAAGTCAATTTTACTTGAATATGGTCATTACACTGTAAAAGAAATAAGTACAGGAAATGAAGGTTATGAATTAGATCCAACAGTTTATAGTGCTTTTGTTAATGATAATGGTATTACTATTAATATAACTTCAAAAGAAGATGTCAAGAAATTTGATTTACATCTATTTAAAGTTAAAAGTGATGGTACTACCGGTGAAATAGAAGCAGAAGCTAATGCTGAATTTGAAATTTATTTAATTAGTAAAAATAAAAAAGTAGATACAGTTACTACTGATGAAAAAGGTAGAGCAAAAATTACTTTACCTTATGGAAAGTATAAAGTATGTCAAGTTAAGGGTGCTGAAGACTCACAAGATGCACAATGTATTGAATTTGAGATAAAAGATAAGGATGTTGATAAAATAATTAATAATGGGCCTATTAGTGCTAGATTAAAAATGGTAAAAATAGATTTTGCTAGTAAAAAAATAATTCCAATTGCAGGAATTAAGTTTAAAATTAAAAATCTTGATACTAATGACTATGTGTGTCAAACTATTTCTTATCCAGATAAAAGACAAGTGTGTGTATTTGAAACTACAAAAGATGGGGTTTTATATACACCATTCCCATTATTAAGTGGTAATTATCAATTAGAAGAAGTGGATCAATCTATAAATAAATATTTATGGAATAAAGAGCCATTAATTTTTAAAATAAATAAAGAATCAGAATTTGAATATGATGAAGATTTAGGATTTATATTAGAAGTTAGATTTACAAACCAAGAAGTTATGGGTGAAGTAAATGTACATAAAATTGGTGAGAAAGTTGTATTTGAAGATAATACTTTTCATTATGAAGAAATTGAATTAGATGGAGTAATCTATGAATTATATGCAAATGATGACATCTATTCTGGTGATGGAACTTTAATTTATAAAAAAGGTGATTTTATAGATAAGTATGTAACCAAAGATGGAAGCTTTACTATTAAAGATTTATATTTAGGTAAATATTGTTTAGTAGAGTATGCTACTGTAGGTAACCATGTATTAGATGAAACAAGGCATTGTTTTGAATTAAAATATAAAGATCAATATACACCTGTAATAACTTTAAATTTCACATTTAAAAATTATTTAGGAAAAGGTGAATTTGATTTTACAAAAAGAGATTTAGTAACAGGAGATCCATTACCTAATACAAAAGTGCAAATTTTCTATTATGAAGATAATATTGATGATGCTGTATTAATTTATGAAGGTTATACTGATGCAAATGGTAAAATTACTATTAAAAATTTATTTAAAGGTAAATTTTACTTAGTTGAAAGTGAGGCACCTGAAGGTTACATTTTAAATAATGAAAAAATGTTATTTGAGATAAAAGAAAATGGTGAAATAGTTAAAGCAGAGATGACTAATGAAAAATTAATTGTTGATGTTCCAAAAACTGAATTAAATAAAAATTATGTTATTGATTTAATAGCCATAACTTTATTTTTAAGTGGAGTTGGTATTGCCTTTTATGCAAAAAGTCGAAAGAACAAAAAAGAAACCAAATAAGTTGCTTTATTTGTTAGGAACATTTTTAATTTTATGTAGTATATTAATTTTAACATACAATTATTTTTTTGTTTTTATTCAAAATAAACACAATAATGAAATGATAAAATCTTATTTAAAAGAAGATTTAAGCAATATATCAACTAATGAAACCACTCAAAAAAATAAAGTTAAAACATCAGAAAATTATCTCGCTATTTTAGAAATTCCAAAAATTAATTTAAAAAGAGGAATTTTTGATAAAAATAGTTCAAAAAATAATGTCAATAAAAATATTTATGTTGTAAAAGAAACAACTTTACCTGATGAATATGAAAATAGTCATATTATTTTAGCATCTCATTCTGGTAATAGTTCAGTATCTTTTTTTAGAAATTTAAAGAAATTAGATATGAAAGATAAAATCTTTTTTTATTATAATGGTTATAAGTATATATATGAAGTGTCAAATAGATATGAAATTCTCAAAACAGGTAAAGCACAATTAATTCAGTCTAATTCATCGGATATAACACTAATTACTTGTATAACAGGTACTAAAAAGCAAGTAGTTTATTTAGGCGAATTAATTGCTAAGGAGCAATATTAATGAATAACAAATATTGTAAAATACCTAGTTTAGTTAAAAATAATCATAATATTTGTAGTAATGCAAAATTGCTTTATGGTGATATCTTACTTTTATGTCATCAGAATGGTTATTGTTATGCAAGTAATAAATTTTTAGCTAACAGTTTAGGAGTTTCAACAAGGACAATTACTAAACTTATTAAAGAATTAAAAGATGCAAATTTAGTTAATATTTTTTATACAAATAAAAATAAAAGAAGAATATACATAGCATAATTTTGCTAATTTGGTGGTACAAAATTTCTATCTAATATAGATGAAAATTTCTATTAAATATAATAAATTAAATATAAATATATAATATATAAACTAGTTTAAATATATAACTAGTTATTGATCTTAGGAGGTGTTATTATTAATAAAAATAAAATTGAATTAATTGGTAAGATAACTAGTTTATCTTACGAAAGACAAGACATAAATGGTAAAAAATTTATGTTTTTTGATTTAGTCCAAAATGATAAGTTACAAGATAATTCATATTCTAGTAAATATTATAAAATTAAATTAACTGAAGAATTGATAAGTAAATATAAAGATATTATAAAAGTATCAAATAATGTATATATAAAGGGATATTTAAATTCTTATTTGAAAGATAATAAAAATAATTATTATATTTACCCAAAGGAAATTGTTCTTTTAGATAGTCAGTATCAAGTTATAAATAGTGAAAGTCCACGAATTGGATATGATTCTGATGGTGTTATGCTTTGGAATGGTAAAAGATGTGTAGATGAGCCACTAAATGATAAAGAACTTAAAGAAATGGAAAACTTGTTAAGTGAGTTTCAAGGATAAAAATATTAATTCAGAATTTTCAAATTATAACAATTTATTAAGTAATAAAACTATTCTGTACATTTATGCTAAAGATAAAGAATTAGCTAATTTACAATTAAAAAAAGTGAAAGCTATATGTAAAGCTAATAATATTAAAACTACAAATGTTTATTTTGATATAAATAACACAAATAGTTTAAAATATAAAAATAATTTAAAAAAAATAGTTAATGAAAATAAAAATGTAAATATACTAATTTTAGATATAAAAGAGCTTACAAGGGATACTTTTGAATTGTATGAATTAAAGAAAAGTTGTCTGAAAAATAATATAAATATTTATGATTTAACTTATAAAAAATTTGTTTTTGATAAAATTTTTGATGCAATAAGTTTGGAAAGAGGTGCTAAAGTATTGAAAAATAAATTAGATGTGCTGTTTATAGAGCCAAATAAATTACCGATAACAAAAACAATTGATAATACATTAGAAGATATGCAAAAATTAGTTGGGGGTTATATTGAATATACTTATTTAAATGGTTGTGATGATGTTGCAATTGTTTGCAATGAAGAAGCAAAATTATTAAGATTACCTTTTAATAGATATATAGGTCATGATATAATTGCTGGTAATTTTTTTGTTGTGGGTATTAATTTAACAAATGATGACACTTGTTCTTTAACTAAGGAACAAATTGATAAATATACTAAATATTTTGGAAAAAAATCTATTGAAATAACAAATGATAAGATTAATGAAATATTAAAAAATAGTTATAAGGATTATGAATTGTAAAGGAGGTGATAAATTGATGAATCAAACTATGCTTGTTGGAAGAATTGCTAGTGATCCAGAGGTTGTGGAAACAAAAGATGGTAAAAAATTAACCAAAGTAGTATTAGCAATAAATAGAAGTTATAAAAATGCAGATGGAGTATATGATACAGATTTTATTAGTTGTACTCTTTGGAATAATATGGCAACAACAACATCAGAATACTGTAAAGTTGGCGATGTTGTTGGTATAAAAGGCAGATTACAAACGAGTAAATATGAAGATGAAAATAAAAAAACTCATTATATTACCGATGTAATAGCTGAAAGAGTTACTTTTTTATCATCTGCTAAAAAAGAAAAATCAGATGAAATGGATATGTAGTTTATGAAAGTAAAGCAAAGAAAAAAGAGTTAAATAAGCCCCATGCCTAAATAACTCTGTTGTAATTATATCACAACTCTTTGCTTTTTTCATTATTTAAGGAGAAATGATATATTGAAAACTATTATTTATGTAAGGAGAATGTTTATTGCTTAAATTCGTAGGTAATATCCTTTCTAATATAGGGTATTCTATGAATTTACTTGCAATTACAAAATTAGATGGTGGCAATTATAACATTGATTCAATATTAAACGCTATTAAAACTGTAACAGATTGGTGTTTACGAGTCGGAATAGCACTTGCTGGTGTTTCTTTAGTTGTTGGTTTTATTATGTATGCTGTCGCAGATGTTGATAGAAAACAACAAGTAAAGCAAAGAATTATACAAACAATGTTTGGCATTGTAGGTATTATACTAGCTATTTCTTTGGTAAATTTGATTATAAGTTTATTTTAGGAGTAATATACATGAATATAGAGGAATTAAAAAATAAAGTACAAAAACTTGAAAATAAATATTATGAAAAACAATTAAAATTTACAAATAAATATTTTGGTGAATTATGTGAAATATTTTATGAATATGCTGATTTAAATGATAATACGGATTACGAATTTGATGAGGTTTTTAAAGAAATTGTATCAGGTGAAGATTGTATGTATGATGTTGCTGGTGCAAGAAGTGATGCCCTTTATTATTGGTCTGAAGATGAAAATGGAAAAACAAAAGTAGAAGAATTAGATTTTAATCTTTTAAAAACTTTGGCTAATAAGGCATTAACATACTATGAAAAAGATAAAGAGAAAGATTTTGAAATATGTTAAGTGCTTTGGATTTACTTAGAAGATTAGGTTGGGCTGTTATTGATTTTATTTATAATTTAATTGATACCTTGTTTAATATCATTAAAGAAATAAATTTATATGATATAGTTGATAATGTGTCCGATAATACTATTTTTTCTAATTTTCATTCTGGAATCATTGCTATTGCACTAACTTTATTTGCTTTGTTTATAATATGGAAATTTGTTATGAAAATATTAGAGCCAGAAGATGGATTATCTACTAATCAAATAATTGTTGAAATTGTAAAATGTGGCGTACTAGTATTAATGAGTGTTTTCTTATTTACCCAAGCAAATTCATTTTCTATAAAATTAAGTGGTTATACATCCACAGCTTTTATAGGTAATAATACTGCATTGTCTGACACAATGCTTAGTATGTATATTAATCATTCTGATGGTTATAAAAATAGTGATGAATTTAAAAATGAAAATATTGTTAAAAACCTTAAAAATGATAATTTTACTAAAAAAAGAATGTTTAATGATAAATATGTAACTTCTAATAATTGGATTTTGCCTGATGAAAAAGATTACAAGTATAATATTAATTGGATAATGGCAATAATTGTTGGTGGCTTTTTCTTATATGCTTTATTCTTTAGTGGCATGATGCTAGCTCGTAGGCAAATAGAATTTTTATTTTTATTTCTTATTAGTCCAATAGTTTTTGCAACATCTGTTGGTAGTAAACAAAAAAGATCAGCAGTAATAGAACAATTAGTATCTTTAATATTGCAGAGTGCAGTTGTTATGATGATTATAGGTATTACAGTAATAGTAATGCAATCAATTAATAGTACGACATTTTTTGCAAATTCGCAATTACAAGATATGGCATTAAAATCATTGATGTTTATTGGTTGTGGTACTTTCTTATTAACTGGTAGTCAAGTTGTTAATAGATTTATTGGTACTAATGTGTCTGCAAATTCTAGTCGTGAACAATTTATGAATTTAATGAGTTATGGACATACAATGTCATCTGCTACTCATATTGGTGCTAGTGCCTTAACTGGTGCTGGATCTTTCGGTTTAGGTGTTGGAGCATCAGCACTTGGTAATTTAGGTGGTAATAAAATGGTTAATAAGGTTGGTAATGCGATTGCTGAATTTGGTAAAAATTTACGAAATAACAGTTCTTCTTCAAGTAATCCTATTTCTAGTAAAATTGGTAGTGGTATAGGTAATGTTATTGAGAAATTTGGAAATAAGGTTAAAACTTCCACACCATCTAATTTAGGTAAAAATCTACGAAGTCATGGTCGTGAAAATATGGGTGAAGCTATAAGATCTATAATGCCACAAAGAAATATGTATCGTAATAGATATAGAACAAGGATGTGATAATTTGTATATAACAATTAAAAGTCTTAAAAAGACATTAGGTAAATATATAGAAATAACTGATTTATACTTAGGTCTTCCAATGCTTATGATATTTTTAGTGTTGTTTGCATTTACAAATTTAAAAATTCAAGCATTGGTTTTCCTATCAATTTGTTTATTTCTTCTTATACCTGTTAATTTATCTAAGAAGAATCGTATGTATAAAATTATGATTCTTTTAGTAGATTATGTTTTTAGAAATAAAAATTATTGTTTCTTTAATGAAGATATTAAGGAAAGTAAAATAAAACAAATAACAAAATATTTAAAATGAAAGTGATGGTGATATTATCGGGTTATTCCCTGAAAATAAAAAAACAAATAAAGAAAAAATTTTAGAAAAACAAAAGAAAAAACTTGAAAAAGAAAAGCCTAAATTTGTAATAAAAAAACAAATGAAAAAGAGAATTAAAAACTCTCAGATATTTTCAAATGTTAAATCAGTTGCAGATGATGGATTAATAGAATTAAAAACTGGTGAAGTAGCATCTTTAATTGAAGTTAAAGCTATTGATTTATCTCTAGCGAGTAAATCAGAAAAGCAAAACTTTTTTTATGCTTTAAAAAGTCTTTATCAAGTTAAAGGGCTTACTTTAAAATGTTATAAATTAGATCAAAAAATAAATTTAAATAATAATAAGATTAACTTAACAAATTTAATTAATTATTATATAGATGATGATAAAAAGTATAAATTACTTGAAGAAAGTAAAAGATTAATTGAGGAATTAGAAGATAATCATTATACTATTTCTAGTGTTTATTATTTAGTTGTTATTGCTAGGGATTTAAATGCTCTGGAAAAACAACTTGATGAAATTGAAGAGATTATTTCTAATATAACACCTAGAATAAATATGGAAGTTATAAACAATAGGTTAGAAATATATAAATTCTTAACAAATTTATATATGAATCCTAAATCACTTGATGATTTAATATGGAGTGATTTTCCATCTTTAATTTCGCCACTTAATTTACAGGAAAAAATAAATATGTTAAAAGTTGATGATAATGAAATTCAAATGGTAACAATTAAAAATATTCCACCATTTGTTGATGAATTGTTTTTTGAAGAAATTTTTAATGTTCCAGATGTTATGGCTTGTATAAGTATTAAAGATGCAATTAGTCAAGATGAATTAATTCGTTGGGTAAATTCGCAATATCAATTTTTACTTAGTGATCGTAACACTACTAGAAAATTAAGTGATGCTACTGAATTAGATACTCAAAAGGAAAATTTCCAACAATTAATGTTAGAAATTAAAAATGGTGATGAGAAAATTAAAGAAGTAGCTTTAACACTTATTATTACAGGAACTAAAAAAGAAAGAGAAAATACATTTAGAGAATTAAAGAGAATAGTAGATAAATATCAAATAAAACTTGATATTCCAAAATTAAGACAAATGGAATGTTGGCAAAATTTTGATATTACTTCAACTTCTTTAAATGATTATTCGGTTTATTTACCAACTTTAACATTAAGTGCTGGTTTTCCTTTTACAAAAACTTACTTTAACGATTCAAAAGGTTATATGTTAGGTGTAGATTTACATACTTCATTACCTATATTCTTTGATCCATTTACTTTAAATAATCAAAGAACTTCCCATAACTTAGCAATAGTATCATCTACTGGTGGTGGTAAAAGTTATACTATGAAGAAAATGATTATTAATGAATTTGCTCGTGGTACTAAAATATTTATATGGGATGCTGAAAATGAATATAAAAAATTAGTTGAAGCTAATGGTGGGGAATATATAGATTTATATTCTAAAAAAGGTGGAATTATAAATCCTTTACAAATAAGATATATTCCAAGTGATGATGAGGATAAGGAACTAAAAGAAACAGATTGTCCATTAGCAAAACATTTAGGTTTTTTGGAAGCGTTTTTTAAAACTGCTTTTGAAAGTATAACTGAAAAAGAACTTGTTATGTTATTAGCGGTAGTAGAATCGTTATATAATACCAAAGGTATATTTAAAAATACTTCAATTAATACTTTGCAAAGTTTGAAACCAACTGATTATCCAATTTTTAGTGAGTTATATGAATATTTACCAGTTTATAAAAATCAATTAGAAAGTAGTGAAAAGAAGAAGTTAATAGATCAATTAGAAATATTAATTTCAAGATTTTTAACTGGTACTGATTCATTCTTATTTGATGGTTATACTAATATCGATTTATCAAATGATTTAATAGCTTTTAACTTACAAGAATTATTATATAGTGGAAATCAAAGATTAATTAATACCCAAGTTTTAAATTTACTTACTTATCTTAATAATAGTATTGTTGCTAATAAAATTCAAAATGAGAAATCTGACAAGAAAAAACATATAAGTATTATAGTTGATGAGTTTCATTTATTCATAGATGAAAAAAATAATGAAGTATTAAAGAATTTTGGACAACTTGCTCGTAGAGTTCGTAAATACTCAACTAATTTAATCGTTAGTACTCAAAGTGTTAAAGATTTTGTTGGTAATGCTAGTGTATTAAGACATGCTACTGCAATTTTCAATAATTGTCAGTATACTATGATAGGTATGTTAAAAGAAGATGATTTACTTGCTTACTTAGAATTATTTAAAAATAATCCTTTAACAGATACTCAAAAAGCATTTTTACTTTCTGCTAAACGAGGTGAATTTTTACTTAATGTTGATAATAAAAATAGACTTAGAGTTTGGATTCGTGCTACTGAATTAGAAAGAGAAATGATGGGTGAGAATTAATGTCAGTAAGATCAAGAATTGCTATGAAGCAAAAAGATAATACATATAAGTCTATATCTTGTCATCATGATGGTAATTTATTTGGAAATGGTAAAATGTTATATGAGAATTACCAGGATCCTATCAAAGTAGAATTATTAATGTCTTTAGGTGATTTATCAAGTTTAAAAGAATATATTTTTCCAGATATTTTAAAACAACATGATTTTGATAATCCATTATGTGATGTTTGTGTTGCTTATCATCGTGATCGTGGTGAAAAATTAAATTTTGAAGTAGATAAAGACTTAGAAAGTTTAATTAAAAATGTTTCTTTATCAGATCAAGAATATTTATATTTGTATGAGGATGGGCGTTGGAAATATGCTGATACTACTTCCAAAGATTATAATAATATTGTGCTAAATGATTTAGAAAATGATTTAATAAAATATAACATAATTGATCAACCATCTTTTGGTAACAATAGTTATATAGATGAACTTTCAAATGAATTAGTACAATATGTTAAAAATGCTGATCCTTATGAATATAATGATGATTATGAAAATGCTGATCATGCTTTTAATGATATGAAAAAAAGTTTATCAACTACTTCAGGAGTAGATACTTTAATAGAAAGTTTATGTAGTGATATTAATTATTATGTTAGTGAAAATGATTTATCTAACGATAATATTCTTGATAACTTTAAAAGTGCAACAGATTTATTAATAAAATTAAATAGATATGCCAAAATTCTAGAAAAACAAAATGATAAAGAAATGGATATGTAATGAAGAAAAAAATATTATCTATTCTTTTAGGATCAATTGGTGGCATTATTTTACTTGCTCTTGTAATTATAGCACCAGTATTAATGATTCTAGATTTTTTTGGTGCTAATATTACTGATGGTTATATTGAAAATAATAGTCAATATGCAAATGAATACATTAAAACTGTTAAAAAAAACATTAAAGCAAAAAATGGCTATGTATCACTAGAAAGAATTTTGTATTTTTATTTAGCAGATAATTCTTTAACTTTTGATGAAATATATACTGATAATTTAGATAAAGATTCTAAAAAGTTAATTCCTATAAGTGAAGTTTGCACTATACAAAAGTATAAAGTATTAGATGTTTGCAAATCTGAAAATATCTCATCTAGTGGGCAAATAAATGAAGAACAAGCAAAACCATTTGCACCGCCAATAAATTTTTCTAATTCTAATATAACTAGTTTTTTTATGGAAGAAAGAATTGTTTATGGAAAGGAAGAAATTCATAAAGCTTGGGATATATCAAGTTCTGAACAAGAGCCAGTTTATTCAACTTGTGATGGCATAGTTGAAAAAAAGTCTTTTCCATATTTAATAAATAAAATTGATAAAAATGGTGGAACTGGTAATACTATAACTATTTCTTGTGAAATAGATAATTTAAAATATAGTGTATTATATGGACATTTGTATCCAAATTCATCAACACTAAAAGTTGGTGATAATGTAACAAAGGGACAAGTTATTGCCAGTGTTGGAACAACTGGTTATTCAACTGGTAATCATTTACACTATCAAGTTTCATTAAATGATAAGGTTATTGATGGTATGAGTTTAGTAGATTTTAATTATGAATCTGATTATTATCAACCAGTTTATCCACCATCTTTACATGGTTATGAGGATTTTCAAACATCATATAAAAATTAATAAAATAAAAATTTAGGATGAAAATTAAAAAAATAAAAGTCCCAAATATAAAGAATAAAAAAGGTTTTTATCCTTTGAATCAACCTACAAAGTAGGATGAATTTTGCAAGTGCAAAATCAGTCTTACACAATACTAAACCCTTATAAAATAAGGATTTGTTTAGTGTTATTGTGTAAGTTTCTTATCCTGCTTTTTTATATATTATCAAATTTGGGACTTTTCATCCTATTAATATAAGGAGGTTAAATGAGAAGATTTGATTTTTGGTTACCTATTGACCTATTTAATAGGATTAAATTAATGGCCCAATTCTATGGTGTTCATATTTCAAAAATGATGATACAACTTTTAGAAATGGGATATATTGATATGTTAAAAGGAGGTTATGATAATGAAACTGTCAATAAATAAATTAATTGCAAATGATATAATAAATTATGGTATGGATCAAGCCAGTCAAATGGAAAACTGTAATAATGCTAATTATATTGTTTCTCTTGATACATACTTAAAAGATTTTGATAAAGATTCACAAAAATATATTTTAAAAAACATAGATTTTATAATTGAAGATATAAGTACTAGTGAGCGTGTTTTTGATTTAGAGATAGAAAAAGAAGATAAAAATATAAACTTAGATATGATTTTCTCTTGGGGAAATTTACTTAATGAAGTTGATAAAAAAATAGATTCTACTGCTAAAAGTATGGGTGTAGAAATGGATTTAAAAGATATTAAAGAAATGTCTACTAATATATTAGATGATGATGCTCTCAATGATGATATAATTAGTAGAATAAAATATTTTGATAACGAACATGATAAGGAGTTAAGCTAAATAATGAAAGTTCGTTTATATACTGATGAAGAGATTAAAAAATTAAAACAGTGTGTCTTTGTCAGGAATATAAGATATAAAAGAGAAATAGAGTATGATCCAATTTTTAAATTATGGACTATTATGATGAGATATGATATGCCAGAATTATCCGCAAGAGAAATATTTGCTCGTGGTGGTTTTGATGTAAATATACTTCACAAAAAATTACCGCAACGAAGAATTAAAGAATGGACTGATAATTATAAAAAATTCGGTATAAGATATTTTTTACCAGAAAATAAATATTATGAAAGCGTTGACTGTCCGAAACCAGTTAAAAAAGTTCATGATACTTTTAAAATACAAATATTGGATTATGTTTTAACGCGATTAAAGGAAATTGATTTTAATGACAATAGATAAGCATATATATTTTACTAATGAAGAATATGCTCGTATAAAAGATTATGCTGATAGGAATAAGTTATCGTTTTCTAAAACTGTATGTAATTTATCTATATCTGCTTTAAATGATAATGAAATTTTAGATAGATTTAATAAGTTGGAAAAAAGTATTGAATATATTATAAAAAAACAGCATGTTATTCATTTATTAGAAGAGCAAATATATTCAGATATGGATTTTGAAAATGTTTCAGATCCTAAAAAAAGTAAACCTTTAAATGAATTTAATAAAAGGATTAGGAATAATTATATAAATGACTAAAAGTCCTAAGGTTATTTTTAATTCTATTTTTACCTTTGCTTTCAATAATCCGGATAGTAAATATACAAATCATGCTAAATCTATTAAAAGAGTTCAAGATATGTATGACTACTATACTAATGAAGAAAAACGAGCTATGTCTATGTATGATTATTATACTGGTAAACTTACTAAGGAAAAAACTATGAATTTAGTTATGGAAAATGGAAAATTTGCTAGTGAAGCTGAAGTTGAAAGAAGAAAAAAGCTATCAGTTAAGTATTTAGAAAATTCTAATTTATGGCAAGGCGTGCTATCATTTAATAATGATTATATTAATGAGAATATTGACATTCATAAACTAGAACAAGAACTTGCTACAAATATATTACCTAAATTTTTTAAAAAATGTGGATTTAAAGATTCCAAAAAAATGTTTTATCAATTAGCACTTCATACTGATACTGATAACTTACATTTTCATTTTTCGTTTATGGAAAAACAACCTAACTATATATATTCTAAAAATAAGATTGGTTATAGAAGATCTGGCGAATTATCACAAACTGAAATTGACTTTTTAAAAAATCAAGTAATACATACTATTGAAAAAGAAAAAATTTATACTCCTTTACTGAAAGAAACAAATAAAGATATAGAAGAATTAAAAAAATATTTTAATCCAAAAGAAAAAAATTATCTTCTAAGAGATAAAAAAGACTTATTATTTGAAGAAAAAATATTAAAGTTAGGACAACTACTTTATAATGAAAGAATTAATAAAGAGACTAAAATTAAGTATGGATCAATTAAAAATAAAGAAATAATAAATCTTACCAAAGAAATTAAAAATTACATTTTTTCTAATTCTAATCCTAATTTTAAATTAGACTATGATAGTTTTAAAAAATCATTAAATAAAATTAATTCTTATTTCTATAAAATTAATGAAGATAATAATATTAAAACTATTGATGTAGATACCACTTTAATTGATTCAAAAAATAAATATGTAGATAATTATATATATAATGCTATTGTCAACTATGCTGATTATAATTATAAAAAGGAATCTAAGTCTTTTAATAAAATTAAAGAAAATGATATTATACAAGAAATTGTTTTAAAACATTATCTTAAAAATAAAAAGCAAACTAGAAAAGATATACTTAAAAATTATCTTTCTGGTAATAATCCAAAGCAAAGATTTAGAAATAGAATTAAACTTGAACAATCTATTAAAAATATTAATGCGGAAATGGAAGAAGCTCAAAAAGAATTTAGTAAATTATTTGAAAATGACAATTATTATTCAAAATAGTTGCAAATTTTATAAAAAAATGTTATTATACAGTTGTGATAAATAAAAAAAGGTTTATCACAAGTGAACCATTTTACTTTACCGTGCATACAATCTTTACAGATAAATGCTATGGTAAACAACAAAATAGTTGCTAGTATAGGACTATTTTTTCATTTATAATATTAAAGTTTTTATATTTTTAAATAGAAAAGGACATATTGTACATTATAAATAAAAAGATAGGGTGATTATATGGGATTAGCATTTTACATTAATAAGCATATATATGTTATTGTAGCAATAATCGTAATAATAACTTTTATTGTTATAGCTATTTTTTGGTATAAATATAAAAAAGATTCTAGAGAACTAAAAGAATTTTTTGGGAATATAGTTTCTTGTTCAATGTATGATTTTAAGCATAAAGTTAATAAACATGAAGTAGCAACAAAAAATAAGTAATGATGAAAATAGCAAATAAAGAATTATTAAAAAAAATATATAGTGAATTAAAATTAAATCCGAAAGTATCTCAAAAAACATTAGCAAGAAAATATAATGTTTGTGAGAGAACAATCAGAAGATACTATAAAGTTTTAAAAGATAATGGTTTTATTATTCAATATAGCTCAGGAAGAAGCACAGAATGGAATATTATAAATTAATGTATTATAATATGTTATATATGTTTTAATTTAAATGTTGCGTAATTAACTCTACTAGAATTTTTGCAGGAGGTATTATGAAATGCGTTAATTGTAACTCTACAAATGTCCAAAAAGATGGAAATCATAATGGTTATCAAAGGTATAAATGTTTAAATTGTAAAAAAAGATTTGATTTTGGAAAATATGAAAATGTTAATGAGTATATTTTACATTTTAATCTTAAATTAAAAAAACAGGATAATAACAAATTAACAAGAGAAAATTATTGTGTTCCATCAAATAAGCCAAGTTATTATGGAAGAGAAGTTTATAGCGATGAATGGGTAAAAAAACAACATGAAAGATGTTTAAAAAATTTTGATGGTAAGATGACAAAAGTCAATAAATTAAATCATAATGATTTTAATAACTATTTAATTAATTTTGTAAATAAATATGATTTTAAAGAAATTAAAGATTTAAATGAAGTTAATAATATATCAGGAATATATATAATGGTTTTAGATAGCTATTCGCAAGTTTATATTGGTATGTCAAAAAATACAATAAAAAGAAGGATTATTGAACATTGGCGAAAACGAATACCGTTTGATCGATTAGTGTCTAGTAAAAACCGTAATTCTTTAATCAATATTGATTCATTTGGAGCGTTAGACACAACTAGAATATTTTATAAACAAGTTGAGTCAGAACTTTGTGATAATTATTTAGATAAAACTGTAAATGAATTTAATGATATTTATAATTTAAATAGTGATTTAGATGAGCAAACTCTAAGTGATATATAAAGTTTGCTTTTTTATTCTCTTTTTAACACTTGTACTAAATTATCTAAATGAATAAATGTTAAATGAATTCTTGATTTTTAGTGGTTATTATTAATTGTAATAAATATCACAAATTGATATTTATTACTGAAAAACTGTTATTTATGTTCAAATTGTAGTCAAATTTTTACAACAAATAATACAGAATTATACATTTTAGCACATTAAATTAGCACATTAAATTTGACAAATGTTTACAAATGTGTTATACTTTTTTTATCAACGAGGGGGTTAAATACATTTCTTTGAAATTTTATGATAAGGGGGAATTTAAAAATGGAAAAGAAAGTTGACAAGAAAAGAATAGTAAAATTTGCAGCAGCAGGTTTATTAACTGCTACATTAGCAACAGGTATAGGATTACATATATATGATTCAAATATTGATCATTTGAATGAATATTGTCCACTTAATAATATTTTTGGTGCACAACATCAAGTTCACGAAATTAATAATGAATATGCTGTATATGGAATAAATGCCTTTTATGCAGAAAATGGTAGAGCCCAATTGGTCTCTGCACCTATGATATCAGAAAAGGATGGTAAAACAATTTATACTGCCCCAATTGGGTATGAATTATCTAATGGTCAAGTAGTAAAAAATGTTGGATTTGATGAATTAGAGAAAGATAAAGAAGATGCAATTGTTTTAACATCTGGAACTCCAGTATATCCTGAAGGTGCACAACCAGGAGATATAATAAGAAAGTCTGATATTCAAGTATATGATCCACAAGTTGTTAAATTGATTAGAGCTAATCAAGAAATTGAATCTGAATTAATAGATCAAGAAAAACTCTCAAGATAGATAGAAAAGAGAATGATAAAATGAGAAGTATGCAATTTGCAGTAGAAGATAAAAATGGAAGAAAAATAATCTGTGAAGTAATTGCAACTTATCATGATGATGAAACAAATAAAGATTATATTGTATATACTGATAAAACTTTAGATGAAAATAAAAAATTAAAATTATATTATTCATTGTATAAACAAATTGATAATAATATTAAATTAATTGATATTAAAGATTCTGAAGATAAAAAAATAGGATTACAATTAATTAAAGAAATTATTAATGATATAAAATAACAAAATTAAAGCATTGAACTTAAATAGTTTGGTGCTTTTTTATGTTATAAGTTTATGTCAAATAAGTTTGATATCGAAAATATAATTTATAAATTAGATAAAACATCGGTTTTTGTATCAGAGCAGATTACAATTTGAGATAGCGTTGATATAAAAGTTGGATTTCTAATAATAAAATAAAAATATTTATGTTACAATGAATAAGAAGATTTATATGAGGTGGGAATATATTATGGAAAAATTGAGTTTATTGCAAAAAAGAAAAATGGCAATCGAAGAATTAATAAAATATGAAAATGAACTAAGAAAATATAATTATGATAATGGTTATCAATTAAAAGCTATAAATATTAGGAAAAAAATACATTGGTTAGTTAGTTTGATTCTTAAAATAGATCAAGTGCTATCTAAAGAAAAAATAATAGTTTTAAATGATAAGCATAATACTCAAAGTAATAATTCAAGAATTTATGCATGTACTCATATAGGTGGTAATGATATTCAAAGAACTTTTCAAGTTATAAAAGAGCCAGCTTATCTTATGTTAGGTGATCCAGGTATTTTATATAAAATGCTTATTTATCAAGGTTTAAGAATGAATGGAGTTATACCACTAGATACTGCAGACAAAAAAGATAGAAAAATTGCCTATAATAGGAGTATTGAACTTTTAAATAAAGGTGGTAATTTATTAATTTATCCAGAAGGAGCTTGGAATGTTTCACCTAATTTAGTGGTAATGAAAATATTTAAAGGTGCTATCAGAATGGCTAAAGAAACTGGTGCTGAAATAATTCCAATTGGTGTAGAACAGTATGATGATACATTTTATTTTAATATAGGTGAAAATTATACTATTTCAAAAGATACTTTAAAATCTGAAGATGAATTGAGAGATGAATTAAGAGAAAAGTTAGCAACATTAAAATGGGAAATTATTGAATCACAACCAAAGTTTGATAGAGCAGATTTAACTGATAATTATTTGGAAGATTTTCAAAATAAAATTGTTGAAAGATGTAATTATGGTTATGGTTTTTCATTACAAGATGCTTTAGCAGAAAGTTTTCACGATAAAACAGTTGTTGATGAAGAAGAAGTGTATTCATTTTTAGATGATTTAGAAATTGGAAAACATAATGCTTTTCTGTTACAAAACAAATTAAATTTACAAAGAATAAGAAAAAAATAATAACAATTAATAGATTAAATTAATAAGTTTATGATATAATTGTTAATAGTAAGAGGTTGATGGTATGGATGCAGTAATTTTACCAATAATTGCAGTGCTAATTGATGTTACACTTATTATTTTATTCTTTTCTAAAAAACATATCAAAAACACTGAAACAAAAATATATTCAACAATGCTGTTTTTAACATTAATCTTTGCATTAATAGGAATAATAACTTTTATAATAGCAAAATTAACCGGTAACTTATCTTTGATAGAAATATTTCAAAAATTATATATGCTATTGTTAATAATATTAGATTATTATTCTTTAAAGTATTGTTTTATTGTTTCTAATATTAATATAAAATACAATAAGATTGTAAAATTTACAGTATTAGGTATTACATTTATATCAATGTTTTTGCTACTTGTTTTACCACTTAATGTAATTTTTGAAAAAAATTTATTAGATGGTGAAGGACTTTCTTATAATATTGCTGTTTTCTATTCCTTGATGACATTTTTAATTATTGTTATTTTAACTTTATTTTTAACTTTTAAAAATAGAGATACTATTGTTAAAATTATTCCATTTTTGATTTTGATATTTCTTTATGTTTTAGGTTTTATTTTAAGAACTATTTATCGTGAATTAATTTTTGAGGGATTTTTCTATTCATATATATTATTAATTATGTATCATACCATAGAGAATCCTGATGTAAAAATGTTAAATGAAGTTATTTTAGCTAAAAATCAAATTGAAAAAAATAATAAAGTAAAATCTGAATTTATTTCAAGTATGTCGCATGAAATTAGAACACCACTTAATGCAATAGTTGGTTATGCTCAATTAATTGATTATGCTGATACATTAGAAGAAGCAAAAGAAAATTCTAAGGAAATTGTAAATGCATCTAATACACTTCTTAATATGTTAAGTAATGTTTTGGATATATCAATGGTTGAAGTTAATTCCTTAGAATTAAGAGAAGTAAAATATGATTTTCAAAAACTACTTAATGATGTTTTAGAGTTATTTAAATATAAGATAGATTCAAAGAAGATAAAACTTGAAATTAAAGTAGATAAAAATATAAATGAGCTTGTTGGTGATCCGGACAAAATAAAAAGAATTTTAGCTAATTTAATTGATAACGCTATAAAATATACTGATAAAGGGAAAATTATCATATCTGTATCTAGTGAAATAAAAAATAAATGCTGTACTTTGAAAATATCTGTTTCTGATACTGGAAAAGGTATGGATGAGATTACATTAAAACATCTTTACAACAATTTTAATAGATCTGAGAAATATGTTAATAGTAGTATATCTGGAATGGGATTGGGTTTATCCATAACTAAAAGTTTAACCGAACTTATGGATGGATCAATTAATTGTAAAAGTGAAGTAGGTAAGGGCACAACATTTAATGTTGAGATAAAGCAAAGGATAGGTTTTTGATGAAAGTATTAGTAGTAGATGATTCACAAATTAATTTAAGGGTAGCTCAAAAGTTATTAGAATTTGAAGGTTTAAATGTTGATACTGTTTTAAGTGGAAAAGAATGTCTAGAAAAAGTAAAGACTGAAAAATATGATATTATTTTTATGGACATTATGATGCCAGAAATGGATGGAGTAGAAACATTTAAAAAGTTGCAAGAACAAGAAGGTTTTAATATTCCTGTTGTTTGCTTAACAGCTGATGCAGAAACAGGATCTCGTGATAAATATTTATCTGTTGGTTTTTGTGATTATATACCAAAACCAATTAATAAAAATGATTTGCATATAATAATAGAAAAAATTAAAATTGATAAAAATTTATAAAAAATTTGAAAAAAACTATTTTTTTTAATTATTGAGTGTTATAATAAGCTCGTTTTATGAGTTTTTGATTTATATGAGGTGGGAAGAAAGATGGATTTTAAAGAAGATATTTTAAAACAAAGAAAGGAATATTTAGGGTTAGATAAAGTACTCACAAAACTTATATTTGAACAAATTATCGATTATTATAAAAATTTAGTAGTAAAAGCACCTAGAGAAGTTATTGGTTATACTATTGATATTGTAATTTGTAATATGAATTTTTATAATAAATTAGGGAGTTTAGAAAATTTGAATAAAACATGGGGTGATACTAATCTTTATGTTGATTTAAATAATTCAGAATTTGTATCTCAAACAAGTAATGATGATGAATATGAAGAAATTATTGAAGAATTATCATTTAGAGATATTTCAGAATTTAAAGAATTTAAAAATATTTCATTTTCTTTAAAGGAAATGATTGAATTGTGCAGACAATATGACTTTAGCTTAAAAATATTGGCAAAAGATGATAAAAATCATGAAACAACTTTGGAAATTTCTCCTTATTTACCTTTTGCTATGAATGATAATATTAAATGTTATTTAGAAACTTTAAACTAAAAATAAATAAGAATTGGGAATTAAAATACCAGTTCTTTTTTTTGCTATAAAGTTAAAAGAAAGGGATGATGTAAATGAATTTATTTATTATTGTTTTTTTAATTTTTATTATATCTTATTTAGAATGGAGTCAAAATGTTAGAATTAAATAAGATATACAACGAAGATTGTTTAAAAGGCTTAAAGAAAATACCTGATAATTCAATAGATTTAGTTCTAATTGATCCGCCTTATGATATTTGTACTGCTGGTGGTAAAAAGGGAAATGATAGAATCACAAAAAGTAAGAAAAAAGTAGAAAGTGAATTAATTACTAATAATTTAGTTAATGGTTTTGATTTTAAAATTTTAGATGAGTTAATTAGAGTAATGAAGGGCATTAATATCTATATTTGGTGTAATGTTAGACAAATACCGATGTATATAAAATATTTCAATTTACAACTTAAATGTAAATTAGAAGTTCTTATATGGAACAAAACAAACCCTATACCATTACATAATCATGCATATATGAATGATAAAGAGTACTGTTTATATTTTCGAAATAATGGTTATTGTAATCCAAAGAATTATGAAGATTCAAAAACTGTATATATTTCAACAATTAATGTGAATGACAAAAAATTATATAATCACCCTACAATAAAACCATTAAGCTTAACAAGAAAAATTATTAGAAACAGTTCTAAAGAGCAAGAAACGGTTTTAGATTGCTTTTTAGGAAGTGGTACAACTGCTGTTGCATGTATTTTAGAAAATAGAAATTATATAGGTTTTGAAATAGATAAAAAATATTATGATATTGCTTTAAAAAGAATTGAAGAAGCAATTAAAATGAAGGAGGAGGAAAACAAATGATTTATATTTTAGGTTTTATAGGAGCAGTTTTATTATTGTTTATATTACTATTTTTATTTTGTACTATGAAGATTTCTAGTAAATGTTCTCGTATCGAAGAAAGGGGTGATAAAGATGAAGAAATCAAAAAATGATTTAAAAAATATACTATTTAATATGTTTGATGAATATGAAGAAGTAGATGATATTATAGATAATTTGAGAAATTTGGAAAGCGACAATGAAATTACAAGTGATGAGTATGGTGAAATAATGGATAATTATGATTCATGGCTTACTGAATATGAAAAAAAAGAACAAGAACAAAAATTAGAAAATAAAAATAAATCAAAAAGCAAGGAGCTTGATTTATAAATGAACAAATATAAAGAAATAAAAGATAAACATCAAAAAAGGGTTAATGACTTTCCGTTAGGTTTTGCTTTTAGCAACCTACAATTTAAAGAAATGATGGAAAAATGGGGTTTAAAAGAAACTGATACAGATAAAATATTAACTATTGGTGCAGGTGGATTCATTAGAAAAAGTGATTTAAATGAATATAATAGAATGTGGAAAGAAATTAGAAAAGAAGAAAAATATTTAATAGAACAAGATAAAACTGGTGAGGGTTATATTAAGGATATGTTTTTATATGAACTTGAAAACCATGAGTATGGTTATACTCACGAATTAGAAGATACCTTAGATGCATTAGAATTAACTTATGATCAAGTAATGAAAAGTCCATCTTTAAAACATGGATTAGAACTTGCTAGAAAAGAAATTTTAGATAGGGAAAATGAAAGGGACTATGTCTATGAATAATATAGAAGAAAAATATGAGGATTTACAAGCAATTTTAAATTCATCAAAAGAATTTAGGTTTAAAAATGATACAGTTTTAAATATAAAACAATATTATGGAAATAAAGAAATTAATTTAGATTTGTCTAAAATAGATTTTGATATGTTTATTGATTTATATTATGATCCAGAAAAAGAAAAAGATTCTAAGGAGGATTATGATTTATAACAATAATTTAATGAGGGGCATCTTATGAATTTGCCCCTTATTGCTTTATTGTTAGTATTAATTGTATTTATTATTTTTTTTATTTATATAGAGCCAATAATTGCTAAACATAAAATAAAAAATAATAATGAATATGGATCAGCAAGGTTTTCTACTTTATCAGAAATAAATAAAAATTTTGTGAAAGAAAGAATTTCTAATATTCATGATGTTGGATTTCCTGTCTATTATGATAAAAAAGCTAATCATGTATGGTTTGATAAAGAAACACCACACTATGTTTATTTAGGATCTAGTGGATCTGGTAAAAGTGTAACTTGTGTTATCCCTATGATAAGTTTTATTGCTAATGCTAAAAAACCAAGAAGTATATTTGTAACTGATCCAAAAGGTGAAATTTATCATACTACTTCTAAAATGTTGTATGATAAGGGTTATAAAATTTTAACAATAGATTTTAGACATCCTGAATTATCTAATCATATTAATATTTTAGAGCCGATTATTTGTGAGTATGAAAAATTTATTGATTATGATAAAAAAGTTAAAGAATATGAAAATAAGATGTTGCCATATCTATCTCAAAATAAGGTTTTAAAAGAAAAGTTAAAAACTAAAAAATTAAAACCAATAAATATAGAAAGAATAAATAATAAAATTGATATTAATAATAAAATACTTAATATTTTTAATAAGGCAAAATTAGATAATCAAAATAATTCAATTTCTAGTTATGCAGATACAAGTAGATTAATTACTTCTTTAGCTTCAATGATTACTTATGAAAAAATACAAAATAAAGATCCTTTTTGGAATAATAGTGCTAAAAATTTACTTGAAGGTTTAATTGGATTTTTTTTAGAAGAATATAAAGATGGTAAAATAAGTCGTGAACAAATTACTATGACTTCTATTCGTAAATTTCAAAACTCAACCATGGAAGAAAAAAATTCTGAAAAATTTAAAAATTATATAAAACAAAAACCTTATGGTACTAAATCAAAGGATAGTTTAATTCCAATTCTCTCATCTAGTGAAAATACTTATAAGTCTATCACTAGCGTTTTTTCAGAAAAAATGGCAATATTTGATGATGTAAATGTTGCTAATGTTACAAGTAAATCAGATTTTGACTTTGATATTTTAGGAAAAGAAAAGTCTGCTTTATTTGTTATTGTTCCTGATGAAGATAAAATTTATTATACATTGGTTACTATTATTTTAGGCTTATTGTATAAAGAATTAGTCAAATTAGCTAATAGTACCGAAAATAAAAAGTGTCCTATTGAGATAGACTGGATATGCGATGAATTTTCAAATTGTCCACCTTTAGTTGAGCCAAGTATAGAATCAATTATTAGTGTTGCTAGATCTCGTGGATTAAGATATCATTTATTTATTCAATCTTTAAGTCAATTAGATAATGTTTATGGTAAAGAAGTAGCTCAAATTATTCTCGATAACTCTGGACTTGCTTATTTAAAAACTAATACTATGGATACTGCTGAGGCAATTAGCAAAAGATTAGGTAAAAAAACAATAGAATCGAATTCTATTAGTCAGTCAGTTAGTCTAACTAATTATAATGGCAATAAATCAACATCTCTAATTGCTCGTGATTTACTTACTCCAGATGAAGTTAAAAATCTTCATTATAAAACAATTATATTTCCCAATATAGGTTATCCAATTTTTAGAGATACTGTTATTTATAAAAAACTATCATGTTATTCTAGTGGTGAATTAAAAAGGAAAGTAACTCCATTAGTAGATTTAAGTAATACATATTTTACAGTAGAAGATATTAAAACTAAATATGATAGACTTTATAGAAATAGAACTAATAAATCTATTGAAGAGCCAGAATTATCAGATTATGATTTATTTAAAGAATCGGAAAAAGAAAAATTAAAAAATATAGTTGAAATAGTACAAAACCAATTAAAAGATAAAATCTCTTTATTTGAATTTAAAGAAAATAACAATAGAACTTATGCTAGTTTTGAATTATCTAGACCATTAAATGCTAAGGAATTGGCATTTGTAAAAGGTAGAACAAATAAAAATGTATATCATCTAGAAATAGATAATGATAGTAATACTAAATCTACTATTGAAATACATTTGAAAAATCCTTTGGAACAAGACTTAACTTTTGAAAAAGGAAAAAATAATAATGTCTAGTTTGGACTTATTGTTCTTTTTTTAATTAGTTTTCATAAAATTTAAAGAATACGGAGGAATTCTTTAATGTATGAAACTAACGATATAGAAGTTAAGTTTAGTACAAAGCATTTACCTTTTGAATATAAATGGTTGGAATATAGATTAATTGTAAATAAAGAATTATATGATGAAAAAGTTATAGATTTAAAAGTATTTAAAGCAATGGAACAGTCTCTTTTATCAAGACTTAATAAACTTAAAAATGAATATTCAAATAAATTGACAAATAACAACAAATGAGGTAATATTCAGGCAACCTAAGGTGTCTTGGATTTTAGGAACATAGAAAGGATGTGGTATTATGTATTTTAAAAAAATTAGAGAAAGGTTAAAAGAAGGTAAAATAATTTATGACAAGGATTTAAATGTTTGTTACTATACTCGTATTTCAAACAATAAATTGGATTCACTTGAAAATCAGAAAAAATATTGTGAAAAAATGATTAAGAGAAACAACATAAAGAATCTAATTCATAGCTATATTGATAAGTATATTTTTGGTATAGCAGTAAAACATAAATTGTTTTAAATTCTAGTAGCATAGAAAGGAATATAGCTTCATGGATGTTAAAAAAGTAAGAGAAGAGATAAGACAGGGTAAAATAATTTATGACATGGAATTAAATGTTGGTTACTATGCTCGTGTTTCAACAGACAAAGATGATCAATTAAATTCACTTGAAAATCAAAAAAATTATTTTGAAGACATGATTAAAGAAAACAAAAAATGGAAATTAGTTCGTGGCTATATTGATGAGGGTATTTCTGGTACGGCAGTAAAACATAGGGATTCCTTTTTAAAAATGATAGAAGATGCTACCTTAGGCAAATTAGATTTAATACTTACAAAAGAAATATCAAGATTTTCAAGAAATACAGTAGATAGTATTAAATATACAGAATATTTGCTTAAAAATGGTGTTATTGTATATTTTTTATCAGATAACTTAAATACAATTCAAGAAGATGCTGAATTTAGATTAACTATTATGTCTAGTTTAGCACAAGATGAAGTTAGAAAATTATCAGAAAGAGTTAAATTTGGTGTAAATAGAATGATTAAAGATGGTAAATTAATTGGTGGTAATTTAACTGGTTATTTCAAAAAAAATGGTAGATATGAAATAAATCCAAAAGAAGCACCAATAATAGAATATTTATTTACTACTTATGCAAGTGGTAATATTGGACTTAAAAAAATTGGCGAAGAACTCGCAAAACAGGGTTATCTCAATTCAAAAGGACAACCTTATTCACAAACAACTTTGGCAAAGTTTTTGACTAATCCTAGATATAAAGGATATTATACTGCAAGACTTACCGAAGTTGAAGATTATAAAACTCATAAAAAGAAAAAAGTACCAAAAGAAAGACAAGTTATATATAAAGATGAAAGAATACCTGCTTTAGTATCAGAAGAGTTATGGGAAAAAGCAAATTTATTGCATGAGAAAAGAAAAAAATTACCATCAAGGCATATTTTAAATGCTGAAGAACATATCAAAAGATATAAATATTCTTGTAAATTATATTGTAAAGATTGTGGAGCAGTATTTATTAGAAATGGTGGATCTAATCGTGCTAATAATCCAGTTTGGGCTTGTAAAACTTATAAAACTGATGGTGTATCTAAGTGTGCATCCCCAAACATAAAAGAATCGTATTTGGATAAAATATTTATTGATTTATTTAGTAATTTTATAAAAAATAAAAAACAATATATAAAATTAGTATTGAATGAATATAGAAATATTATAGAAAATTATAGTGATGATTTAGATATTGAAGATATTAATAGTAAAATAGCAAATATTGAAAAGCAAAAAGATAAACTATTAGATTTAAGTATTAAAGGTATGATAGATGATTTTGAATTTAAAAAAAGAAATGATAAGTTTAATGTTGAGTTATTTAATTATCAAAAACAACTGGATAATCATTCGCAAAGTGATTTAGAAGAAGAAAAATTAAAGAAGAAATTACAAAACATTGAAAATTGTTTAAATACCAAATTAGACATTAAAGAAAATTTACCATATTTAATTAATCTATTAGTTGAGAAAGTAGAAATAGAAAAAGTTAATGGTGATAGAAAGCATATAAAATTAAAAATATTTTATGATTTTAATACTCCAGATATTGATATAGATTTAGATATGAATGAAGATAACTCATTAAAAAGTTTGAGTTCTAAAAACCTTGCTTGTGCAAGACATTCTTCTGTCTTAAAGTGTTCCTGTATAGATACAAAGCAACCCAGGATTTGTCTCGTTAGGAAATAAACTGGGAGTAGAAAAATTAATGGGTTATATTAGAGGCTTTGGCTTTGGTACTAAAACAGGAATTGATTTAAATGGAGAAGGCAATGGTATATTATTTAAAAACGAAAATATGGGACCAGTAGAACTTGCCACAACTGCCTTTGGTCAAGGTATAAGTGTGACACCAATACAACAAATAACCGCGATATCGGCTGCGATTAATGGTGGTAATTTAAATACGCCATATGTTGTATCTGCAATAATAGATGATAGTAGTAAATCAATTATTTATGAAAATAAACCGAAAACAAAAAGAAGAGTAATAAGTAAAGAAACATCCGCTACCGTTAGATTTGTTTTAGAAAGTGTCGTTGCTAATGGTACGGGTAAAAATGCTTATATTGAAAATTATCGTGTTGGCGGTAAAACCGGAACAGCGCAAAAGGTTTCTAATGGTAAATATATGGTTGGTAATTATATTCTATCTTTTATTGGCTTTTTACCAGCCGATGATCCGGAAGTTATTGTTTATGTAGCAGTGAATAATCCGAAAGGAGTGACGCAATACGGCGGAACAGTTTCAGCACCAATTGCCCGAAATATAATGCTTTCTGCTATTGAAACTTTAGGTATTAAAGAAAAAGAAGGCGGCATGTTAAAAGAATATAGTTATTTAGATGTTAAATATTTACAAGTACCAGATGTAGTCGGAATGAGTAAGGAAGAAGCTACTAAAGCTTTAAAAGATTTTAAAGTAAAATATACTGGTGATGGTAATAAAGTAGCCTATATGTCTCCATTTGCTAATACCTTTCAAAGTGTGGAAACAACTATTACATTGTTATTAAACTAATGTAAATATTTGTCAAAAAGGTATTTCTATATCTAATTAATAGCAATTTGTAGTGTATAATAATAAAAGAAGAGGTGAATACTTATGTTAATACTAGCAAAGGCAGCGATGGCCATGATGTTAGGTTTTACTTTAGCAATTGCATCAGGTTTAGTATTTATTCCCATGCTTAAGAAATTTCATATTGGTCAAATGGTTAGTAGAGAAATTAATAAAAGACATTTAGTTAAGGAAGGAACACCAACAATGGGTGGGATTATCTTTATTTTTCCAGTTATTCTTTCTTTAATTTTATTATATATCAATGGTAGTATTGAAATAAGTTATAATATAATTATTTTAGTTTTTACCTTTTTAGCTTATGCTCTTTTAGGTGGCGTTGATGATTATTTAAAAGTAAAATTTAAAAATAATGCCGGGCTTTCTATTGTCACTAAATTTTTAATTCAAATGATTATTGCTTTAGTGTTTTTCTATTTATTTATGCGCAGTGGTGGCTCTAATGTATTACAATTTACCGCTTTAAATTTAGTAATACCATTAGGGTGGACCTTTGGTTTATTCATTTTATTTTTACTAGTTGGTACAACTAATGCGGTTAATATTACCGATGGCTTAGATGGTTTGTGTGCAGGACTATCTGCGATTGCCTTTCTTGCTTATGGTATTATTTCTTGGAATTGTGGTTGGCTTGAAGGGTATCAAGAAATTGCTATTTTCTGCTTTTTAATCGTTGGGGCTTTACTTGGTTTCTTAGTTTATAATTCGCATCCTGCTCACGTATTTATGGGAGACTTAGGATCTCTTTCATTAGGTGGTGCACTTGCTACAATTGCTATTTTAACTAGACATGAATTATCGCTTGCTATTATTGGTGGCGTCTTTGTTATTGAAACATTAAGTAGTTTAATTCAAATAATAGGCATTCGAAAATTTAATAAAAAGATATTTTTAAAAGCACCATTGCATCATCATTTTGAAGAATTAAAATGGAGTGAAAGTGATATAGTTAAATTATTTTATGTGGTCGGTTTAATTTTAGCCATGGCTGCAATTACTTATGGTGTTTGGTTATAGATAAAAAATTTTAAGGGGGTTAAAATTTTTGAAAAAGAACTTTGATAGACAATTATTAATAACAGTAATAATAATTGCCATCTTTGGTTTAGTAATGATTTATTCCGCTAGTTTTGTGTGGGCAGAATATAAATTTAATGATCCTTATAAATTTGTGAAAATGCAAGGATTATTTTTCTTAGTTGGTTTAATTTTAATGTATTTTTTATCGAAAGTAGATTATCATCTCTATTATAAAAAAGCTAACTTAATATTAATGATATGTGCTATTCTTTTGATTTTAGTTTTAATTCCCGGTATTGGTAGTATTAGAAATGGTAGTCGTAGTTGGTTTGGTATAGGTTCTTTAGGTATTCAACCATCAGAATTTGCTAAAATTGGTTTAATTATTTATGTTTCTAAATATTTAACTAATAATAAAAGAATAATGAAAAGTATAAAAAGCGGTGTTTTACCTATTTTAGGAGTTATCGGTTTATTCTTTCTTTTAATTATGTTAGAACCTGATTTTGGTACCGCAATGGTTATTGTCTTAACTTTAGTAGTGTTGATATTTATAAGTGGAGTTGAAATATCATTCTTTGTCAAAGTTGGCCTTTTTGGTTTACTTGGTATAGTTGGCATTATCATTGCAGCCCCTTACCGGATGAAGAGAATAGTAAGTTTCTTAAATCCGTGGAGCGATCCTTTAAGTTCAGGTTATCAAATACTCCAAAGTTTATATGCCATTGGTCCTGGTGGACTTCTCGGTCAAGGATTTTTAAAATCACGCCAAAAATATTTTTATTTACCTGAACCCCAAACCGATTTTATTTTTTCCATTATTAGTGAAGAATTAGGTTTCTTAGGTATCTTAATAGTTAGTATTTTATTTTTTATTATCTTTTATCGTGGCATTACTATATCACTAAAAGCGAGTGATTTATTTGGTAAATACTTAGCTTTTGGTCTTGTCTTTGGTTTAATTATTCAAGCTTTATTAAACTTAGCAGTAGTAGTAGGTTTAATTCCGGTAACTGGTGTAACTTTACCTTTTCTTAGTTATGGTGGATCTTCATTACTTGTTAGTATGGCTAGTATTGGTATACTTTTAAATATTTCCCGCAATTCTTGAATAAGTAATTCTTTAAACAGCCAAAATATAATAACACAATGTAATTGTAATGTAAAACAATATATTTACAATTAATAAAAACAATTATATAATTATATTAGAAATGAGGTATAATTATGGAGTCATTGAATTTAAATGTTCGAGTTGATGCTCATGATAAAAAAAGTTTTGAGCAATTTTGTAATAGCGTAGGAATGAATGTGTCTACTGCTATTAATATGTTTATAAAAGCAGTCCTTCGTGAGAGAAAACTACCTTTTGAAATAAGAGATGATTATAATGATTATATCTATGATAAATTAAATGAAGCAGAAGAACAAATGAAAACAACTACTAAAAGATATTCTAAGGATGAGCTTTTAGAAAAAATGAATAATATTATCAATGAATTTGAAAGTAATAATCTTGAATAAAATTTATGTATAAGTTAGAAATATTCATTTTGCTGATAGATTTATTACCAATATTATTCATTATATTTCATTTGATTTAAAAAATATTACTGCTGCAAAGCAACATAGAGATTTATTTATGCAAAGTTTTGATTATATTTTAGAATTTCCTTATGGATGTCCTTCTTATAAAATAAAAAATAGAATGAACTTTGAATATAGAGTTTACAAAGTAAAGAATTATCTTATGTTTTATACCATAAATAGAAAAGAACAAAAAATTATTATTAGTAGGGTTTTATATCAAAGAATGAATTTTAATGATATTTTAAATATAAAATGAAATTTCTTGCCAAAATAATAAATAAAATATATAATACTTGCTATTAAAGGGATTTTTATGGAAAGATTAGATGTCTTATATGCCATTAATAATAAATATATTGATATTATGTTAGCGTCAATATTATCTTTATTAGAAAATGGTAATGTAAATAATTTAAGAATACATATTATAACAAGTGATTTTACTAAAGATGATTATGATAAGATTAATTTATTTTTAGAAAGTTTTAATATAGAATATTATTTTTATGATATAAAGAAATTCGCTATTGAAAAATATCATATTCCTAATTGGAAAGAATCACAAATACCTAATGCTAGATTATTTTTTCAAAGTATTTTAGGTAGTAGACTAGCTAATATTACTAATTTATTATATTTAGATGCCGATACTTTAGTAGTAAATTCTTTAGTTGGTTTAAATAATTATAGTTCAAATACTATAAATGCAGTACGAGAGTTAGAAATAAATAAACATTGTGAAAGATTAAAGCTATTAAATAATTATTATAATTCAGGCGTTTTATATATAAATACTTCTAATTGGTGTAATTATGGTTATGAAGAAAAATTAATTAAATTTATTCAAGAAAATAAAATACCTTTAATTTTTCCTGATCAAGATATTCTTAATTTTGGCTTAAAAAATAGTATAGCAACTTTACCAAATAATTATAATTTAGTAGCAATTAATAATATGTTTAAATCTTTAGGAGATTACTTATATTATGGTAATCCCATGATAGTAGGATCTACTAAAGAAATAAAAGAAGTGAAAAAGAATCCTGTTATAATTCATGGTACAGGAATATTTGATATTAGTCCTTTTTCTTATAATAAATTAAATCCATATAATGATATATTTAGAGAATATTTAGATAGGATAAATAGTAATTTTACTTATAAAGAGCTAGAAAGTATCCAAAAGTTTTTAGCAAATAACCCTAATTTATTTAAAATGTTATATATTATGCAAAGTTATCTTCCTTATTGGACACAAGAGAAAGTAAGAAAATTAGCTGTCAAGGTAACTAAAAGATAATTGTCAAATTATTAAGTTTATGATAAGATGATTATAAGGAGAGTGAATATATATGTGGTGGATTATTCTAATTGTTATTGTAGTTTTATTAATTATCTATGTTATAGGTGTTTATAATAGTTTAGTAAGACTTAGAAACAATGTTGAAGATCAATATAGTCAAATTGATGTTGAACTTAAAAGAAGATTTGATTTAGTACCAAATTTAATTGAAACAGTTAAAGGTTATACAAAACATGAAAGTAGTACTTTTAAAGAAGTAGTGGAAGCTCGTAATACTTATGCTAATGCAAATGGTATGGGTGAACAATTAAAAGCTGATGGAGAACTATCTAATGCCATTAATAAATTATTTGCCCTAGCAGAAAGTTATCCTGAGTTAAAAGCTAATGAGAATTTTATACAACTACAAAATGAATTAGCTGATATTGAACAAAAAATAGTTTATGCGCGTGGTTTTTATAATGATTCAGTATTAAAACTAAATAATAAAATTGAAATGTTTCCTTCCAATATCATAGCTTCGATGTTTGGCTTTAAAAAACGCGAATATTTTGAAGCAAATGGTAATGAGAGAGAAAACGTTAAAGTTAAATTCTAAGGCATTAAAAAATGCCTTTTTAAGTAGGTGAGTTAATGAAATTTAAACATTTTATTTGGTTTATTGGGCTATTTTTATGTTGCAAAGTAGTATATGCTAATGATATTAAAAGTATCAATATGGATATATTTATCGATAATTATGGTAATGCAAATATTACGGAAGTTTGGCAAGCTGATTTAGATGAAGGTACTGAAGGCTATAAACCATATTATAATTTAGGTAATTCTACTATTGAAGATTATCGAGTATCTCTTGGGAGTAGACAATTTCAAACATTAAGTTACTGGGATATTAATGCTTCTTTTAGTGAAAAAAGTTATAAAGCCGGTATTAATGAAGTTGATGATGGCTATGAGTTATGTTTTGGCATATCAAAATATGGCAATAATACTTATACGTTAAATTATACTATTACTAATTTTGTTTCTAGAGTAGAAGATGCAGATATGGTTTATTGGCAACTTATTCCTTATGAACTTTCAGATAAACCAGAACATGTCTATATTAAAATTCATAGTGATTTTGCTTATAGTAATGATTTACCTGTCTGGGGTTATGGCTATGGTGATGATTATAATGAAGGTTATGCTTATGTTACTGATGGCATAATTGAAATGACTAAAGAAGGTTCTTTAGATAGTGATGAATATATGACTGTCTTAATTAAGTTTCCTAAAAATACTTTTGAACTTAGTAATACTTTAGATAATGATTTTGATTATTATTTAGATATGGCTGAAGATGATTCTTATAATTATCATGATACAACGAGCTTTAGAGAAGTAATTTCTATTATTTTGGCCTTTATTGCTAATTTTTTACCTTTTATAATTGTTATTATTGTTAGTGTTTTTGTGGCTAAAAATAGTAATGGCTATGGGACGAAAAATGTTAAAATAAGTAAAGATATTAGAAATGTAAAAGATGCCCCATATTTTAGAGATATTCCTTTAAATAAAAATATTTTTAAAGCCTATTGGGTAGCGTGTCAATTTCGCTTAGTTCAAAATAAAACTGATTTTCTTGGAGCTATTCTTTTAAAATGGTTAAAGAATGGTAATATTGAAAATATTAAAGATGAAAAAAATAATAAAAAATTAAAATTAATTTCTAGTGATAATTTAACACCTTTAGAAGTTGAATTATACGAAATGATGCATACAGCATCTGGAGATGGAATTTTAGAAAAAAATGAATTTACGAGATGGTGTAAAAATCATTATAATAAAATACTTAGGTGGTTTAATAAAGTAATTGATGATACGACTTTAGAATTTACTAATGAAAATTTAATAAATGAAACTAATGAAGTATATTATGTTAGAGAAGAAATGAAAACATATGGTATGCAAATGGCTGGTTTAAAGAATTTTTTAAATGATTTTTCTAATATAAAGGATCGCGAAGCTATTGAAGTAAAAATATGGGATGAATATTTAATATATGCTCAAATATTTGGCATTGCGAAGAAAGTAGCTGAAGAATTCAAAAAATTATATCCTGATATTATTACGGATGATTATTATGACGATATTATCTTTATTCATATGATTTCGTATGAAGGGGTGCATGCCGCAAGTGTTGCTAAGAGTAGAGCCGAAAGTTACTCATCTGGTGGTGGGGGATTCTCATCATCTGGCGGAGGCGGTGGTTCCTTCGGCGGCGGAGGCGGCGGAGGCGGTTTCCGTTAAAAATGTCATATTTTGTATAATTTTGCAAGATAATTGTTAATTTTTGGTAAATCAGCATTAATATTTTTACAAAACTTGACATAAAATGTAATATATGCTATAATTATTTTGTTCATTCAGGGGGAATGTATGAATAATTTAGTTGATTATGTCCCGCTCCTCCACAAGTTGTGGAGTGGGGTAAAAAATAATTTAAAATATTTGGCTATGCCAATAATGTACTTAGCTATTATTGTATCAGTGGTACCTAGTCCAAAGACAATAGTAAATATCACCGATGATATAAGATTAAGTTCCTATAATACAGTAGTGCTAGATAAGAATGCTAAAATAGATTATATTTTAAATAAATATGACTTATCGCAAAGTGAATTTAATGTTCTATGTGGAATAGTTTTAAGTGAAGCAGATGATACTTATGAAGATGCATATGCTGTTATTAATACTATTTATAATAGAACACACAGTAAAAACTGGGTTAGAAGTGTTGATAATAAATTTGGGAAAGGCAAAGGAATGAACCTATATTATCAAGCTATATCACCTAACCAATTTACAGTTTATGCTAGTGGAACTTATAAAAAACATATGAATGATATTGATAGCGCTGGTTATGATGCCATTGTTGACTTTCTCTATACGGAAAATATTATGCATAATTACCTATCATTTAGGTCACATAGTATTAAAGTAGATAATAGTGAATCATTTAGTAAAAAGGGGAATAATTACTTTAATACTATAATAGAAGAAAACAGAATTTAGTTATTCTGCTTTTTTCTTGCAATAATAATTATAATAGTTTAAAATACTAATTGATTTGGAGTAAAATATGAAAAATTGGAAGTATTATAAAAAAATAATCAATTATTTTAAAGAAAAAAAATTATTAATATTAATTTATATAATAGCATCTCTTGCAATTACAGCTATAAATACTATTATTCCTGTAATTGATGCTAAAGGCTTAGAAGCAATTACTAAAGTAGATATGCCTAATATGTTAAAATTTGCTTTAATTCTTCTTTTCTGCAATATATTATATCGAATTATATCTTTTATTAACACAGTATGCAGTTCTAAGATTCAAGATAGTGTTGAAATTAAAATAAAAGAAGATGTTTCTAAAGAATTATTTAATTTAGAAATTAAAAATTTTGATAAAGAAGGTACTGCTTTTTTTGCCGAAAGAATTAATAATGAACCAAGAGTACTTGCGGGTATTTTTAATCGTTTTCGTTATAATTTAACATATTTTTTAACTTCTCTTGGTGTAGTATTTTATATATTTTATGTCAATGTTTATATTGCTATATATTTTCTGTTATTTTCTTTTATCTTTTTTATTATAAGTATTAGAAGGACTAAAAGATGGGAAGGTGAGCGTAAAAAATATAATGAAATGCATGAAAAATATTCTAGTAATTTTGGTGAACTCATAAGAGGTATTAAAGATATTAAAGTACTTAATCTCAAAAATACTTTAATTAAAAAAACTACTAAAGATCAAAAAGCTATTATTAAATATGATTATGAAACTAGATTAAAAGATGAAAAAATGTTTTTTATTACTAATTTTTTAGATAATATTTTTGATTTATTCTTTATTGTTTTAAGTATTATTTTAATAAAAAATAATTTACTTAATGGGGCTAATCTATTAGTAATATATATGTATAAAGGTAAAGCAACTGGTTTTGTTGATTCTCTTGCTGATATATATCGTAACTTTAAAGATATTAATTTATCTGTTGAAAGATTATATGAGATAGTTGATGGTGATAAATATTCTAAAGAAGTATATGGTAGTAGAGAAATAAAAGAATTAAATGGTAAACTAGAATTTAAAAATGTTTATTTTGGCTATGATAAAAGTAATGTTTTAAAAGGAATTAATTTTACTATAAAGCCAAATGAAACTATAGGTATTGTCGGTAAAAGTGGAGTAGGTAAAACAACAATGTTTAATTTAATTAATAAGTTATATACTCCTAATGAAGGTAGTATTTTATTTGATGATATAAATATTAATGAATTAACTGAAAATACTATTAGAGAAAATATTTCTACTATTACCCAAGATCCTTATATTTTTAATATGAGTATAAAAGATAATTTAAAAATAGTTAATCCGAATATTACTGATGAAGAAATTGAAGAAAAATGTCATTTATGTATGCTTGATAAATATATTAATAGTTTAGATAAAAAATATGATACTTTAGTTGGAGAAAATGGGGTTATTTTATCAGGTGGTTTAAAACAAAGATTAGCAATTGCTAGAGCATTAGTTAAAAATAGTAAAATTATTATGCTTGATGAAGCCACTAGTAGTCTAGATAATGAAACACAAGATTATATTCATGATTCTATTAAAAAGATAAGAAAAGATTATACAATTTTAATAATTGCTCATCGTTTATCTACTGTTATTGATTGTGATAAAATATTAGTAATTGATGATGGTAAAGTAGTAGGATTTGATACCCATGAAAATTTAATAAAAAATAATAAGTATTATCAAAAATTATATCGAAAAGAGTTATTATAATGGTTAGTATAGAAATGAAGTATTTATGAAAAATAATATTGTTAAAGGTAACTTACTTTATTATATTGATAATACTATAAATTGCAAATAAATAGTATATGCTAAAATTATTCATCTAATCTTTTTACATTACTGAAATTCATTTTCGCAATAGTTGTTAATTTTTCGATACCATATTTTTCTTTAATTTCTTTAGCAACTTCATCAACACTTGCCCCAGCTCCTTTTGGAAGGGGAATATGTACACTATCAGATAGTTCATCCATTTTTTGTAAGAAAATATATCTGCTTATAATTGAGGCACAACCAACACTTAATACTTTATCTTCAGCTTTAGTCATAAAAGTTATATGCATAACTTTATCGGGAACATCTTCAATATATTTATAAAAAATATCTTTGCTACAAAATTCATCAATAACAATTTTCGCATAATTGAATTTATTTTTATTTTTAAGCTCATATAAGGCTTTATTATGTAAAATGGCTTTTAATTTATTCATATTATTATTTTTACTATAATGTTTATTATAAGTAGGATTGTCTAAAATAGTAGTAACATATGGTATTTTTTGCATTATTTTTGGTGCAATTTCTTTTATTTTTTGATCAGTTAGTTTTTTAGAATCTTTTACACCAAGTTCTTTTAAATAATCAAAATTATCTAAAGAAACAAAAGTAGCAGTTACAACAATGGGTCCAAAGAAATCTCCTGTACCAACCTCATCAGAACCAATAGTAGAAAGTTCCATAATACCATCATTATTTTTATCTTTAACTTTTGTTTCGGTTCCATCAATATTAATAACTCTTTTATTAATTTTCTTTTCTAAATCAATCCAAAGATTAGCATCAATATCAGCTGAAGTTCCTTGAAACATTATTTTTCCACTTTCATATAAAGTAATAATAGTATCTTCTTCTTCGGCTTGAAATATAGCATAAGGTGGAGTTTTAGGTCTAACTTTATCTTTATAATAATCAATTATCTTATTTTTTAAATTATCTGATACTTTAAATACAATAGTCATTTTACACCTCAAGACAATTTTAACATAATTTACTTTATTTTTCATTACAAATATAATATAATTTAAAATAGGAGATGATTAAGTGTGAAAACAGTTGTAGATATTCTTATTATAGTTTTTCTTTTATTAGGTACATATGCTGGATGGCGGAAAGGATTAATAAAGTCATTAGTTAATTTTGTAGGCTTAATTGCTGTAGTAATCTTAAGTTTTTATTTAAAAACTTTTATTGCTAATTTTTTAATAGACAAAATGCCATTTTTTAATTTTGCTGGTTTAAATGGACTTAGTGCAATTAATATTTTAATTTACAATGTAATTTCTTTTGTCTTTGTTTTTGTTATTTTATATTGTTTATTAAATATTATTATTTCAATAACAGGATTTATTGATACTCTTTTAAAATTTACAGTAATTTGGATTATTCCATCTAAGATTTTAGGGGCTGTAGTTGGTTTATTAGAATCATGGTTATATGTATTTTTATTATTATTTGTCTTAAGTGCCTTTAATGTTACATCAAGTTTTATTTTAGATAGTAAAGTAGCAACATTTATGTTAGATAATACACCAGTAGTTAAAAATGTGTTTGGGGGAGCATATAGAACAATAAAAAATGTCTATAATAATGTCGAAGAGTTTGAAAAAGATAAAAATAAAACAACAGAAGAATTAAATTTAAGAATATTACAAATAGAAATAACAAATGGTTTAGTTACCAAAGATAAAGCTCAAGAATTAGTCGATAATGGTAAAATCGATTTAGGTGATGTAATTTTTGGTAAAGGGGAAAATTTATGGTTAAACATTTAGAAAATAGTGATGATTTTAAGAAAGAAATAGCAAGCGGTTTCGTTTTAGTTGACTTTTATACTGAATGGTGTGGCCCTTGTAAAATGCTTGCTCCTATTCTAGAAGAAATTGACTATATGAATGTTTTAAAAATAGATGCTGATAAATTTATGGATTTAGCTCAACAATTTGGCATTATGAGTGTCCCAACATTATGTTTTTTTCAAGATGGTGAATTAAAAGAAAGAGTAATTGGTTACCGAAATGCCGAAGAAATAAAAGAAATATATCAAAAAATAAGTGGAAATTAATCCACTTTTTTAATTACTTCTTTGGCACTATTTAAATAAGTTCTAGTAAGTAGTCCAGATCCCAGAAGAGTACCACCAAAGTATCTTACCACTAAAATTAAAACATTATTTAAATTATTTTGGATAATGATATTGTATATTGGGGTACCTGCTGTATTACCTGGTTCTTTATCATCACTTTTTTTAACTAAATTATCAATTTTATATGCATAAGGAATATGTTTCGCTTTTTTATGTTCTAATTTTATAGTTTTTAAAATATTATCTACTTCTTCTTTTGTTTTTACTTCATAATAATACGCTATAAATTTCGATTTTTTTACTTCTAATATACAAGTGTTAATTAATTTCATAATTTCACCTAAATATATTTTATCATAAAATTCATTTATGGTATAATTTAAATATATAGGGTGTGATAAGATGATTTATTTTGAAATACCTAATTTTATTATCAAGAGAATTTATATAGTTAAAGAAAATAATAAATTAGTTTATAAAAAATTAGTTGATAATCAATATATTTCTTTAAATGAACAAGAAATAAAAGAGCTAGAGAAATATTTAAATAGAAATAATTCAAGTATATATTATTCGGAAAGAAAAGATATGCCCGCTGAAAATAATGATATAGCTGCAAAAATGGACAATTATTTATATATCTTTTTTGAATATTTAGGTACAAAAGTTCCCAAAAATTGTCATAATAATTTTTATACTAATTTTCCAACTTTAAAAATTAATTTTAATTTACAAGTTTTAGATGAATCAATTACTACAGAAGAGAAAGATGATTTTATGGCTGGTTATGATGTCGAACATAATGCCATATTTTCTGATCCTGATTCCATTAGACAATATCGATTAATGGCTCAAAGTATGCCTAATCCAGATGAGTTTTTATGGTCAAATATTAGTCATGATTTAATTCATGAATTATTTCATATGGCAAGTAGTAAATATTTTGGTGAAGGACAAGGTTTTGTTTGTGGGTTTGATAAATATCCCGCTAATAATTATGAAAGAAATCGTGGTTTAACGGAAGGATTTACCGAGTATTTAGCTAATGCTTGTGTACCTAATACTAAGGAAATTCCTTGTAATTATTTCGTTGAAGAAATGCTTGTCAATCAGCTTATTTTAATAGTGGGTAAAAATGTTATGATAGAGTCTTATTTTAATAATTTAGGTATTAAAGAGATTGCCAAAAAACTATGTGAATTTGCTCCAGATTTTGATGAAGCATTATTTTTGTTTGAATTAATAGAAATTAATTTTAATTTAGATAAGGATTCTCCACGTAATATTTTAGCAGGGATAGAAATGAGACTATTAAATTATTTTAAAATAAAGATTGAAAAAGATATTTTAAATAATGTTAGCAAAGAAGAAATTTTAAAATCTATTGAAGAATATAAAAGTTATTTAGTAACCAGAGAAATTTTAAATATTCATCAAGAAAATACCCCAAAATATAATGATATTGAAATAGTAATTGATGATTTTAATCAATTTACCAAGAATATAATGGAAAAATTAGCAAGTAGAAATATTTAAAATACATGGTATAATTTAGTTGAAAAGGGAAAGATATTAATAGATTTACATAAAAGTGGTGAAGCATATGTTAGAAGAAAAATTAAAATTAGTACCACATCTACCTGGGAGTTATCAAATGCGTGATAAAAATGGGATAGTTATTTATGTGGGAAAAGCTAAAGATTTATATAAAAGAGTAAATAGTTATTTTAAAGGAACTGTTACGGGTAAAACTAGAAAGATGGTATCAGAAGTAGTAGATTTTACTTATATTGTAACAGGATCCGAAACTGAAGCTTTTATTACCGAAATAAATTTAATTAAAGAGTATAATCCTAAATATAATATATTGCTTAAAGATGATAAAAGTTATCCTTATATTGAATATATATCTAAACCTTACCCTAAAGTAAAAGTAGCAAGATACCTAAATATTAAAAGAAGAGATAAGAAATTAATATTTGGACCATATCCTAATGCCTATGCCGCAAGAAGAATAGTTAAATTAATTAATCGTTTATACCCTTTAAAAAAATGTGAAGGAATGCTGAAACAAGTATGTTTATATTATCATATTGGGGAATGTCTTGGTTATTGCACGAAAAATGTTGATCCTGATAAATTAAAAGCCATGGAAGATGAAATATTAGGTTTCTTACGAGGTAATGATAAAATTTTAAAAAATAAAATAATGGAAAAAATTAAAATTTATTCTGATACGCTTAATTATGAAATGGCGAAGGAACTTACCGAAGAACTTCATTATATCAATGTTGTATTAGATAAACAAAAAGTAGAATTACACGACTTTGTTAATCGTGATATTATTGGTACATATTTAGATAAAGGTCATATTGGTATAAATATTTTATTTATCAGAAATAATAAATTAATTGGTAGTCATAATGAAATACTTACAATAAAAATAGATCCCGAAGAAGAATTAAATTATTATATAATGAATTTTTATACTAAACACGAAATACCTAAAGAAATAATAGTAAGTAATGATATATTTAGTGATATCTTAAGTGATTTAATTAATACTTCTTTTGTAATACCAGAAAAAGGTATAAAGAAGAAATTATTAGGTATGGCCGAGACTAATGCGAAGATTTATTTAGAAAATGAAATTACAAGAGTAGAAAGAGAAGAGTTAAGAACAGTTGATGCTAATGAAAATTTAAGAGAACTACTTAATCTAGATAATTTGAGAAGAATTGATGCTTTCGATAACTCCAATCTTTTTGGTTCATATTCGGTAAGTGGCATGGTTGTCTTTAAAGAAGGATTACCTTATAAAAAAGATTATCGTAAATATAAGGTAAGTGTTGATAAAAATGATGATTATAATACAATGAAGGAAGTTATTTATAGAAGGTACTACAGGGCTCTTTTAGAAAAAACCGAAATGCCTGATTTAATTATAGTAGATGGTGGTATCAATCAAATTAATGCTTGTTTAGATACTTTAAATAGCTTAAATTTACATATTAAAGTAGTGGGTTTAAAGAAAAATGATAAGCATAGAACGAATGAACTAATTGATGGTGATACTTATCAAATTATTGAACTTGATAAAGATAGTAATATCTTCCATTATTTAACGCGTATTCAAGATGAAGTACATAGATTTACGATTACTTATCATAAAACTTTAAGAAGTAAGGGAAGTATTAGTAGTATCTTAGATAATATTGAAGGAATAGGTAATGTCAGAAAAAAAGAATTAATTAAAAAGTATGGTAATATAAATAATATTAAGAATGCTAGTATTGAAGAGCTTTCCCAAATTATACCAGAAGGGGTTGCTATGGAACTAAAAAAATATTTAGAAGCTAAAGATAAGGCCAAAAAGGAGAATGCTAATGAATAAAGAAATAGCAGCAAAAATAAATAATATATTAAAAAATTATAACATTAAAGGTAAATGTATTAAAATAGAAGAAAATCATACTGGTAATATTAATAGTACTTATGTCGTAACAATATTAGAAGATAGTGGTATATTAAGAAGATATATTATTCAAAAAATAAATACAACTGTATTTAAAGATCCTAATATTTTAATGCATAATATTGAAAATGTTACTTTACATTTAGAAAAAGAACTTAAATCTTTAAATGATACAACGCATAAATCACTACATTTAATAAGAACTAAAGATGATGATATCTATTGTCATGTAACGGAAACTGATGATAGAGATTATTACCGAGTTTATGATTATATTGAAAATGCTATATCTTATGATATGGTAAAAAGTCCTGATATTGCTTATAAAGTAGGGCAAGCTTTTGGTAATTTTCAAATGTTACTTAGAGATTTTCCAATTTTCTCTTTAGAAGAAACTATTCCTGGTTTTCATGATACCCCAGCTAGATATGCTAAATTAGAAAATGATATCTTTAAAGATTTTAAAAAAAGAGCTGATGATATAGGACAAGAATTTTATACAATTTATCGTAATAAAAATAGATATCCAAAAATTATTAATGCCCTAAGGTCTAATCGCATTCCTTGGCGCGTAACTCATAATGATACGAAAGTTAATAATGTCATGATGGATAAGGATACTAATGAATTTTTAGCCGTTATTGATTTAGATACCGTTATGCCCGGTAGTATGCTTTTTGATTATGGTGATGGGATAAGATCAACGGCTGCAACTGCTTTTGAAAATGAAACAGATTTAAGTAAAGTGCATTTAGATCTAGAATTATTTGAAGCTTATACTGATGGCTTTTTAAGTGAAATGGCTCCTTGTATTACCGAAAGTGAAGTATCCTTAATGGGTGAATCAATTAGAATTATCACTTTAGAACTTGCTATAAGATTTTTAGATGATTATATTTGTGGTGATATCTATTTTAAAGTAGATCCTAAAAGAACTCGCCATAATTTAGAAAGAGCCCAAAATCAATTAGCACTTGCTAAAGATATTGAAAAAAACATGCCAACTATTGAAAATTTTATCAAAGAGTGCTATAAAAAACATAAGGGGAAAAGTAGAAAAATTATTTAAACTTACCATTGTAAGTTTAATGCCCAATTAGTTTAATGGTAAAACAAGGCACTCGTAATGCTTAGCTGTGAGTTCGATTCTCGCATTGGGCACCATTGACGTTTCTATTCGAACTTTTTCGAATATTGATATATAGAAATCAATCGTAAGATTGGTTTTTTTCGTATTTAGAAAAAAACTTTAGTCAGAAAGGTTGGTGTCTATGGTTAATGTAATCAAGCAAGAAATTGATATGGAAGAATCTTTAAAAAGAAGACTAGATATTATTTGCGATTTTTGTAATACTGCTCCTAAAATTATTAACGGAAGTATTAGAAAAATAGATAAAACAAATTTATCTTATATTGAACCACATAGGATTATCATTAAAAACATAACATTTCTTGCATTTAATTATTCTACTGATATTTATATTAAAAATTTGAAAAATAAAATACAATTATCAGAATTACAAGATTTTATCAGTAAAATCAAGTAATACATCGCTTCTCAAGTAATGGACTTTTTACGACAATTGTTGTATAATTAATATAGATGGTAACCTAGTTACCAAGAGTCTTACAAAGTTATTTAGAGAAGTGAAAGTATTATTTTATAGTAGTACCTTTATTTCTCTTTTTTAAATTTAAAATAAGAAAAGGAGATGGTTGTTTTGGAAGATGTAAAAATGATTGCAGGTATTTATATTAGAGTTAGTACAGAAGATCAAGCACGAGAAGGTTTTAGTTTGCCAGAACAAGAAAAAAGATTAAGAGCAATGTGTGAGTACAAAGGTTATAAAATTTATAAAGTATATAAGGATGCAGGTATAAGTGCTAAAACTGGTAATCATAGACCTGCTTTCGAGGAATTATTACAAGATATTAAAGATAAGAAATGTAATATAATTGTTGTTTTAAAGTTAGATAGGCTATCAAGAAGTGTATATGATATGGAACACATAATGAAATTTTTAGAAGAAAACGAAGCATATCTTGATTGTGCAAATGATGATATAAACACCACAACTGCTAATGGTAAATTAGTTACTAGGCTACTAACATCAGTTAGTCAAAACGAAATAGAAAGAACAAGTGAAAGAACTAAAATTGGTCTTGCTGGTGCAATACAAGCAGGTCATATCCCTCATAAATGTCCCTTAGGATATAAAAGAGTTGATAAAATTTTAGTGCCTAATATTGCTACTAAAGATGTAGTTATAAGAATTTTTAATATGTATCATAGTGGTTTATCTTATAAAAAGATTAGTAATATTTTAAATGAAGAAAAAGTTTTAAATAAAACAAATTGGCGAGATTCGACTATTACTGCTATACTTCAAAATGAGGTCTATAAAGGAGACTTTGTGCATGGTAAAAGAACTAAAAAGCCGACATATTATAGTAATGTTGTCGAACCTATAATATCAAAAGAACTATGGGAAGAATGTCAGGTGCAAAAGAAAAAGAATTCGCGTAGTTATAAAAGAACATTAACGTATTTATTTTTACAAAAATTAAGATGTCCAAGATGTGGAAGAATTTTAGGTGGTAAAGCAACAACTAAGAAAAATGGAACATCATATTATTACTATTATTGTAATGATTGTGAACTAACAATTAAAGAAAAAACAATTGAAGATGTAGTCGATACTCTTATGGATGAAATCGTTGAATATGATTCAGTTGTGAATCAATTCTTTTTACCTATGATTAAACAAAAGATAGAAAATCCAAAAGAAGAAATAGAAAAAGAAATTAAAAAACAAAATGACAAATTTAAACGTATAAAGGATGCCTATATCAATAATGTATTTACTTTAGAAGAATATGACTTAGAACGAAAGAATGTAGAAAATACCATTGAAGAATTAAAATTTAAACTTAATGAAACTGAAATATGTGATGAATTAAGATTTACTCCAGAAGATATTTTAATTAAACGAGATATAGATTTTATCAATAGTATAAAATTTCCTGATCAATATAAAGAATTTAATAAGTCTTGGAAAGATTATACTAGAGAAGATAAAGCTAAGCTTATTATGGATTACGTAGAAGATATAACACTTTTAGAATTAAAAAGTGGATGTATTGTAGAACAAATTAATTTTAGAGAATCAATTGCTAAGACACGTAGTGAATTATATGAACAAGGTTATTTAGATAGAAAAGATACTATACTATTTGATAATACACCTGGAATAATACGATTTAGTGAATATCTACCAAAAGAAAAAGTGTCAGAGCATATTTTAAGATTAAGAAATTTTTATGAAGTTGGTTTTTATGAAGCAACTTACAATGTGGAAAACCAAGTGTTCTATTTTAATTTTGAAGATAACAAAACAATAATAAGAGTATTCCCTTTAGAAGATTATAAAAAGATAGATTCTAAATCAACAATGAAAGAATATAGTTTAGGAGTCATTTATACTTATAAAGATAGTGAAACATTATTAGAAGATCAAGAAGACGTATTTAAAAATATACCTAGTGAATGTGATGGAATAATTCATTATGGCGAAGCACCTACTTATGTAGATGTTAAACCAATTACTAAAGAAGAAGTAATGGAAGAAATTAACTATGCTTAATTTCTTCTACTTATAAAATTAACGAGAGTTAATTTTCGGATTCTAAGGCGAGCCTTAGCCCCCCGTATTTTGTTATGACAAAATACCTAGGGGGTTAATAATTTTGTCATAACAAAATTACCATAAAAAACTTAAAGAAAGGAGATGTAATTTTTATATATAGTTTAGCTTATTCTTTCCATATAGGAAATGACCAAAATAAGAAGAATAGTGTTAGAAATAGTGCTAAAAGTAATTTAAGTGGTACAACATCTAAAGCTAATAATGCAATTCAAAATGCATCATCATTAGCAAAAGTTGATAATCATAATTGTAGAAAATATGATGATAAAGAAAATGATATTGAATTTATTAGAGGTACTAATTCGGTAGTGGATGATGTTAAAAAACTATATAAAGATGAGTTTGAAGAAGCAGTTTTGAAATATAATTCAAGACAAGTTAGAGATGATAGAAAAATTAAAGATTACTTTACTTATGTTAGCAATAACGCTAAAAATGATCTAGCAGTTCAGATTATAATTGAACTAGGAGATAAGGAATTTTGGGATACGAAAGATATAATATTTAAAAAGAGAATGACTACCATTTATAAAGAGCAAGTTCATTATTTAGAACAAATACTTCCTAATTTTAAAGTAGCAAGTGCTATTATTCACTATGATGAAAGTTGTCCCCATCTTCATATTGTAGGTGTACCAATTAAATATAAAAGTAAAAACGGAATGAATAAACAAGTTGGAAAATCAGATGTATTTACAAAAGAATCTCTCCATAATTTACAAGATAAAATGAGAGAAAATTGTATTGAAGCTTATAATAAAGAGTATAGCTTAGATGATATTTTAAATGAAAAAATGGAAGGTAGAAATGAAGATTATGTAAAAAAAGACTATATAAAAATGAAGAAAAAAATTAAAATTCATGAGAACAATTTAAAACGAGCAAAAGAAAAATCAGAAAAATTAGATAGTTCTACTAAAGAAGTAAAAGAGATACTAAACAATACTAAAGTTAAAGGCTTTAATAAAAGTCAATATGTAATATCTCTTGAAGAAAAAGAAAAAATTGATGAGTTTGTTAAGCAAGTAGATAATACTAATAAAGAGTATCAAAGAATTCAAAAGTTATCAGTTACTTTGGAAGAAATGGATTCTAGTATGTTTAAAAACGAACAACAAATTTCTCATCTTACTATGTTAAATTCAAATCTAGAAACTGAAAATATTTCTTTAAATAAAATGTTAAAAGAAAAAGAAGTTACTATTGATAATTTAAAGAATGAAAACAAAACATTATCTTCTAAACTTAAATATTTTAAAGATATGTTTTATAATCTTGTTCAATTTCTTATGGATAAAATATTTAGAGTTAAAGATAGTAAGTATAAGGAGTTTGCTAAAGAATTATACGAGCATGGAGCATTAGAAAATAAAAACTATGAAGATATTATGGGTATATCTAAAGTCAGTAATTTAAAAGAAAATAAAGTAAAAGAAAAAGAAGATTTTGAGCGATAATGCTAAAATCTTCTTTTAAAATACTATTTTTTAACTTCAAGTTTTAGTACTTTAGAAGTACCATCTATTTCCAAATTATGTTGTTTATTAATCAAGGCTAAACAATTGTCAATTCGTTCAACTAAACCAGATAATGGTAATTCTCCTTTTATAGTTTTTAACATCTCTATTACCATTGCTTCAGTTTGTTTTACAGTTTCCATGTTAAAATCAGAAGAATCAAAACTAATAACTCTTTGACTTAAATTTTTTGCAATAGCATTTTGTGTAGAACTCGCAAAATTAGAGACAATTATGTCACTGCTACTTTGATTATTATATGATGGTAATAATAAATTATTTGCAGTTCCTAATAACATAGGATTTGTTGTTAAATCAACTTTAACGCCTTTTCTAGAATAGAAATTAGCACGAATTCCTTTTTTTCTACTTACATCAAATCTATAAGTACCATTTATTTTTCCGTTACCTTTATGGGTGTTAATTGCAATTGCACCCATTTCTAAACTATCATCAGGATTTAGAGCAGCTTCAAAAGCGATTGAAGCATTATTTTGTCTATTTCGTTTATCATATTCTTTTATTATTCTTACTAACTTCATGCCAGTATTTAAGTCTTCAATAATTTCTATATCATTAAATCTTTTTGTTAAAATATTTCCATTTAAAGCAAGTGAAATATGATCAGACATGAGTTCTTTTCTCCAATCCTGAGTTAATTTAAAAAGTGTAATATCTATACTAAAATCATTTGATAAAACATTAAAAGTTGTGTTATAAGATATTTGTCTAGGATTTTGTGGTGTTATTCTTTTTTTTACTTCTTTTGAAAAATTAATTTCTCCATTGTTATTGAAAGAAAAGTATCTTCTTGATTTATGAGATATCATCGCATGCCAATCAATTCTTCCAAATTCACATTCAAAATTTATGTTTCTTTCTCCTGTGTTTGAATTATTTCCTACTAAGATTTCTTTCGCAAGAGGTATCCCAATACTTTTTCCAGAATAAAAAGCATTTGCTAATCTATATCTTAATCCATATTTATCTTCCATATCTCGTACATCAGCTTCACCAATTCCATAATGTAATGTTAAACAATGTGCATCTAGTAATTCTTCATACCAACTAGCATTCCAACTTTTTACATACTCTTCAGCTTTTTGCATTTCTTCTAAAACTTTTTCAACTGCTATCATTTGCAATTCTTTATCTAATTTTTCCATGGCTTTCCTCCTAATAGTTACATATTATATCATAAATTGATTAAAAAATTAAAACAATTTTGAATAATTGTGATAAAATGTTAAGTAGAGATTGATTTTTATATATTAAAATCGCTGATTGGGTGAAAAGTTGTAGATTACTACGTTACTTGCACCATTGACGAATCTGTTCGAACTTTTTTCGGACTTTAACATAAAAAATAATCCCTTAGGTTATTTTGATAGACTTGTCAAAATACCTAGGGGGTTAAATATTAAGGAAAAGAGAAATTTTGTTTATGAAAAATTATAAGGCTTATAAATTAGAATCTGCAACTAAGAATGATATAGAGTTATTAATATCCTATAAATTAGCAACTATTTTAGATTATGCTAAAGATTTACCTAAAGGAGAAATTGAGAAAATAACTAATTATGTTAAAACTACTGTTCCTACCCAAATTGATGATTATAAGATTATTATAATCAACAACAAAAAAATTGGATGTTTATTATTAGAAAAATATGAAGATGGTATTTTACTAAGCGAATTATATCTGGATAAAAATTATAGAAGAAAAGGAATAGGTACAAATATATTAAATAATGTATTAAATAATAATTTTAAAGTCTATTTATGGGTTTATAAAGAAAATACTCTTGCTTTAAATTTATACAAAAAATTAGGATTTAAAATAAAAGAAACTACTGAAAATAGATATTTTATGCAATATGACAAAAGTTAGTTTTTTTATAGCTAACTTTTTTAATTGTATAGATATATAATTTTAATATATAATATAAATACAAAGTATAAATTAAAAAATTAAAATGTAAATTTATTGTTAGTGAGTTTACACTTTTGTGGTAATACTTATTTACATTTTGCATATATTACTTTATAATTAGGTTATAAAATGAGTTTTAGAAAGAGGTAAAAATTTATGAAAAAATTATCAGTTAAATCTGTTACAGGTTTAGTATTAGTATCTGGCTTAGCTGCTGCTGGTGCTTATGTAGTAACAACCAATGCTAATAAAAAATATGATGCTTCACTAGTTAATGAAGTAAATAATGAAGAAACTTTAAATTTTGCAGAAAATGCTACAATTGAAATAACTGCAGATGATAGTGAAGAAGTAGTTGAAGCAAAAAAGGAAGCCATTGCTGCTAATGAAGAAGTTGCTAGTGCTACAAAAGAAATTAAACAAGCTAATGCTAAAGTAGATAATGCTAATAAGGAAATAGCAGAAGCACAAAATACGCAAAAGGAAGCAGAAAAAGCAGTTCAAAATGCCGAAAAAGCTGCCGAAGATGCTAAAGAAGCAAAGAAAGCTGCTGAAGCAGAATTAAAGGCTGCTAAAACTGCTGCTGAAAAGAAAGCTGCCGAAGCTAAATTAAAAGCTGCTAAAGAAGAAGCACAAAGAGCAGCAGATGCTAAAAAGGAAGCTGAAGCTAAAAAACAAGCAGCCATTGAAGCTGAAAGAAAAGCTGAAGAGACAAGAAAAGCTGCTGAAGAAGCTGCAAAAAAAGCCGAAGAAGCAAGAAGAATTGCCGAAGAAAAAGCTAAGAAAGCTGCCGAAGAAGCTAAAAGATTAAAAGAAGAAGAAGCCAAGAGACAAGCTGAAGAAGCAGCTAAATTCCAAAGAATGCTAGAAATGGCAAAAAAAGGTGAAGAAAGAGATAAAGCTGAATATGAAGCTCAAATGAAAGCTAAGGAAGAAGAAGTTGCTAAAAAAAGAGCTGAAAGACTTGCTAAAGAACAAGCCGAAAAAGAAGCAGCTGAAAAAGAAGCTCAAGAAAGAGCAGCCAGAGAATCAACTGCTGGTTTAGAAGAAAGACTAAAAGAGGAAGAAGAAAGAAAAAATGTAGAATATACATCTGATAGATTAATTACAGCCCAAAAACAAGCCGGTTCTTCAGTTAAATCAGATGTTAAAGAACATCCGATTGATGCTTTACGTAAAGATTTTGATCCAACTCTTACTGATAAAGATTATGGTTATATTTGGTTTGTTAGATTTACTTGTGATATGAATGAGTGTTATGGATTCTCTATACCTGGATCTAGTAACTTTGGTGGTGATGTTATTTATGGTCGCAGAGGAGACGTTGAAAAATTAACAATGTATGCTCCAGCTGCAAAACCTGGTTATGAATTTGAAAAATGGGAAAGATCTTCTTACACCCTTGAAAACATTACTATGGTAAGTTATAGAGCAGTATATAAACAAATTTAATAAATTAATAAACTTCTCAACCGAGAAGTTTTTAAATTGATAAAATTATGTTAAAATTAAATTGGTGTTATTATGAATATAAAAGAATTAATTAAAAAAAATAAAACATTTTTAAAATACATATTAGTAGCAATTCTTAGTTTTTTAATCGATATTACTTTTTTTACTATCTTTAATTTTTTATTTACTAATATAATACTAGCAACTATTTTGGCAAGAATTATATCATCTTTAATTAATTTTTTACTTAATAGAGATAAAGTATTTAAATCTTTAAATAAAAATAAAATTATGTATGTCAAATATTATACTTTAGTAATATGTCAAATGTTAGTATCAGCCTTTGTCGTAGATAACTTAGTAAAAATTATTCCAATAAATGCCACTTTAATTAAAATACCAGTAGAATTTATTATCTTTATTTGTAATTATTTAATTCAAAAATTTTTCATATTTAAATAGTATTTCATTAAACTTTCATTGTTCTTATTTAATTATTATTGTATAATTAAAATATAATAGAAATAGGGTGCAATATGGCAAAAGATAAATATTTATGGGAACACTATTATCAAGAAAGCGAAAGAAATATAAGTGTACCAGATCAATCATTATATGATTATATGATGGATTCTACTAAGGAATTTAGTAGAGAAGTGGCGCTTAATTATTTTGGTCGAAAAATAACTTTTAAAACATTTTGGGATTATATTGATAAATGTGCCAAAAGCCTAAAAGTTTTAGGTGTCAAAGAAAAAGATGTTGTTACTATTTGTATGCCTAATACACCAGAAGCAGTTATTTCTTTTTTTGCTGTTAATAAAATTGGAGCAATTGCTAATATGATTCATCCCTTATCTGCTGAAGAAGAAATTAAAGATTATCTAAATAATACTAAAAGTAATTACATGATTGCTTTAAATCAATGTTATAGTAAAATTAAAAAAATTATTAAAGATACAAAAGTAAAAAAAGTAGTTATTGCTAGTCCTTCTGATTCAATGCCTATTTTTATGAATACTTTATATAATGCAACGATGGGTAGAAAAGAAGAAAAGCCTGTAAGTAATAGTATGTATTTATTTTGGCAGGAATTTATTAATTTAGAATCTTCTTATCAAGAAAAAATCGATGTTAAAATTTCTAAAGATGATACTGCTGTAATACTACATAGTGGTGGAACAACTGGTGTACCAAAAAGTATTGTTTTATCTAATGCTTCCATTATTGGGGTAAATGAACAAGCCAAAATATTTTTCCCAGAAGCAGAAGTTGGTGATTCTCTTCTTTTAATACTACCATTATTCCATTGCTTTGGTTTAGTTGTTGGAATGTTTATTCCAATATGTCGGGGTGCAAGTTCTATTTTAATTCCGCAATTTGATGCGAAGAAATTTGATAAATTATTATCACGTTATAAACCAAATTTCTTACTTGGCGTGCCAACTTTATTTGAAGCCATGCTTAATAATAAAAAAATAAAGATGATGGATTTATCTTTCCTTAAAACTTTAATTTGTGGTGGAGATTCTTTATCTGAAAAGAAGAATAAAGAGATAAATGATTTTTTAACCAAACATAATTCTAATGCTAAAGTTATCCAAGGTTATGGCATGACGGAAACAACTGGACCAGTTTGTTATGGTACCCACGGTAGTAATAAACTCGGAAGTATTGGTATTCCTTTACCTGGTAATATAATTAAAATATGTGATAAAGAAAACAAAGAGGTAGCACCAGGTGAACTAGGCGAAATTTGTATTCATAGTATAGTTGTTATGAAAGAATATTTAAATAATAAAAAAGCGACTGAAGAAGTTTTAATTAAACATGATGATGGTCTTAAATATATTCATACTGGTGATTTAGGTTATATGGATAAAGATGGGGTAATATTCTATGTCCAAAGACAAAAAAGAATTATTATTTCATCAGGATATAATGTTTATCCGCAATATATTGAAAATGTTTTAAAAGATAATGAATATATTAAAGATGCTTGTGTAGTTGGTGTTCCCCATCCATATAAAAAAGAAATAGCGAAAGCCTTTATTATTCTAAAAGATGGTGTAGAAGAAAGTTATACAGTTAAAAAAGCAATAATGGATTACGCCGAAAAGAATTTAGCTCATTATATGATACCAAGAGAATATATTTATAAAAGAGAATTTCCTAAAACAAAAATGGCTAAGACTGATTATTTAGCCTTAAGAGATGAATTAATCAAAAAAGATAATTAGGTGATTTTATGTTAGCAGTGTTAATTATTTTAAACTTATTATGTCTATATATTATTTTTATCATCTTTAAATCATTTAAACAAAATGAATTTCATATGTTTTGGTATAATTTCTTAAAGTATCCTTTAGGATTAATCTTCAAATTATATTATCCTTTTAAAGTATATAATAAAGAAAATGCAAAAGTAGAAGGACCAGTTATATATGCTGGTAATCATATTCATCTAATGGATCAATGTTTAGTTATTTTAACAACAAAAAGACCAATTCATTATATGGCTAAAAAAGAATATTTTGATAAATTTAAAACTAGATGGTTTTTTAGTTTAGTTGGTTGTATTCCGGTTAATAGAGAAATACATGATGAAGAAGCAAAGAGTGAAGCGTTAGAAGTATTAAACAATGGTCTTGCTTTAGGAATATTCCCAGAAGGTACTAGAAATAAAACCAAAGAATTATTATTACCTTTTAAATTTGGGACAGTTTCGATGGCAGAGAAAACTAATGCGACAATTGTGCCTTTTGCGGTAACTGGTACCTATAAATTTAGAAGTCATAATTTAAAACTAACTTATGGCAAACCTTTTAAAGTAGATGATATGTCTTTAGAAGATGCTAATGATAAATTATATAAAGAAATATTAAAAATGGTAAAGGGGGGATAAAAATGCATAATATTTATGTAAAAGATGTTACTCAAAAATGTCATGGTAAACTTATTCAAGGTGCGTTAGATACACCTTTAATAAGTTTTTCCAAAGATACAAGAACTATCCAAAAAGGTGATGTTTTTGTTGGTATTAAAGGAACTAATTTTGATGGTAATAATATGTATGAAGAAGCTTTAGAAAAAGGCGCAATTGGTTGTATTTTAAATAAAGATACTATAGTTAATGAATATTATTTAAATAAATATTCTGATACTTTTATAATTTTAGTAGATGATACAATAGAAACTTTACAAAAACTAGCGAGTTATAAAAGAAGTTTATATGATATCCCGGTTATCGCTATTACTGGTAGTGTAGGTAAAACTTCTACCAAAGATATTGTAGCTTCCGTCTTAGAAGAAAAATATCATGTTTTAAAAACATTAGGCAATTTAAACAATCATATAGGTTTGCCTTTAACTATTTTATCTTTGAAAGATGAAGATGCCCTAGTAGTTGAAATGGGTATGAATAATTTAGGCGAAATTAATACACTATCTAAAATAGCTAGACCTACAATTGGCATTATTACTAATATTGGTACTGCACATATAGGAAATTTAGGTAGTAGAGAAAATATTTTAAAAGCTAAACTTGAAATATTAGATGGGATGGATAATGGCATCTTAATTATCAATAATGATAATGATTTATTACATGATTGGTATTTAAAAAATAAACATAATTTAAAGATAGTTACTTATGGCATTAATAATCAAAGCGATTTTAATGCCAAAGATATTAATCTAAATGAATTATTTAGTACTTTTATGGTAGATAATGAAAATTATCAAATAAATATTCCTGGTGATCATTTTATTTTAAATGCTTTAGTAGGTATAACCATCGGTAATCTATTTAATATATCTACTGAAAAAATAAAAAATGGTCTAGAGAATTTTACTTTATCTAAAAATAGGATGGAGATAGAAAAAGTAAACAATTATACGATTATTAATGATTCTTACAATGCTAATTATGATTCTATGGTTAGTGCCATAAATTATTTAGGATCACTAAAATCTCATAAAATAGCTGTCTTAGGTGATATGTTAGAGTTAGGTAAATATTCGGAAAAACTACACCGTAATTTGGCTAAAGTTTTATTAGATAATAAAATAGATATCGTAATAACTGTTGGTAATAATGCTAAATATATATCTTCGGAATTATTAAATTTAAATTTTAATAAAAATAATCTTTATTCATATAATTCTAATAAGGATGCCATTAATAAATTAAAAGGAATTATCAAAGATGATGATACTATTTTAATTAAAGCATCAAATGGTATGCATTTTAAAGAAATTTATGAGGCATTAAAAGGGGATTAGATTTAAATGAAATTAGCAGTTATCTTTGGTGGTAAGTCAACAGAACATGATGTTTCAGTTGTCTCTGGTACATCTATAATTGCTAATTTAAATCCAGAAAAGTACCAAATTTATCCAATTTATATTGATAAGTTTGGTACTTTTTATGCTTGTCCATATAATAAAAAAATCTTATCTTTAGGAGAATCTCCCCAAAATTTAAAAAGAATAGATAATATATTTGCTTATTTAAAAAATATAGATGTAGTATTTCCAGTGTTACATGGTAAATATGGTGAAGATGGTACTATTCAAGGTATGCTTGATTTATTAGATAAAAAATATGTTGGGTGTCATACATTATCATCAACTATTTGTATGGATAAAGTATATACGAAAATAATATTAAATAGCGCTGGTATTAAACAAGCAGATTATTTAGTTGTAAAAAAATATCAAAATGAATATAAAATACTAGATAATTCTTATCACGAAAGTATGCATAATAGTGTTAGCTTAATAAATTTTATTAATAACAAATTTAATTATCCCATATTTATAAAGCCATCTAAATCAGGATCATCTATTGGGGTTACTAAAGCAGAAGTAGAAGATGAATTAATTAATGCTATAGAAGATGCTTTTAAATATGATGATAAAATTTTAATTGAAGAAGGAATAATAGGAAGAGAAGTAGAATGTGCTATTTTAGGAAATGATGAATTAATAGCAAGTCCGATTGGCGAAATTAAAACCGATACTTCTTTTTATTCTTATGACTCTAAATATAAAAGTGAAAATGAACAAACTTTGATTCCTAACGATATTTCATTTGATATAACTAATAAAATTAAAAATATTGCTAAAAAAGCTTTTCAAGTTTGTGATTGTAAAGGTCTTGCGCGAATAGATTTCTTTATTAAGAATGATAATGAAATTATTTTAAATGAGATAAATACAATGCCAGGTTTTACTAGCATTTCAATGTATCCTAAATTAATGCAAGAATATGGTTATGACTATAAAACTCTTTTAGATAAATTAATTGAATTAGCAAAAAACTCCTAATTAGGAGTTTTTTCACGAGTTTTTTCATCTAAATTTAAAATATAATCAGCAGATACATTTAAATATTTACATATCTTTGGTAAATATGTAACTGGCATAATATTTACCCCTTTTTCATATCTAGCATATTGTTGTTGTTTAATTCCTAAATAATCTGCAATTTCTTTTTGGGTAATATTTTTACTTTCTCTTATCCATTGAATTTTTTCATTATAATACAATTTATATCACCTAGATAACTAATATCATTTTTTACAACAAATATGTTGAATTGTGAACTCTTGTGTTGTATAATTTAATTACAATAGATGTGTAGTAAAACATAGTAATATTTATAATATTTTACATATTAAATATGAATACTAACAATAAACAGAGAAGGTTATTATAGATGAAAAAAGTAATAAAAAATAATTATAAAATAATAATTGCTTTTATATTAGGTTTAATAATATCTGGAACAACAGTATATGCAGTTGATGCTTATATCGAAAGTAATAAAGTTGCCTATAATAATCATAATAAAAGTAATGTTGAAGAAGCTATAGATGAGTTATATGAAAAAAGTGGAGTTCATAAAAATAAATGGGTAGATTCTGAACTTAATGGAGCAGATCCAGTATTAAAAAGTCCATTAATACCAGTTGAGATAAAGAATAATGGAGATGTATATTATGCTAGTTTAAATAGTGAATGGTATAATTATGGTGAAAAAAGATGGGCGAATGCTATTATATTAGTAGATAGTCCCAGTAATACAAATTATAAAGAAGGAGATCATATTCTAGAAAATGACATTGAAAGTTATTTTGTGTGGATACCAAGATATCAATATAAAATATGGGATTTAGGAAAATATACTAGTGCTCCGGATGGTAAAACTTTAGTAAATAATGATTATGCAACATCAACAACCCAAGCAATTAATAAAGCAAGAATAATAGATATCCAATTTGGAAATATAGCAACAATACCTAAAATGGCAGAGCCAAGTACAACAGGAGTATATTATACTCATCCAGCCTTTACTTTAGGAAATAAAGATTTAAATGGTATCTGGGTCGGCAAATTTGAAACTGGTGGAACAAATGCTAGTAATATGGTAGTAAAGCCAGATGTTAATTCATGGCGTAATGGAAAATTAAAAACATTTTACGATGCTGCGAAACAATATGCAAGTGAATTAGATAGCCATATGGTAAAAAATACGGAATGGGGAGCAGTAGCATATCTTTCTCATTCCAAATATGGTATTGGGACAGAAGTGAATATCAATAATGCAAATGATTATAAAACCGGCTATTCTGCGGCACCTAATACAAATCAAAGTACTGCTTTAGGGGATGTTGGTGATAGTACTGATGAGACAAAAACTCAACCATGGAATACGTTAACTGGTTATTTAGCAAGTACAACGGGAAATATAACTGGCGTATATGATATGAGTGGGGGAGCAGGAGAGTATGTTGCTGGATGCATGAAAGGTATTGTTAGTAATAGTGGTTTTGACGCTTCAACTTTAGCAAGTGAAATGGCAGCTGGTTATATAGATGAATATTCTGCCGATAGTAAAGAAATTTCTTATGATAAAAGAATACTTGGAGATGCGACAGGCGAGATGGGGCCATTTTATCAATATTATAGTGGTACTGGTGCAAACCATTATCATAATGGTTGGTATGGTGATATTTCTCATTTTGTTGAAACTTCAACTCCTTGCTTTCATCGTGGGGGAAGTCGTGCTGATGGTGGTTTAGGTGGTCAATTTTATTTTGCTAGATGGAATGGCGATATAAATGATATGTATGGCTTTAGAGTTGCATTAGATTTTAATTAACACTTTTTAAAGTGTTTTTTTCTTAATATTGAAAAAGACGCTTATATTTGATAGAATTATTTTGAGAGTGATGGTATTTATGGATAAGACTAGTATATTTAATGTTGCAGCTTTAAGACAAGAAATGATTTTAATTACAATTAATGAAATCATTACATCTTTAGAAAAAAAAGGCTATAAAGCAGAAAATCAATTAGTAGGTTATTTATTAACAGGGGATCCTACTTATATTTCTAATTTTGAAGGTGCTCGTGAAAAGATTAAAACATTAAAAAGAGAAGAAGTTTTACTAGCGCTTATCAACTCATATGAAGGTAAATAATGCGGTATTTAGGTTTAGATTTAGGAACAACTACTTTAGGGATAAGTATAAGTGATAAAACGAATACTTTAGTAAGTCCCTTAAAAGTTATTAAATTTTCTTTTGAAGACTATGCAAGTGTTATAGATGAATTAAAAGAAATAATAAGTAATTATAATATTACTGAAGTAGTTTTAGGATTACCTAAAAATATGGATGGTAGTATGGGGTTTGCCAGTAAAAGAAGTCTTGATTTTAAAGAACTACTTGAGAAGAATAATATTTCCGTTATTTTAGAAGATGAAAGACTTACTACTAAATTGTCTGAAAATATTATTCATAGTAATAATGAAAATATAAAAAATACGAAAAATAAAATAGATGCTATCGCAGCCTGTCTTATATTAGAAAGTTATTTAAAACGGGTGAATAAATGATAATTGAAAATAATAAAGGAATTAAAAAAGAATTTAAATTACTTTTTAAAATAGAAAAAGATAACAATATTTATTTAATTTATCAAGATAATTATAGTAAACAAGTATATGCAGGTAAACAAAATAAAGATAATTTAAAAAAATTAAATGATAAAGAAGTAGATTTAATTAATAATTTACTTAAAAAAATAGAAGAATAGAAGTGGTTAGAGATGAAATTAAAGAAAAGTGTTAAAAGAATAATAATAGTAGTAATATGTATTTTAGTAGTAATTTTACTTATGATAGGTATGTATTTTTATGGCTTAACTAGTGTTAGTAAAAAATCAGAGAAAGTTAAATTTAATGTTGAATCAGGTACTAGTACCAGAGAAATAGTCGATAATTTAGCTAAATCTAAATTAATTAAAAGTAAAATAGCAACTTTAATTTATTTAAAATTAAATCGTAATATTATTATCCAAGCTGGTACTTATGAATTAGATCGTAATTTAGATACCAAAGAAATATTAGAAAAATTAAATAGTGGTAAAATAGTTAAAAATACCGTTACTATTACCTTTATTGAAGGTAAAAAAGTTACTGATTATGCTAAACTTATTCATGAGAAATTAGGTTATAGTGAAGAAGAAATATATAAAGTAATAAAAGATCAAGAATATTTAAAAGAATTAATTAAAAAATATGATTTTTTAGATGATTCTATATTAAATAGTAATTTGTATTATCCTTTAGAAGGTTACTTATTTCCAGCTACTTATGAATTCTATAAAGATGAGAGTATTAAGAGTATATTAGAAAAAATGCTTGATAAATGTGGCAATGTGTTAGATAATTATAGTGCTGCCATTAATGCATCTAAGTATAGTATTCATGAAATTTTAACAATGGCTAGTATTATTGAGAACGAAACTATGGCCAAAGATGATCGGCCTATAGTTAGTCAAATAATTTATAAAAGATTGGATTCAAATATGGCTTTAGGAATGGATGTTACAACATCTTATGGTGTGCAAAAGGAAATAGTTGATGGCCTATCAGATAGTGACCTAGATAGTCAAAATGCATATAATACAAGTGTAAGAAATAAAACTGTGAAAGGTCTTCCGGTTGGACCAATCAGTAATCCAAGTGAAGATTCTCTAAAAGCAGTATTTAATCCAGCTTCAACTAGTTATCTTTATTTTTACGCAGATAAAGATGGCAAATTACATTTTGCTAATACATATGCTGAACATCAAGAATTGATTCGACAATATAGTTAGGTGGTAATATGAAACAAACAATCTTGGAAATGGAAGAATACGCAAGTGAGAAAAATGTTCCCATTATTGAGAAAAAATCAATTGCGTTTATTATGAAATACATTAAGGAACATAATGTCAAAAATATTTTAGAAATAGGATCAGCTATTGGATACTCAGCTATTTTAATGGCTGGTGCTTCAGAAGATGTCTTTGTTACAACTATTGAAAGAGATGAAGAAAGATACATGGAATGCTTAAAAAATGTTAAAAAATGTGGCATGGATAAGAAAATTAATGTTGTCTTTCAAGATGCTTTAGATGTCAATTTATCAGAAGATGTTAAATATGATTTAATCTTTATTGATGCTGCTAAAGGTCAATATACGAAATTCTTTGAAAAATATAAATATTTCTTAAAGAGTAATGGGGCAATTATTTCTGATAACTTAAAATTTCATGGTTATGTGGGTGATTCTGATAATATTGAAAGTAAAAACTTAAAAAGTTTAGTTAAGAAAATTGAAAGTTATATCGATTATTTAAAAGAAAATCCTGAATTTGAAACTAAATTCTATGATATAGGTGATGGACTTTCAGTGAGTACCTGGAAAAATGAAAAGTAAAATATTAATTACTTTAAATAAAGAAGAAGATATTAAAGCTTTAAAAGAATTAGGAATTAATAACTATATTTATCCTCTAGAAGGATTTTGTGTAGGTTATCCTAATACTTTTTTAATTTCTAAAATACCTGATAATAGTTATATTTTAGTAAATAGAATACTTGATAATAAAGGAATAGATGATTTATCTAAAATAATTAATAAAAACTCAAATAAATTTAAAGGTATTATTTTTGATGATTTAGGAGTTTTACAAATAATTAAAGATTTAAAAATGGAAAAAATTCTATATTTAAGTCATTTTAATACTAATAAAAAGTCTATTAAAATTTATTTAGATTATGTTGATTCTGTTATCGTATCTACTGATATTACTAAAGAAGAAGTAAAAGATATAGTTAACTATTTACCAAATAAATTAACTCTTTTTGTTTTAGGTTATGTGGGTGCCATGTATTCAAGAAGACATCTTTTAGATAACTATGCTAAATTTCATCAAATACCTTATCAAAATGAATTAAATATTACTAATACTAATCATGATTTTTTAGTAATGGAAAATGAATATGGTACTTATTTTTATCATACTCCTTTATTTAATGGTTTAGAGTTATTAGAATTACCTGCTAAATATTACTTTATTAATAGTGCATTTTTAAGTGTTCAAGATATTAAAGAATTACTAGAAGGTACATCTAAATTAGAAACAGATACTGGATTTTTATATCAAGAAACCATCTTTAAATTGAAAGGAGGAGAAAATAATGACTGAGCTACTTTCTCCCGCTGGCGATTTAGAAAGATTAAAAATAGCCCTTTTATATGGGGCAGATGCGGTTTATATTGGTGGTAAAGATTATAGTTTAAGAGCGAATGCGAAAAATTTTAGTATTGCTGAAATTAAAGAAGCATGTGACTTTGCCCATAATTTAAAGAAAAAAGTTTATGTAACAGTTAATATTGTTTTTCATGATAAAGATTTAGTTGGTTTAGATGAATACTTAGATAAATTAAAAAATGTAGGAGTAGATGCGGTTATTGTGAGTGATATTGTGGCAGTCACTTTAGCAATAGATAAAAAAATACCAGTTATCTTATCAACCCAAGCAAGTATTTTAAATTATGAAGCCATTAAATTTTGGCAAGATTTAGGTGTTGAAAGATTTGTATTAGGAAGAGAAGCTACGAGAGAAGATATCATTAAAATAAAAAGAGAAACAAATGCCGATATTGAATGCTTCATTCATGGAGCCATGTGTACATCAATAAGTGGTAAGTGCGTTTTATCAAATTATACTACTAATAGAGATTCAAATCGGGGTGGGTGTGCCCAAATATGTAGATGGGTCTTTGAAACTCCAGATAAACCAGATTTTACTTTAATGAGTAAAGATTTAAATATGGTTGACTATATTGAAGATATGATTAATATTGGTGTAAATTCTTTTAAAATAGAAGGAAGAATGCGTTCAGTATATTATGTTGCTACAGTAATTAATTGTTATCGTAAAATTATTGATGGTATAAATAATCACACTTTAACAGATAAAGAAAAAATTTATTATAAAAACATATTAGATCGAGTATCTAATCGTGATACTGTACCGCAATTTTACCAAAAATTTCCAGGAGTTAATGAAAGTTATTTTCAAGATCGGATGGAAGTAAGTAATCAAGATTTTGTAGGTATTGTTCTAAATTATGATAAAAAGAATAAACAAGTTTTAATTGAACAACGAAACTATTTTAAAGTTGGTGATGTAGTCGAATTTTTTGGACCAAATATGGAAGAATATACATATACTATTAAAGAAATTATAGATGAAGAAAATAATATTATAGAGATAGCTAATCACCCAATGATGCATGTTTATTTACCTTTAGACATAGAATTAGAGAAATACACAATGATGCGTTTAAAATTATTTGACAAATAGATAATTTAGTAGTATCATTTTGTAAGTCAACGAAAAGGAGAAATTTTTAATGAAAAAAGAAGATTTATTCGAACTAACTGCTGAAGGATATTTAGAGTTAGAGACTGAGTTAAATGAACTTAAAAATGTTAAAAGAAAAGAAGTTATTACGGCTTTAAAAGAAGCAAGAGCAATGGGAGACTTATCAGAAAATGCTGATTATGATGCTGCCCGTAATGATCAAGCTCAAATTGAAGCTAGAATAAAAGAATTAGAATATAAACTAGAACATAGTAAAATAGTAGATAAGAAAAAGGGAAGTAAGATTGGTATAGGTTCTGTTGTTACTATTAAAGATGATGATGGTGACGAAGAAGAATATAAAATAGTTTCATCAGTTGAAGCTGACCCATTTAATAATAAAATATCAGTAGAATCTCCAATAGGTATTGCTATTAAAGGACATAAATCAGGTGATACAGTTCTAGTTGAAAGTCCAAATGGTGGATATAATATTACAATATTAAAAGTGGCTTAATTAGCCATTTTTTTAATGTAAAAATTTTCTATCTACTTTTATGTCAAGTAAAAATAAAAAAATATTTATAAGAAACAAATAGAATGATATAATAAAAATATACAGTAATACGATATTGAGTTTACATTCCCTGTGTAAAATTAAAAAAATCAGTTGATTTTCGGGGGGGGTAATATATACTTATCTTATAAAGGTAGAAAGGATCTATTATGAACGAAGAAGTAAAAAATAATGAGAATAAGAAGAAACAAAAGGTAGCAATACTAATAGGTTTAGTAACATTGTTAATAGCGGTACTTGGAGCCACTTATGCTTACTTTCAAATAAGTACAAATAATGAAAGTAGTAATACAACTATAACCGGAAAAACACCACCAAAAAGTTTGGTAACATTAAAACCGGGAGCGGATAATTTACATTTAAATATAAGTGCAAGTGATATGTCATATGAAAATAGGACAAAAGAATATTATGGAACAGATGGAGAAGACCCATATGTAGGAACAGAAGAATTAGGAACAAAGACAATAGCATCAGTAGAATTAACTGGTGGAGAAGAGACAACAAAATATAGTTGTACAGCTAAATTAATAGTATCAAAGGTAACAGAACCTTTAGATGAAGCAGATACAATGATAGAAGTCTTACAACCAGGAGATATGATATTACAATTTAAAGGGAATATCATAAGTGAGAAATTAGATTTAAGTGATTTAAAGACAACAGGAAGTAAAGAATATGAATTAAAGTTTAAAGTAACAGGAAATACACCAGAAGAAATACAAGCATATATTAAATTATTAAATAAAGCAACACAACAAAATTATTTAGCAGGGAAGAAATTAAATATAGATATAAATACAAGTGAATTAAAATGTGAAATATTTATATCAGATCCAAAGATAGCACGGTTAAGAGCAGACGATAGTAAAGGATATTTAAGTGAAGAATTACAAGGTGGAATGTATAGATATCAAGCATCATTTCCAGATAGTGATTCATCAGAAATGACGAATTGGATATGCTTCGGAACAACAGAAAATTGTGGTACAGATGAAACAGATAGTGATGGTAATAGTATACCAGATGGAATAGATAAATATATGTACAGAATAATAGGAATAACAGACGAAGGTCAAATATATTTAATAAAAGAGACATTCTTAAAGGAAGACAATTACGGGATGTCGTGGGGAAAAAGCTACATCTCGGATTGTTTGGGGGATGAATGTGAGTGGCCAAATTCTGATATATATAAAAGATTGAATGGAACACCAACTGGAGATGGCATTCCGATCCCTGGAATTAGCAATCCAATATTTGTAAATAGTAGTGACTATGAATATATGACCAAAGGTAGTGAATGGTACAATTTAATAGCAGACCATAAATGGATGTATGGCGATACAAATACTACAGACCATTCAATACTATATAATGGAGATGCAATGTATGGAATAGAAACAGGAAAGACATCAACAACGAGATATTGGCCAGATGAAGGACAAGAAACATGTAGTAGTGCTAATCCATGTACAGAAAAAGACTACACATGGAGTAAAAATAAAATGGTTAATGCCAAAATAGGGTTAATGTATGTGCATGATGTAGATTATGCATATACAGATGGAAATCCGGGAAGTGCTACAAATGTCAAAAATAGTTGGATCCATTTCCAAAAAGATGGATATTGTCCAGAGTCGATAAATTATGAATGGTTAATAACTCGCTTTCCTATCATGAACAGCAACGTCCCATATGTCTACGGCCGATTTGTCTATGAATACGGGTTCCTGTCTCAAACTTCGATGTCGCTATACGGTATTGGTAACGCGCGACCAGTTTTCTATCTATCGTCTGATGTAAAAATAAAAGAAGGAATAGACGGAACAAAAGATAATCCATATATCCTAGATATACAAGCATAATTAGTTGTAAATAATAGAGATAAGAACTTAAATATAAATTCTTATCTTTTTTAAGTTATAAGTTGTAATAATTAATTATTTATTCTATAATATCTTTCACAAAGGAAAAGAATTATAAATGAAGAGTTTAAATAGTAAAGATATAAATATAAAGTTTTTAAATAATTTATTAAAATATCCTAATAATATTGTTTTTTCTATTCGTAATAATTCAGAAAAAGATGAGATTTTTATTAATAAACTTTGTTTATTAATAAAAACCTTAAATAAAAATGAACAAAAAATAGAATTATTTATTACTTTAAAATCATTAAAAAATATAAATAAATTTCTTAATTTACTTGATAAATATCCTTATGTTATGATTCATTATCTAAATTTTACCTTTACTTATTCTGAATTTATTAAATTTTATTATAATTTATCAAAATTTTTAAAAACAATTGATATCGCAAAAAAGGAATATTATTTATCACCATTAGAAGTATTTTTATTAGTATATGATAAAGTATGTAATTTTAAAGAATATAATAGTTATCCAGATAATTATCCAATATTTAAACAAGGTAATTTAAAGTATTTATTTAATAGTAAATATACAGTATGTTCTGATTATAGTATTTTACTCGTAGCAGCTCTATCTTATTTTGGCATAGAAGCTAAAGATTTTTTATTAACTATAGAACATAAGAAAGAAAAAGAAATAGAAGAAGAAGTTCATGCTCGGGTATTAGTTAAATTAAAAGATCATAAATATAATATTAATGGTATATATGTAAGTGATCCAACTTGGGATAAAAAATCAGTATTTACTCATGCTTTAATGACTCATCGTATGACTACTTTAGAAAATGATTTAGAAAGACTTAATATTTATGATTTCTTTTTTGATGTAACATCTATAGAAGAATTTAATAAAAGAATAAATATATTACTTAATAAAGGGTGTAGTAAAAATTATATATGGAAATATTTTATGCAAATAATTTATCGCATAGATTATGATTTTTATTTAGAAATGAAAGAAAAATATCCAAATTTTAATAATTTAATATTTAAGAGTTTTATAAATGATATGGGGAATTATGTAATTAATAATTGTAATAAAGAAATTCCTTTTCATATAATTTATACTACTATTTTAAAAGTTTATTGTAAGATAAATAATATAGTTGAAGAAGAATATCAAAGTAAGTTAGAAAAATTAAAATTAAAAAATGAAATGGACTATTATAATTATTTTAATGATAATTGGCCATATGATATGGAACACAAAAGAAAGTAATTTTTAATTGCTATAATTTAATATTTATAATATAATATAGAAGTATTTGAAAGAGGGAAATTATATGAAAAATGTCCATGAAATTGAAATTAAATTAGAAGGTGAAAAATGGTCTAAATGTTTAGACAATGCTTTTAAAAAGAAAAACAAAGATGTTAAAATTGATGGTTTTAGAAAAGGTACTGCTCCTAAAGATGTCTTTATTAAAAAGTTTGGGATAGATTGTTTATATCCAGATGCAGTTAATGAAGCAATTAATATTGCTTATAAAGAAATATTAGATGAGCATAAACTTACTCCTATTATTGAACCTGCTGTTGATGTAACTGGTATATCTGATGGTTCTGTAATATTTAAGTTTACTATTATTACTAAACCTGAAGTTAAATTAAAAAGTTATAAAAATTTAGGAGTAAAAAGAGAAGTTGCTAAAGTATCTAAAGAAGAAGTCAATGATGAAATTGAACACTTAAGAGAACAACTTGCGGAAGTAGTTGTTAAAGAAAAAGGTGTTGTAGCAGACAAAGATACTGTTGTAATTGATTTTGAAGGATTTGTTGATGGTAAATCTCTAGATGGTGGAAAAGGCGAAAATTATCCACTTGAAATTGGTTCTCACACCTTTATTCCTGGTTTTGAAGAAGGCTTAATAGGTAAAAAAGAAAATGAAGAAGTAGAATTAAAATTAAAATTCCCAGATAATTATGTCGAAGATTTAAAAGGTAAAGATGTTACTTTTAAAGTAAAAATTCATGAAATTAAAGCTAAAGTTTTACCAGAAGTTAATGAAGATTTCTTTAAAGATTTAGGCTTAGAAGATGTTAAAACTAAAGAAGAATTAGATAAAGAAGTAGAAAAAACTATTAAAGAAAGAAAAGATGCTGATTTAGAAAATAAATTTATTGATGATTTATTAGAAGCATCAATTAAAAATCTTGAAGTAGAAATAAATCCTGAAATTATAGATGAAGAAGTTCATCGCATGATGGATGGTTATGCCAGAGAATTAAAAAGTCAAGGTATTGATATGGAACAATACTTTAAGATAACTGGTACAACTCATGAAGATTTACATAAACAATTAGAACCAGAAGCAATTAAGAGAATTAAATATCGTTATGTTATTGAAGAAATAGCAGAACAAGAAAAAATAGATTTCACGGAACAAGAAGTAGAAGAAAAAGCTAAAGAAATGGCTGATAACTATGGTATCAAAGTAGAAGAATTAATTTCTGCTTATGGATCTTTAGATATAGTTAAATATGATATGCGTATGCATAGAGCATTAGAAATATTAAAAGAAAGTAATAAATAGAAGCACTAAACAAAGTGCTTTTTTCATGTCGAATTAATAGAAGTTTTGTCGAATGTGTTGCAAAAGAAAAAAATCTCTATATAATAGAGAACTTGTTACCGATTAGTGGCGTCGCTTTTACACAACTTTAGTAACATACAACTTGTTTATAACAGGGGGTTTTGGTGAAAAAGGGGTGTGGGAGTTATGAGAAAAGATACAATGCTTATTATCGTAATAATTATACTAGCTCTAATTATATTAAAGTTAGTATAAAAAATAAAACGCTAACCTTTACGGTGTAGCGTCGTCAACAAACGGTGCTACCTAACCGGTAACACTTTCTATTTATATTATAATATATTTTTAAAAATTTACAACTACATAGTTGTTTTTTTGTTAAACAAAAATAATGTGAATTAAAAATAAATTACTACTTATAAATAAAGAAGATGATGGAATAATAAAAATATACATTTGGTTTACATCTCCAATGTAAAATTAGCAAAAGCCCTTGAAAATGATAGTGTGAAAAGTTTTATATAAAAACTCAAAAATCTTGCCAAAAAGGAAAAGAAATAAAAAATCATAAAAAGA
>CANQQX010000003.1 GCA_947626115.1 uncultured Bacilli bacterium
AAGTTTTTCTTTTTTTATTTTTTTCTTTTATTTTACTTAAAAAGGAGCGTCCTTTATTTTTCACTCCTTATTACTGCTACTAACACACGCTAGTAGTAATTTTTTTTAAACTAATTCTATTCTTACTTGTAAAGCATCATCGCCACGGCGTTCATTAAGTTTAATTAACTTAGTGTAACCACCATTACGATTTTCATATCTTTTAGCTAAATCATCAAAAATTATTTCAACAACTTCTTTATCATTATGTAAGAATGCTAATGCTTTACGACGAGATACTAATGTACCTTTCTTACCATAAGAAATCATTTTATCAACAAATTTTCTAACTTCTTTAGCTCTTGCTTCAGTAGTAACAACTGACTCATGTATTATAACATCTTTAGTAAGTCCTGCTAAAATGCTTCTTCTAATTCTTGTTTCTCTTCCTAATTTTCTATATGCCATAATCCATTACTCCTTAAATGTAAGTCCTAAATCAGCAACTTTATCTAGTACTTCTTTTAGACTCTTCTTTCCTAAATTTCTAATCTTAGTAACTTCAACTTCTTTTTTATCTACTAAGTCTTGAACAGTATGAATTCCTGCTCTTTTTAAGCAATTATATGCTCTAACACTAAATTCAACTTCTTCAATTGGTGTTTCTAGAGTTTTAGTAATTGTATCAACCTTTTTCTCTTGCATCATACCAGAGAAATCAGCAATTGAATTTAAATCAGTAATAATGTTGAAATGTTCAACTAATATTTTAGCTGCTAGAGCTAATGCTTCTTCTGGAGTCATACTACCATTAGTAGTAACTTCCATAATTAATTTATCATAATTTTCATTTTGGCCAACACGAGTATCAACTACATCATATTTAACAAGTTCAATTGGTGAATATGATGAATCAATAGCGATTGTACCAACTGATGCATCTTCTAATCTCTTTTTGTTTTCTTTAGCATCAACATAACCACGACCATTTTCAACAGTCATTTCAATGTTTATTTTGCCACCCTTTACAAGATTACAAATAACTAAATCACCATTAATAATTTCAACATCAGCATCATGTTCAATCATACTAGCAGTAACAGGGCCTTCGCTATCAGCATAAACTCTAATTACTTTTTTATCTTCAGTATGATTTTTAACAACTAAGTTTTTAATTGCTAGTACTATACCAGTAACATCTTCAACGACACCCTCTATTTTTTGAAATTCGTGTAAAACACCATCAATTTTGATGCTAGTAACAGCACTTCCAGGTAAGCTTGATAATAATACTCTTCTTAAAGCATTACCAATAGTAGTACCAAATCCTCTTTCTAATGGATCTAATTCAAATTTGCCAAAGTGATTGCTTTCTTGATATTCAGTAATTTTGTATTCCGGTTTTTCAAATTTTATCATCATACAATATTCCTTTCTTTTATCTAATTTCTAGGTCTCTTTGGTGGACGACAACCATTGTGTGGTACTGGTGTTTCATCAATAATACTTGTAACTTCTAGACCAGCACTTTGAAGTGAACGAATGGCGTTTTCTCTTCCTGGTGCTAAACCTTTAACATGTACTTCTACTTTTTGAACTCCTTGTTCAATTGCGGCAGCTGCAGCTGCTTCAGCAGTAAGACCTGCTGCATATGGAGTTTTCTTTTTACTACCAAGATATCCTATTCTTCCAGCACTTGACCAACTTATGGCATTACCATCTTTATCAGATATAGTAACTATGGTGTTGTTATAAGTAGCGTGAATATGTGCAACGGCTTCTGGAATATTCTTTTTAACTTTTCTTTTTCTTCTATTATATGCCATATATTATCCCCTACTTTCCTACCTTTTTCTTGTTAGCCACAACTTTACCTCTACCTTTACGAGTTCTTGCATTACGACTAGTTCTTTGACCTCTTACAGGTAAGCCTTTCTTGTGTCTAACACCTTCATAACAATTAATTTCCATTTTGTTTTTAATGTTCATTTGAACATCACGTCTTAAATCACCTTCAACTACATATTTATCTACTTCTTTTCGTAGTGCAGTGATTTCATCATCTGTTAAATCTTTAACTTTTTTGCTTGGATCAACTTTAGCATCAAGACAAATTGTTTTTGCTAAAGGACGACCAATACCATAAATAGCTGTAAGACCGATACAAGTATGTTTTTCATTTGGTAATTCAATATTTTTAATTCTTGCCATTTAAATTCCTCCTAACCTTGAACTTGCTTATGTTTAGGGTTATCACAAATAACCATAACTTTGCCGTTTCTTCTAATTATTTTACATTTTTTGCATATTTTTTTTACTGATGGTCTAACTTTCATATCAATACTCTCCTATCTTTTATTCCATGTTATTATCCCACGTGTTAAATCATAAGGCGATAATTGTACTGTAACGGTATCACCTGGTAGAATACGTATCATATTAATGCGCATTTTACCAGAAACGTAGGCTTTTACAGTATGGCCATTAGGTAGTTCAACTAAATAATCTGACCCCTTTAATACTTCAATGACCTTGCCTTCAACTTCAATTTTATCATTCTTTTTAGATTCTGCCAAATTCTTATGTTTATCTTTTTTCGAATCTGCCATTTATTCACTCTCCCTTTCGCTATCTTCCATATTACCTGTTAAGATAACATATCCTTCTTTTGTAACTAATACTGTGTGTTCAAAATGGGCACTAGGAAGTCCATCATCGGTTCTTATTGTCCACTCATCATCTTCCATATAAATATGTCTAGTACCAAGATTTAACATTGGTTCAACAGCGATGACCATTCCACTTTTAAGTCTTGTATTATCATTTGTGTAGTAATTAGGAACATCTGGATCTTCATGAACACTCATACCAACCCCATGACCAACAAGTTCTCTTACTACGCCAAGGTGATGTATTTTAGCAAAATTTTCAATTTTCTTGCCAATTTCACTTATTTTAACACCATCTTTAATAACACTCAAGCCTTCATATAGTGATTTTTTAGTATTTTCTACTAAATCTTCTATTTCTTTTGATGCACTACCAACGATGTAAGTATTCGCGGAATCTGAATGATAACCTTTATAACATACGCCAATGTCAATAGATACAACATCTCCTTCTTTAATTTTTCTCTTAGAAGGTATGCCATGTACTACTTCGTCATTAACGGAAACACAGATACTTGCTGGGTATCCTTCAAAATTTAGAAATGAAGGAGTACAATCATGCGCTAGGATAAACTTATGAGCAATATCATTTAAAGCTTTGGTACTAATACCTGGCTTAATGTTTTTTGCTACTTCCAAATGCGTAAGATAATTTATATACCCAGCATGTCTCATTAATTCAATTTCTCTATCACTTTTTAAACTAATCATTTTAAAATTTCCTTAATCTTATCTGTTATTTCTTCATTTGATGCTAATGCATCAATGATATGTAATTTATTTTTATTTTCATAAAATTCTTTTATTGGTTTGGTATTGTTAATAAATGTTTCAAATCTAACTTTAAAAGATTCTTCATTATCATCACATCTTTTAGTTAAAGACTCGCCACATTTATCACAAATACCATCTTTCTTTGGTGCTAAATTCTCATAATAGATATTATAAGATGCGCCACAAGAACATGTAAGACGTCCAAGTGCTCTTTTTAATGCTTCCTCAAATGGTAAATCTAAATAGATAACTTCATAATTATTTAAATTTAATTCTTGTAGTAAATTATCTAAAGATTCAGCTTGAGTTATTGTTCTTGGATAACCATCTAAGATAAATGGTTTAGTAATATTATCTAGTTTATTTTTAATAAGTTCATAAACTAATTCATCACTAACTAAATTACCTTTATCAATGATTTCTTTTATTTCCATACCTAACTTACTACCACTAGATATTTCTTCTCTTAACATATCACCAGTAGAAATGTGGATATATCCTAAATCTTCTAATCTACTACTTTGAGTTCCCTTACCTGCCGCAGGGGGCGCAATAAAAATCACACTTTTCATTATCTTATCCTTCTTCTTTTTTCTTTATAACTTCTAGCAAGCAAACTACTTTCCATTTGTTTATAAGTTTCAATTGCAACTCCTACTACGATAAGTAAACCAGTTCCACCAATAGTAACTGTACTAGGAAGAGATGTAAATTTACTTATAAGTACAGGAAGTATTGCTATAACCATTAAGAATATACTACCAACTATAGTTAGTTTACCAATAGATGAACTAATATATTTTGATGTATCTTCTCCGGGTCTAACTCCTGGAATATAGCCACCTCTTTCATTTAAGTTTTTACTCATTTCTTCTGGGTTCATTATCATAAATGTATAGAAGTATCCAAAGAAAATAATTAATATTAAATATAATATAATTCCGGTATTAGATGTATAAACAATATAATTATTTATAAATTCCATTGCTTTTTCATTACCAGTTAAGGCTACTATTGTTGATGGTATTGTTAGTAATATTTGAGCAAATATTACGGGAATAACACCAGCAGCATTAATTTTAATTGGTAAGAAACTTTGTTGGGCACCATAAGCAGAAGTAGTTCTATTTGCGTATTGTATAGGTATTCTTCTTTCAGCAAGTTGAATATAAATAATACCAACTAATACTAAAATATATACTAAGATGAATACTACAAATAAACATATTCCTACCCATAGAGTGTAATCACTATTGATAAATCCATTGTAAGCCCCAACAAATATTCTTGGCATACTTTGAATAATACCAGCCATGATAATCATTGATGAACCATTACCAATACCTTTTCTCGTAATTTCATCACCTAGCCATAAACAGAATGATGTACCAGCAGTCATAACTAGAGCGGTTTTAATCATATCCATTGTACCTAGTGATGATTTCATATAGAATAGACATAAAGCATAAGCTTGAGCAAAAGCAAGTATTATTGCTAAATATCTAGTTATTTTATTAATTTTTTGTCTACCAACATATCCTTGATCTTTTAATTCTTTGAAATATGGAATAATATCCATTTGTAATAATTGCGTAATGATGGATGCAGTAATGTAAGGAGAAACTCCTAAAGCAAAGATGGAGAAGTTTTGTAAACCACCACCACTCATTAAGTTAAATATTTCTAAGAATCCTAAATCTTGATAGATTTTAGATGCCCAAGGAATAGTAACTGTTGTACCTAGACAAAATATTCCTAAACATAGAAGCGTAAAATAAATTCTATGTCTTAAATCTTTATTGGATTTACTAAATAATTGGGAAAACCCACGAAACATCTAAATCACCTCGGCTTTGCCACCGGCTTCTTCAATTTTAGTTACAGCTTTAGAAGAAAATCTTTGTGCTTTAATAGTAAGTTTTTTTTCTATTGTACCAGTAGCTAAAACTTTAATTCCAGCCAAGCTTTTTTTAATTATTCCTCTTTCTTTTAAAATTTCTGGTGTTACAACATCACCATCTTTGAAGAAATTATTTAAATCACTAAGATTAATTGTTGCATATTCGCATCTAAATCTTTTGTTATTAAATCCTCTTTTAGGTATTCTTCTATATAATGGAGATTGTCCACCTTGGAACCATGCAGGAATAGAAGCACCACTTCTAGACTTTTGACCATTTTCACCACGAGTAGCAGTTTTACCCATACCTGAGCCTGGTCCTCTTCCTACTCTTTTTATTCCTTTAGTTTCTTTAGATTTTGGTAAATTTTCTAGTTTCATTATAATTCCTCCACTTTCTTGCCACGAAGTTCTGCAATATGTTCTGGAGTTCTTTGAGCTTGTAAACCTTTAAGAGTTGCTTTAGCAACATTGATTTGCGTATTGGCTCCTAAACTTTTCGCAACGATATCTTTAACACCGGCTAGTTCAAGGACAGCTCTTGCTGCACCACCAGCAATGATTCCACGACCTTCTTTAGCAGGTTTAATTAGTACAACACTACGACCAACTTTACCAGTCTCTTCATGTGGAATTGTTCTATTATCGATTAAAGATATTCTTACAACATTTTTATTGGCAGCTTGAATAGCTTTTTTAATTGCTTCAGAAACTTCATTAGATTTGCCAGTACCAATTCCTACTAAACCTTTTCTGTTACCAACAGCAACATCAGCTTTAAAACGGAAATGTCTACCACCTTTAGTAACTTTTGTTACCTTAGATATAGAGATAACTTTTTCTTCTAATAAGTTTTTCTTCGCATCATTATTTTTACGATTAAACGGTTTCTTTTCCATGCTTCCTCCTTATATCTCTAATCCTGCTTCTCTAGCAGCATCTGCTAGAGCGCTTACACGACCATGATATAAGTAACCACCACGGTCAAAAACTACTTTATTAATTTTTGCTTTTTTACATTTTTCAGCAATATCTTTACCTACTAATTTAGCAGCTTCAATATTACCACCATTAGCTATTTTTAAACTACGGCTTGAAGATGATACTAGTGTTGTTCCAGTTACATCATCAATTACTTGAGCGTAAATTTCAGAATTGGAACGAAATACATTAAGTCTTGGCATTTCTTTAGTACCACTTATATTTTTTCTAACTCTTGTATGTCTTATTTTACGAAGAGTATTTCTAGATTCTTTTTTTATCATATTTTACCTCCTTAAGCCGCTTTCTTTCCTTCTTTACGACGAACATATTCATCTTTATAACGAATACCTTTACCTTTATATGGTTCAGGTTCTCTTATCTTACGAACATTAGCCGCAAATTCAGAAACTTTTTGTTTATCAATACCTTTAATTGTTATTTCTGTATTACTTACTAGTTCTGCTTTTAGTCCTTCAGGAACTACTACTTCAACTGGATGTGAGTAACCAGCATTAACAACTATTTTGTTTCCTTGAACATTGAAACGGTAACCAACACCGATAGCTTCTAATCCTTTTTCAAAACCTTTTGATACACCAATTAACATATTATTAATTAATGAATTAACAGTTCCTTGCATCATATTAGCAGTCTTTGAAAGACTAACTTGTTTAGTTTTAACAGTACCTTCTTCAACTACTACTGAAATTAAAGGATTAACATCTAGGGTAAGTTCACCTTTACTACCTTTAACTAATAACTTATTACCATCAATTGTAACAGTTACACCTTCAGGTATATTTAATTTTCTTTCACCTATTCTACTCATAATTACTTACCAAATATAGGCAAGGACTTCGCCTCCTAACTTTTGGCTTCTTGCTTCTTTATCAGTCATTAGACCTTTAGAAGTAGAAATTATAGCAATACCTAAGCCGTTTAGAACACGAGGAACTTCATCAGCTTTAGCATATACTCTTAAACCAGATTTACTAATTCTTCTTAAGCCAGTAATAACTCTTTCTTTTTTAGCACCATATTTAAGAGTTAATGTTAAATTATCACCTTGGGTACTTTTTTCATATTTAAAATCTTCTATGTAACCTTCACGCTTTAATATTTCCGCAATACCTAAAGTCATCTTTGTACCAATTACAGTAACTTCAGGATATCTCATAATATTAGCGTTTCTTATACGAGTTAACATATCTGCTATTTTATCTTGTACAAACATATTTGCTCCTCCTTCTACCAACTTGATTTCTTGACGCCAGGAATTTGACCTTTATTTGCTAGTTCTCTAAAACAAATACGACATAATTTGAATTTAGATAAAACTGCATGTGGTCTTCCGCATCTTTCACATCTTGTATATTCTCTAGTCGAAAATTTTTGTTTACGACTATTTTTAACAATCATACTTTTCTTTGCCATAACTTCACCTAACCTTTAAATGGCATTCCAAATGCCTTAAGTAATGCAAGTGCTTCTTCATTACTCTTTGCTGTTGTAACAAAGACGATATCCATTCCTCTAACTTTATAAACATTGTCATATTCAATTTCTGGGAAGATTAATTGTTCTTTAATTCCTAAAGTATAATTACCATTACCATCAAAAGCATGAGCAGATATACCACGAAAATCACGAACTCTTGGTAAACCAATTTTAATTAATTTTTCCATGAAATTGTACATATTTTCACCTCTAAGTGTTACTTTAACACCAACAGGTTGACCTTCTCTTAATTTAAAGCCAGCGATTGATTTACGAGCATTTGTAATAATTGGATGTTGACCTGTAATAAGTTCAAGATCTTTTTGGGCAGCTTCAATAAATTTAACATCATGACTACCTTCACCAACGCCCATATTAATAACAATTTTATCTAGACGTGGAACTTGCATTATACTTTTATATGAAAATTCTTTCATTAAATCTTTTTTTATTGTTTTATCATATAGTTCTTTAAAATTACTCATAAATTCACCTACTTACTAGCTTTCTTGGTAGTTTTCTTTTCAGTTGTTTTTTTAGTTTCTTTCTTTGTTGTTTTTGTTTCTTTTCCTTCTACCTTTTTAGTTTCTTTTTTAACTTCTTTTTTTGGTTTTTCATCTTTAACTAATTTAACATTAGAAATATGAATTGGCATTTCGATATCAAAAATACCACCTTTATCTTCATTAGTTCTAGGTTTTGTATGTCTTTTAGATATATTAATACCTTCAACAACAACTTTTTGGGCATTTTTAAATGTCTTTAAAACTTTACCAGTTTTGCCTTTATCTTCACCAGCAATAACCATTACATTGTCATTTACTTTTATTTTCATATATCCTCCTATAAAACCTCAGGAGCTAAAGATACGATCTTCATATAATCTTTTTCTCTTAATTCTCTAGCTACTGGACCTAGTACTCTTGTACCAACTGGTGATTTATCATCTCTAATAATAACGCAAGCATTATCATCAAATTTGATATAACTACCATCAGCACGACGAACACCTTCAACAGTTCTTACGATAACAGCTTTTACAACTTTACCTTTTGGCATATTACTATTAGGAATAGCTTTTTTAACAGTACCAACAACAACATCACCAATGTTACCGCTTCTAACTTTAGATCCGCCTAAAACTTTAATTACTAAAAGTTCACGAGCGCCTGTATTGTCAGCAACTTTTAATCTTGTTTCTTGACTAACCATAATATACCTCCTAAAGTACTACAGCTTTTTCTAAGACTTCAACTAATTCGTATTTCTTAGTTTTAGAAATAGGTTTAGTCATTCTTATTCTAACTGTATCTCCTATATTTGCTTTATTCTTTTCATCATGTGTTGCATATTTTTTAGAATATTTAACACGTTTATTATATAGTGGATGACGCTTGTAAGTTTCAACTAAAACAGTGATAGTCTTATCATTTTTACTACTTACTACTTTTCCAACTAATTCTTGTACTCTTTTAGCCATTATTTACGTCCCTCCTCTATTTCTCTTTCTTTAAGAACAGTTTTCATTTTAGCAACATCTTTTCTTAATGCTCTAAGTTCAGTTGGATGTTCTAAAGTACCATTTGCTTGTTGCATTCTTTTAGTGAATAATTCTTCTTTTGTACTAATTATCTTTTTCTTTAAATCAGCATCAGATAATTTTCTAATATCTTTAATATCCACTGTTATTCACCGTCCTTTTTAACAAATTTACATTTGATAGGTAGTTTATGAGAAGCAAGTCTTAAAGCTTCACGAGCAACTGCTTCTTCAACTTCACTAATTTCAAACATAATTTTACCTTCTTTAACTACGGCAACATATTGTTCTACGTTACCTTTACCTTTACCTTGACGAGTTTCAAGAGGTTTCATAGTTAATGGTAAATGTGGGAATATATTAATAAATACTTTTCCACCACGTTTCATATAACGAGTCATAGCAATACGAGCTGCTTCAATTTGACGAGCAGAAACCCAATTACCTTCTAAAGCCATTAAACCATAATCACCTTTAGTAAGGGTTGTATTTCCTTTAGCATGACCATCATATGTTAATCTATGCGACTTTCTATATTTAGTCCTTTTTGGCATCAACATCTGAAGTCGCCTCCTTTTTAACTAATTTTTTAGCAGGTAGGATTTCATCTTTATAAATCCATACTTTTACACCGATCTTACCATAAGTTGTATTTGCTTCACTTTGTGCATAATCGATATCAGCACGAATTGTATGAAGAGGAACTGTTCCTTCAGTATAACCTTCACTACGAGCCATTTCTACACCATTAAGTCTTCCAGATACTAAAGTTTTAATTCCTTTAGCACCAGCTTTCATTGTATCTCTAATTGCGCGTTTTTGAGCTGCTCTAAATGGTGCTCTATTTTCGATTTGCATTGCAATATTATCGGCAACTAATTTAGCATTTAAATTAGGATTTTTTTCTTCTAAAATGTTAATAAATACTTCTTCATTAACAAGTTTAGCAACCTTCTTACGAAGTTTTTCGATATCTTCACCGCCACGACCAATGATTATACCTGGTTTAGCAGTTTTAATTGTAACATCTACTCTATTTTTCTTTCTTTCAATAATTACAGAAGATATTGAAGCATCTTTTAATGTTTTTAAGATATATTCACGAATTTTAATATCTTTATTTAAATTAGTGGCATAATCTTTTTTAGCATACCAACGAGAATCCCAATCTTTATTAACGCCTAAACGATATCCGACTGGATTAACTTTTTGTCCCATTATGCTTCACTTCCTTCCATAACTTTGTTATCAGTAACAACTACTTTAATATGACTAGTTCTCTTATCATGTCTGTCAACATTTCCACGAGATGCAAATTGAATTCTTTTTAATGTTCTTCCTGGATTTACAAAACATTCTTTGATAACTAAATCATCTTCGTTCATACTATAGTTATTAACAGCATTAGCTACAGCAGAGTTTAATACTTTAAGTATCATTCTACTAGCTTTTGTGTTAGTAACTTCTAAAATATTTCTAGCAGTTTTAACATCTTTGCCTCTAACTAAATCCATAGTCATTCGAGCAAGACGAGGTTTAATAATAGCACCTTTATGAATTGCGTAAGCTTCCATTATTTATTACCTCCACCAGCATGGCCAGTAAATTTACGAGTAAGTGCAAATTCACCTAATTTATGACCAACCATTTCTTCAGTTATATAAACTGGAATAAAATCTTTACCATTATGTACTGCAATTGTATGTCCTACAAATTCAGGAAAAATAGTACTTCTTCTTGACCAAGTTTTAATAACTGTCTTTTTATTTTCTTTATTTAAGTTTTGGACCTTTTTTAAAAGTGATTCTTCAACATAAGGTCCTTTTTTCAAACTTCTTGCCATATTGTCCTCCTATTTACTCTTCCTACTGATTATTAATTTTTCAGAAGCTTTCTTAGTTTTACGAGTTTTATGACCAAGGGCAGGTTTACCCCAAGGAGTCATAGGACTCTTACGACCAACAGGTGCTCTACCTTCACCACCACCATGTGGGTGATCGTTAGGGTTCATAACACTACCACGGTTAGTAGGTCTAATTCCCATATGTCTTTTTCTTCCAGCTTTACCTAAGTTAACTAGATTAACATCTTCGTTACCTACTACACCAACTGTAGCAATACAAGTACCTAATACTTTTCTTGTTTCACCAGATTGTAAACGAACGATTACATATTTACCATCACGGCCAAGGATTTGGGCACTTGTACCAGCAGAACGACATAATTCTGCACCTTTACCTGGTTTTAATTCTAGACAATGAATCATTGTACCAACTGGAATATTTTGAATAGGCAAAGCATTACCAACTTTGATATCAGCACCCTCACCATTTTCAATAATCATATTAACTTTTAATCCTTGTGGCGCAATGATATATTTCTTTTCACCATCACGATAGTTAATTAATGCAATATTTGCATTTCTATTTGGATCGTATTCAATACTAGCTACACGACCAGTAATCCCAACTTTATTTCTTTTATAATCAATAACACGGTATTTTTTGGTAGCTCCACCACCAATATGGCGAACTGTCATTTTACCTTGATTATTTCTTCCACCAGTTTTCTTTACTTTAACAACTAAAGATTTAGTAGGATTATTTTTAACTGTTAACTCTTCGTTATTTAAAGTAGACATACCTCTGCGACCATTTGTCGTAGGTTTATAATGTTTTATTGCCATTTTTTAGAGCCTCCTATAAATCTATGGTAGAGCCATCTTTAAGAGTAACAATTGCTTTTTTGTATGTTTTTGTCATACCAGCATATCTACCCACTCTACGCTTTTTAGCTTTAGTATTTAAGGTATTAACACTTTTAACACTAACTTTAAATGCATCTTCTACAGCTTTTTTAATTTCATCTTTAGTAGCATCTTTAACTACTTTAAAGATATATACATTATTTTGTCTTTCAGCCATAGATTTTTCAGTAATAACTGGCGCTATAATAATATCACTATAATGTTTCATTATTTAAGCATCTCCTCAATTTCTTTTAATGCTTCTTCTTCAACAACTAAAGTATCAGCATTAACAATGTCATAACAATTAATTTCATCAGGCATTAAAACTAGTACATTTCCTAAGTTTCTTGTAGCCATATAGAAATTTTCATTTTCATCTTTAGTTACAAATAATATTTTGCCACTTAATTTTAGTGTTTCTAATATTTTAGTTACTTCACTAGTTTTTAAAGTGTTTAATTTAATATTATCAATAACTACTAGAGCTTTTTCTTTTGCTTTATATGTTAAAGCAGTTTTTAAAGCTAAAACTCTTTCTTTACGATTAATTTTAAATGAGTAATCTCTTGGACCAACACCTAGAGAAATACCACCACCACGCCATTGTGTAGCACGAATACTACCTTGACGAGCACGGCCAGTATCTTTTTGTTTCCAAGGTTTTCTACCGCCACCAGATACTTCACTTCTATTTTTTGTTTTTCTTGTTCCTTGACGCATACTATCTAGTTGTAAACGAATCATTTTCTTTAGTGCATCATCATTAGTTTCAATATTCCAAATTTTACTTTCAAGGGTTACATCTTTAATAGATTCACCTTTTATATTTTTAATACTTATCTTTGTCATAATATTTCCTTTCTAAAGCTTAATTGCTTTCTTCTGGAGTTTCTTCTTTAGTTTCTTCTTTTTCTTCAAATACTTCTTCAGTAGGTTCAGCTGTTTCTTCTACTGTTTCAGTATTTTCAGTTGCTTCAGTATTTGCTTCTACTTCTGGAGTTTCAACTACTGGAGTATCTTCCTTAACATCTTCAACTGCATCTACAACAGTTTCTTCTACATAAGTTAAAATTTCTTTAGGACTTGCCTTTCTTGAATTTTTAACAGCAGTTCTAATATAAACTAAAGAATTTTTTGCACCTGGAATATTGCCACTTACTAAGATGTAATTATCTTCGGTATTTGCTTCAATAATCTCAAGATTTTGAATCGTTACCGTTTCAACTCCCATATGTCCTGGAAGTTTTTTACCCTTTAATACTCTTTTTGGAAGCATTGTACCTAAAGAACCAGGTCCTCTATGATAATGTGATCCATGTCCCATAGGTCCACGAGAACCATTCCATCTTTTGATAACGCCTTGCATTCCTTTACCTTTTGAAGTACCAGTTACATCAACAACTTCTCCTACTTCAAAAATATCTACCCCTATTTTATCTCCTACATTATAAGCGCCTTCAACATCTCTAATTTCTTTTAAGAAGCGCTTAGGTGTAGTGTTTGCTTTTTTTGCGTGTCCAGCTTCAGCTTTATTAACACGACTTTGTTTCTTTTCAAATACGCCAAGTTGAATAGCATTATAACCATCTTTTTCAACTGTCTTAACTTGCATTACTACATTTGGTTCACAAGATACTACTGTAACAGGAATTAATTTTCCATCTTTAGTAAATACTTGAGTCATGCCAACTTTGCGTCCTAAGATTCCTTTCATAACTTTACTTTCCTTCCTTTATTATAATTTTATATCGATGTCAACGCCACTTGGTAAATCTAAATGAGTTAAACCATCAATTGTTTCCTTACTAGGATTTTTAATATCAATAAGTCTCTTATGAGTTCTTCTTTCAAATTGTTCACGAGAGTCCTTATTATTGTGGACAGCTCTAAGTACTGTAAACTTCTCAATTTCAGTTGGAAGTGGTACAGGACCAGATACTTCACCACCAGTTCTTTTCACAGTTTCCACAATTTTAGCAGCTGCAAGATCAAGTACACGATGATCATAAGCCTTCAAATTGATTCTAACTTTGTTATTTGACATTCTACCATGTCCTCCTTTCGTCTATATCTAGTATAGACTTGCTCCACCCGAATTCCCCAAAACCTATAAAAAGTTTTAACAACTCTTCCTAGTGTATCAGCAACCTCGCGCATCATCGCAGTCATACGATTAACATTATAACACAATAATTATATGAAATGCAACCATAAATTTGACAAATTTTTGCATAGAAAAAATCTTAAACTTTTGTCAAGTTTAGGATTAAATTATTAAACATTAATTAAGTATGGATTATCTATTGTACCTTTGCCAGAGATTTTTATATTTGATAACAAATAAAATGTAGGTCGTACAAATACTTCAGCATATAAACGATCTTTTCCCGAAACACTGCCATCCCAAGAAATATAATAACCAGTGTAATAAGATGGATAATCACCAGCTAAACTATATCCATTTCTAGTCATCGACCATTCAGGAATAAATGAATTACCAACATTATTAAAATAATGTAGCCAACTATTCGTATCATAGTTGCTATAATAATTTTTTGTATTATCATAAGCAAGGTAATAATCATACAAGTACATTAAACCTATTTTAGCATTAACTATTTTATTTTCACTCCATTGATATTTTACATATTTTCCTTGTAAATAATCATATATTTGAGTTGGAATTTTCCCGGTTTCTATATTATATAATGTCAAGCCATCATTTTGCGCTCCATATACCACATCTTCATTTAGTATTGTATTCGCTGTTGTATAATCTACATCACCATACATCCATTCATGATTTTCTATTAAATTATACCATTCACTTTCTTCAGTCATATATTGGTACTCGTTACTATTAACAAATATATCAGTGTCGCCATTATTTTGGACGTTTCCACTACCACTAGTAATTCCCCCACTTAATCCATTAATTCTTTTAAATAGAATTGTATTAGGCCATTCACATTTATCATTTTCACATGAAATATAATCAGAAATTTTGCTCCAAACAAACAATTTATTGCCATTATCAATTAACTCACTTTTTTTAATTAGTTTTAAATTTCCTAACTCTGTTATGCCAATTATTCTATACATATATTTGTCTTTGCCATTTAAACATTCATCCATAATGTGTGTTCCAAAACAAATATAATTATTATCTACTAGTTTATGTGTATCATCTATTGCTTCTTCTTTTCCTACTCCTTGATATCTGTACATGCCGCCAACTTCTTCGTTACTCAGAACTTTATTTGGATCATTATCTCTCAATATCCCCAATGTTGATTTATCAAAATATAATGTACAATACACCGTATGATTGGTAGTTAAGGTTGCTTTTCTTGTTTCATCATCAAATGTTATAGCATTTTTTACTAATGAACCATTATTATTAATACATTTTGCCTCTTTAAATTTATATTTATCATTTGGCCATTCATTTCCCACGTATTCTTCATAACCATCACCATTTTTATTTAAAATCATTATGGCAAATGATTTACTATTCTTTATTTCTTTTAATTTTACTTCAGGGAAATTTTTTTTATCATTTTTACAAAATAATAAATATTGTAATGAACATAGTGATATTAAAATAACAAACAAAAGCAAAACACATTTTATTTTCTTATTCATATTATAACCAAATCCTATTTTTATAATCACAAAACATATATTGTATTATATCCAAATTATACAAAACTTATTTTGTATAGTCAATACAAATGATGTATTGTATGAAAAAATTTAATTGGGTGTTTTATTATGAATATAAATAGATTAAAGGAAATAAGAGAAGATAAAGATTTATTACAAAAAGATGTAGCAAATGTACTACATATTAAACAACAACAATATTCAGAATATGAAATTGGTAAAAGATTAATACCTATTAATTATTTGAGTGAACTAGCTGATTATTATCAAGTATCTATTGATTACTTACTCAATAAAACTGATGAAAGAAAACCATATCCAAAAAGTAAAATATAAAAAGTGTGATAATTCTAATTTACCACACTTTATTATTAAATTATTACATTGTCATTAAACTTTGCATTAATGACATTAAAGTACTGTTATTATATAAGTTTTGCATTATTGTATTGTAATCAACATCAGTCATTTTATCTAACTCAACATAATTACTAACATTCTTAGAAGTAACTTTACTTATATCCTTTATAGTATAATCAACATTTAATGTTAATTTATTGTTATTATCATCACTTAAAGTTATTCCCACTTTACCACTTTCTTCTTGTCTTTCTAAATTAAGTTTAAAATATGTACCATATGCTTCAAAATTTAAATTAGTTATTTGTGCATTATTTTCATTTTTTAATTCAAGTGTAATATCTACTCCCGTATCTTTTAGAGATATTGTTGTATTATTTTCTTTTAATATAGCATTACCTATAATCATTTTATTATCATTACTATTAAGAACTATATCAAAGGTATCTTCTCCAGTTTTATCAAATTCTAATGCACTATCATCTACTTTTAAAACAATTTTTTCTAATTTTTTAGTAGTTTTATTAACATATATTTCACTTATAAATGTACCTTCAGTTTCATTAATATTTTCTTTAGTACTTTCTAATATTTCTTTAACATCACTACCTACCAGATTATTTAAAGCATTAATTAAGTTTTGATCATTTAACATATAATTTAAAACATCTAATTCTAAATTATATATATCTTTACCAGTTAATGTTAAAACAAATACTCTAGTATTAACATTATTGATTCTTACATCTTTAGTTGTAAAATAATCTTCTTTTAAAGATGTTTTTAATATACCAGCCATTTCTTTAACAATTGTTTTATAACCTTCAAAATCATAAGCTTGCCAAATATTATCTAGTCCTGAATCTGCTGGCATTTTAATAGATTTATTATATAAACTATTTAAATTAAGAAAAGCATCTCCATTATTTAATACTAAATCTGCTTTAATTAAACTACCATTATTATATTTAATATCATAAGTCATATTACTTACTTTATTATTATAATCCATTTCCATATCCATATTGATATTCATTTTATTAATTAGACTTGCTATTGATCTCATACTACTATCACTAGTAGTCATATTAGCACTAATATTAGCATCTAAACCTATTGGTTTATTCAACTCTTCTTCTATGTTATTAATATTAGTAATTGCATTACTAGCTAAATTATCAATTGCTTGATAGTAAACATTTTGAGTATTATTACCGTTTAAGAACCAAAGAACACCAAGAACTATTCCCACTACAATTAATATACCTAATATTACTAAAGTAACAGTTAGTCCTGTTTTTTTCTTTTTACCATCAATTACTGGTGTAACGCCAACATCACTAGTACTTTCTGCAGATGGCATTGGTTGTTCTGGTATAGTTGGTTGTACATTTTCAACCGGTACATTTGGTTGAACATTATTTTCAACTGGTGTAACATTTTCTTGACTAATTGGTTCATTTCCTAAACCATTTTGAACATTATTATTTTGTTCATTATTCATAACTCACACTTCCTACTCCTATTTTAAATATATTATAAAACTTTTATTTTTACAAGTAAATTATTTTAATAAAATCTCGGTTTCTTTCATTTCTTCTGGTACTGCTATATCCATATATTCTAGTATTGTTGGGGCTACCATCGTAAGACTACCAGTTTCTTGCAATTTAACATTTTTGTCTCTTATAATAAATGGTACTTTACTAAGTGTATGGGTAGTAACTTTATTACCATTATCATCTATCATAATATCAGCATTACCATGATCAGCTAAAACAATAACTTTATAAAAATTATCATCAGCTTTTTCTATTATTTTATCTAAACATAAATCTACAGCCATACAAGCTTTAACTGTGGCATCAAAATCACCAGTATGACCAACCATATCTGGATTAGCAAAGTTTACTAAAATAAAATCATAATCTTGTTCCATACATTCAATACATTTTTTTGTAACACCTACAGCACTCATTTCTGGTTTTAAATTGTAAGTAGCTACTTGTGGTGATGGTATTAAAAATTCACTACATTTACTAATCTTCCCACTATACCCACCATCAAAGAAATATGTAACATGGGGAAATTTTTCGGTTTCAGCAATTCTTGCTTGCGTTAAGCCTAATTTTTCAAAATATAACCCTAATGGATTGTTAATAACTGGCTCCTCGATAAAATTATTAGTAGGTATATCTTTATCTATAGGTAAAAATGAATATACTTCTAAATTATCCATTTTGTAAGTATGAAATTCATTAAAATTTGGATCCACAAAAGTTCTTAATATTTGTTTAGCACGATCTGCCCGATAATTCATCCAAATTAAGACATCACCATTTTTTATTAAAGAATTAGTATCAACTACAATGGGATTTAAAAATTCATCTGTAATACCCTTTTCATACATAGCATTAATTATTTTTTTAATATCACTATAATTATTACCAACACCCCTAGTAACTAGTTCATAATATTTTCTAGTTCTATCATAATGTTTATCTCTATCCATTGCATAGTATCTACCACATATTGTTGCAATATTACCAACTTTGCTATGTTTAATAACATCTTCAATTTGTTTTATATAAGTATAAGCAGAATGTACACCAGTATCTCTACCATCAGTAATTAAATGATAATGTATTTTGGTAAACCCATTTTTAACAAGAATATCATGCATCTTTAAAAAGTCATCTACTCCTGCATGAACATTACCATCACTACATAAGCCCATAATATGGATATCTTTATCTTTATTTAATAATAATTTATTAAAAGTTTCGTTTTCAAGTACATTACTAGCTAAAAAATCATCAACTAAAGTTTCATTTTGTTTAATTAAACGACCAGCACCAATAGTAGTGTGCCCTGTTTCACTATTACCAAATTGTCCTTCATGAAGACCTACTGCTTCTTCTGATGCTGATAATACTGAATGGGGATATTCATTCCATAATTTATTAAAACACAGCATATTTGCCGATTTAATAGCATTACCACGTTCTTCTTCTCTTAAACCAAATCCATCTAAAATTATTGTTAATACCTTTTTCATTTTATAGTATCACCTTGCTAGTAATATAACACAATCAAAGAAAAATTACAATTTACACCAAAATAAAAGAAGCTGTTATTCTTCCTTTATTAACTATATACTAAATTATTTTCTACTTTTAATTTATCTGCTAAAGTTGTTATATATTCTGCATTAGTTGGTTTATCTCTATTAATGTCTAAACTATTACCAAAGACACTTTCCATTAAATTAATATCGCCCCTACTCCAACTTATTTCAATAGCATGTCTAATTGCTCTTTCTACTCTAGTTGGAGTTGTATCATATTTCTTTGCTATTTCTGGATAAACATCTTTAGTAATATAAGTTACATTGTTTCTATTACGATAAACTATTTCAATACCATCTTTAATATATTGATAACCCCTTACATGAGATGGAATACCTAAATTATGTAATAAGTTAGTAATAACTGCTTCTTGATTGAATAATTTACCATTTTTATTAGTATTAGTATTCATACTCATAGAAAGTATTCTTTTTTCTAAACTAATGTAGTTAACTGGTTTTAACATATAATAATTAATTCCATAACTATTGGCTTCTTCTAATATACTTTCATCTTTAAAATTAGTAGTTACGATAATATTCTTAAAGATCTTTCTTTTGTCAAGTTCACTAAGAATATACAAACCATCTAATTTTGGAAGAATTAAATCCATTACTATAACATCAATATCTTGGGTGTTATTAATAATGTATCTAAGGCCTTCTTCCCCATCATTAATACATGCTACTACTTTAATTACTTCATGACTGCCAAAATACTTCTCAATATCTTTAGTCATCGATTTATTACTATCAATGACTAAAACATTAATACTATTTTTCATCATCTTTCTCCTTTTTCTAAAAATAATATTTTGTACTGCATGTAAATCCATTATAAAAGATTATTTGACAAAAAGCCATAGGAAGTTTTGACAAGTTTTGTCAATTCGTGTAAAGTTATGTCGAAATATGACGAAAATATTAAAAAAACAGATAAATTTTTATTTTTATCTGTCATATTTTGTTTGATAATTTTATAATTTTATTAACGGCCTTTTATTTGTGGTTCTTGTTCAAGATATCCCTTACTTGTTAAAATATTTTTAATGTAATCTAAATTAGCATACTTAATATAATATTTTTCGGTTTTACTTGGATTTTTTGATATTAACATGATAAATGTTTTATATTGTTGAGCCAATATATCTAATAATGATGAATAATTGGGATCACTTTCATCTATTATCATTATTTTTTTACTTATATTTTCCATTGAAATATCCAATTTCTCTAATTCTTCTTTCATTAATTACCTCCTAATTAATAATAATATAATTTTTACTTATATGTCAAATTATAGAATAGATTATTTACATTTTTGTGAAGTTTTAGTTATAACTTCTAATCTTTGCAATTCCATATAATAAGCATTTCTTATATCTTGTAAAGAGCAATCTATTATTAAACTAGTTCCTCTTTCACCACTCAAAATTCTGCCTATATTATAATCTACTAAAAATGTATTTATATAGTCAATAACTCTTCTTGCTTCTTCAAATGATAATAAAATTGGTAAATCAAATGTGTTACTTTTATTGACAAATTCTTCAAATGTAAGATATGAATTATTTTGATAAATACCTGCTTGAATATCATATATATACTCTAGTTCTAAAGGATTATCTTTATTTGTTTTCAAATGTGCTGCTATTAACTTAGGAAATACATCTTTAATAAATTTAATAAATGCAATAGAAACAGTTTCATCACTATAACTATTTTCAAAATCTAATTCTGCAGCAAGATAAGAAGTAGTATTTTTTATAACATCATCATTAATTGCTAGTATATCTTCCCCATTATTTTCATAAAAATTTACAACTTTTTCCATAACCCACCTCAGTAAAATTTATTCTAATATTATTTCATATCAATGTCAACGAAAAGATTTTTGAGAAGCATTGGTTAGAACTTCTAATCTTTGTAATTCCATATAATAAGTATCTATAGCATAATCGATATTAGTATTAAAATTGATACTAAAGCCAAATTTATTACTTGATATATTACCTAAACCATAATCTTCAATAAATGATTTTAAATAATATATTAATTCTAAATACTCTTCTTCATTAGTAACTACTTCATTTAAAAATAGTTTAGCAAATGGTGTCTCTGGCATAGCAAAGATAATAACACCCATTTGATTCATAATAGCATATTCTAAATTAAAACTATTACCTTTATTTTTAGAACTTGCTATATTAATCATTCGTGGATATATTTCATTAATAAAATAATTATATAATTCTACTCCCTTATCTACTGAATTTTCTTTGCTATTTTGAACTATTTTTCTTATTTCCGGATAAGTATAATTAGTTACTATTTGATCTTTATTATCTAATTCTTCTTCAAAATATTTTTTTAACTCTTCGCTATACTGCATTTTACTACCTTCTTTAACTCACTAAATTTATTATATATTATAAATATTAATTAGACAATTCATTTTCTTTAATATATTCTAAAGCCTTTAATTTACCATTTGCAACATATTCTAAAGTAGCACCACCACCACTAGATAGATAGGTAAATTTATCTTGATAGCCAAAAACATTAACAGCTGATACGGAATCTCCGCCCCCAACAATTACTTTAGCATTACTGTTACTTAGATCATTGAGTAAATTACTCATACCATCTTTATAACATTCTTCTTCATATTTACCACAAGTACCATTTAAAAATATTACTTTAGCATTATCTATAATGTCTTTTTCATTAACTAAATTATCATAGATAATATCATTATCTTTTATTTCATCTAAATTAACTTTTATATTTTCATTATCTCTCTTAACTATAAAATTATCACTATAAATTAATTTATCACTATGATTATTTAAAATATTTTTAACACTAGCAAGTACTTCTTCATCAGTACTTACTAAACTATTTCCAACATTATAACCTTTAACTTTTAAGAAAGTATTTAAAATACCACCAGTTAAAATTAATTTATCACATTTTTGAAGCATACCTGCAATTATTTTAATCTTATCATCTATTTTAGCACCACCCATTATAACTAAAAAAGGATGATCATTATTTTGAATTAAAATATCTAAATTCTTTAATTCTTTTTCAACTAAAAAACCTAAATAAGTAGGTAAATATTTAGATAAACCAGCAGTAGATGCATGAACACGATGTAAAGAAGCAAAAGCATCAATAACAAAAGCATCGGCAAAACTTGCCCAATATTTAGCAAGTTCTAAATCATTAGCACTTTCTCTTTTTTCTGGTATATCTGTATATCTTGTGTTTTCTACTAAAAAACATTTCTTAGAAGAATTATTTATGTCACTTAAATCTAGGGGATTAGAGACAAAATCTAAATCAAGATATTTTCTTAAATATTCATATACTATTTTTAAACTATTTTTGTTCTTATCTTCTTCAGTTTTTACTCTTCCAAAATGGCTTAAAATAATTACTTTATTATTGTTATCTAATAGATATTTAATTGTATCTAAACTTTTAGTAATTTTGCTATAATCACTAATGTTACCATCTTTAACTGGTACATTAAAATCACATCTTAAAATAACACTTTTATTTTGTAAATTTGCTTCACTTAAGTATTTCATTTTATCACCATTTTTATTGTATCAAAAAAAGTCAAGTAATTAAACTCAACTTATAAATATTTGACATAAATTTTATTATTTACATAAATTATTTAAACATAGCTTTAGCAGTTCTTAACATTTGGGCAGTATAACCAAGTTCGTTATCGTACCATGCTACTATTTTATATAATCTTTTACCATCTACCTCAACAAAATTTGTAAGTAGACCATCTACTAAAGCACCATATCTTTTACCAATTATATCAGATGATACAACAGGATCTTTAGTAAATTTTAAAGATTCACTTTGATGTGATAAAAATGCATTATTTATTTCATCTACTGATGGAGTATTTTTTAATTCTAAAGTTACATCTATAAGTGAACCATCAGGAACAGGTACACGATAAGCAAGACCATCAAGTTTACCTTGTAACTCGGGAATAACTAAACCAATAGCAGATGCTGCCCCAGTTGTTGCTGGAATAATATTTTGACTAGCAGCTCTCCCCCTTCTTGCATATATTCCTTTTTTATGGGATATATCTAGTGTTTCTTGATCATTAGTAAAGGCATGAACTGTACTCATAAATCCTTTTTCAATACCAAATTCATCATTGATAACTTTTAAAACAGGGGCAAGACAATTAGTAGTACAAGATGCACCAGATACTACTACTTCACTACCATCTAAGATATTATCATTAACACCATAAACAATTGTCTTCATATCACCTTTACCAGGGGCGGAAATTAAAACTTTTTTAGCACCAGCTTCAATATGTTTATGAGCATCTTCTAATTTAGTAAATGCTCCAGTACATTCTAAAACTAAATCAACATTTAAATCTTTCCAAGGTAAATTTACTGGATCTTTTTCGGCATATACCTTTATTTTTTTAGTACCAGCAATTACTAAAGAGTCACTATCAAAAGATATTTCATCTTCATGAAAAGATCGATGAACTGTATCATATTTTATTAAATGACACAACTGTTCGGCATTTGTTAAATCATTAATTGCTACAATATCAAAATCGCTTCCTGTAATCATTTCTCTAAAAGCAATTCTACCAATTCTACCAAAACCATTAATCGCTACTCTAATCATTAGAACCTCCTATAAATTCTCTTAAAATTGAGTCTTCGTTTACATATTCTCCCGGAATAGGATAAAACATTTTTAAAAAATTTAATAATCTTCTTGCTTCTTCATAATAATCACTTTCCACACTAATTGATCTTAAAAGTGGTTCAGCATAAACTTTTTCTACTCCTATTTCATAAGGTAAAGCCGTATTAATTATGACATCAGCTTGATGAATAAATGGAAATATATTTTTTTCTTCACCATTTCTAACACTCTGCCATGAATGAATTGTTTTATTAACATCATAATTTCTTGTTCTATTATCTCTTATTATTCTTCTTATTAATCTTAGGTCTACTGTTGAAATATAATTATGCTTATCTATATTTAATGGGATAAAGGGACTTAAATAGATTTTATATTTATTTTCTGATGGAATACTTAGTAGTAAATCATCATTAATAGCATGCAACCCTTCAATTAAAATTATACTATTATCTTTAAGTTCCATATAATTATTGTTATATTCTTTCTTACCCGAAACAAAATTGAATGTTGGCATATTTACTTTTTCACCCGCTAGTAACTTTTGGAGAGTATCATTAAATAATTTTAAATCAATGGCTGTTAAACATTCAAAATCATAATTACCATGTTCATCTTTAGGGGACTCATCTCTTTCTAAGAAGAAATCATCAGTAGATATTTTAATTGGATCATATCCTTGGGCCATTAAATAAGAAGATAGTCTCTTACAAGTAGTTGTTTTGCCAGAAGAAGATGGACCCGCAATTAAAATAAATTTAATATTACGATTATTAGTTATTTCTTTTACCACATTTGATATATTTATATTAAAAACAAGTTCACATGATTTAATAAAATCTTTTATTTTATTTTCTCCAACTGTTTTATTTATTTCCGTAACATAACTCATATTCAAAGTTTCAAGCCAATTCTTTCCTACTAAATAAGAATTAATTATATTATCATAGTGAACATATTCAGGTAATTCTCCATTTGTTCTACTACTAGGTATAACAAATACTAATCTATTTCTACCTAAATAAACAATTTCATATTTAGTAATACTTCCAGTAGAATAAGGCATATCAGAATAAAAATAATTATAATGACCATTAAGTTCATAAAGTGTTACTACTTTATCAGATATATTTTGAATATTTAAAGCTTTTTCTTCATGATGATGTTGTTCATAATAAGTAATTGCTTCTTTTTTCTTAACATTTAATTTTTTAAAGACAATATCATCAGATATAATTCTGGCCATTACTCCTTTTATTTTGGCTAAATCTTCTTGAGTTATCATATGGTCGCCGATTATCTCACCAAGAAAACCTTTTGGTACACTATGTTGATAAGTTATTTCTAAATTAGGAAATACTTCTTTTAAAGCTACCTCAAATATAAACTCTAAACCACTTTTATATATTTTATTACCAGTTAAATCATTTAAATCAATAAAACTTATGGTAGCATCTTTCCCTGCTTTTTCATTCAAACCAAAAAATTCGTTATTTTTCTTAACTCCTAATATATCTTTTTTCAAATTAAACCCCTTACTAATTTCATAGTAAGTTGTATTCTTTGGAAATTCTTTAGTATCACCATTTGTTAATGTAATTTTTATTGTTTCCATAGCCATGTCCCTTTACTATAAAAAATTTTATCACAAATTAGATATTTTTTGAATAAAAACTTACTATTTTTTATATTATAATTATAGGTGAAATAATGAATATAATTCCAACTGTAGTAGAAAAAAGTAGTAATAGAGAATATGCTTATGATTTATACTCAAGATTATTAAATGATCGGATTGTCTTTTTAAATGGCGAAATTAATGATAATGTCGCAAGTATTGTTGTATCAGAACTATTATATTTAGATAGTTTAAATCATCAAGATATTTATTTATATATTAATAGTCCAGGTGGTTCAATTACTAGTGGCATGGCTATCTATGATACAATGAATTATATTAAAAGTGATGTTAAAACTATTTGTATAGGTTTAGCTGCATCAATGGGAGCATTTCTTTTAGCAAATGGTACAAAGGGTAAAAGATGTAGCTTACCTAATTCAGAAATTATGATTCATCAACCTTTAGGTGGTACTCAAGGACAAGCTACAGATATAAAGATAGCAGCGGAAAGAATTTTAAAAATAAAGTCAAAATTAAATAGAATACTCTCAGAAGTTACTGGTAATAAATTAAAAAAGATAGAAAAAGATACTGAAAGAGATAATTTTATGGATCCTGAAGATGCACTAAATTATGGACTTATAGATGAAATAATAAAATAGTACCTACTAAGATACTATTTTTATTTCCATTTAATTATCGTATCACCTTCAGCTGATAACATATATTTTTCTTTAGCATATCTTGCTAAATAACTACTATCGTGAAGTTTAGTTATTTCGGCATTTAATTTTACTTCATTATCTAAAAGTGATGTATATTTTTGGGAAAGTTCTGCTTCTTGTTTTCTATTTTTAAGTATTTGTTGCCAATCTTTATAAACACTGCCAACTAAAATAGTTAACAATATCATTATTGTTAGAGTAATTAATACTAGTCTTTTTTTCTCTTTTTTACTCTTTTTTATATGCATAATCTTTTCCTCATATATTCCTATTCTTCTTTAAGATTAGCATATCTATAAATACTTTTCAATGCTTAAAAATTCTTTTTACATTTATTTTACTTAAGAAATTTTTATATATTAAGAAACCTATAAAGAAACCTACAAAAACCATTAAAATAAAATAAATATGAAAATATCCTTTATTTAAATGATAAAAAATAATTATATAAATAATAGTCATATCTATTACATATATAAATGTTAATATATGTTTTAAATATAATTTTAAATCTTTAATCAAATGGAAATTTAAAGATGTTAAAAAATAAAAGAATATACCATATAAAAAAGATACTAAAAAAGAAATTAATTGCAAAGTACTACTCATTATTTAAATAATTTGGAAATTAAACTTTCTTCTTTATTCTTTTTAATATTTTCAATGTATGCAAAACTATTAAGATTACCTTTGATCTTAACATTACCATCATGTGTATCTAATTTAACTATTTCTAAATTTTCGCCTTTTAAAAGAATTGTTCCCATATTAGATTCCATTAAAAATTCTTGATCATCAAAACTAACTATTTTATTAATGCCACTTAAATTAATCATACTACGATCTACTACTTTTATTTCATGGCTACCATAATTATTTAAATCCATAACACTTTCCATAATTCCTCCTAGAAAATATTATGATTATAAATAAAAAAATAGTACCAATGGCACTATTTAAATTACTATTTTATTCTTCTGTTGGATTGTTGTATTCAGCAAGAATTTTTTCTTCGATCATTTCTCTAGTTTCTTGATTAGTAGGATGTGCTACATCAACAAATTTATTTTCACCAATTTTATCATTTGGCATAGCGCAGAACATTCTATTTTCTCCTTCAATAATTCTAATATTGCTTACGGCAAAGCAATCATCAATAGTTATTGTGGCATAACCTTTGACTTTAGACCCTTCTCTTTCAACTTTGTGAACTCTTACTTTTGTAATTTCCATATACAATCACTCCTATTCTTGATTACTCACAAGCTACTTTAATTGTAAAACATTGGCAAGATTTTTTCAACTATTTTAGATAAATTTTATTTTAATATCACCAGTTATATAATCATTATAAGAAAAACTTTTTTCTACTCCTTCATAAATTATGGAAAAAATATTGGGATAAGTTTTATATAAAGTTCCTTCATAACGATTTATTTTATTGCGTAAGCCATAGACAGTAACTACTACTCTTTTATTCAAATTACTCTCTATTTTTTGTCTAACTAAATCTATATTCATTATCTTGGATACCCCACATACATAAGGCCATTACCAATAATGCCACCCATACCATCTTTACCATATTTAGTTTTTTCTAATACTTTCTTTAAATCTATTTCTTTATTTCTTTCCGTTAAAGCAATAGTAACGGCAATAATGGCTGGATCTAAGGCATGAATATTTACTCTTTTAGGACTAGATGCATAATTGGCTCCAGCTTTAATTAATTCTTCATAATTACTTTGACAAGCACCTGCAATAATAACTAACTTTTCGTGACTCTTTTCATAATTTCGAGCAGCCTTAACAGCTTTAATAAAATTCTTAGTATTTTTATAACTATCTAAATTAGTAATACTTTCACCTTTTTTTAAAGCATCATGACCCGTAATAATTAATATATCTGGTTTATATTCTTTTAAAAGTAAGCCAACTTGTTCATACATATCTTCTTCTTTAATTTTTTTACCAATCGCATATACCCCAATATGTTTATAATATTTTAAACATTTTTCTAAATATTCATTATCCCCATCTATGTGTAGTATCTTACCAGGTAAATAAAAATAATCATCTTTTTCTTTTATTTTAGTACTTCTTACATCATCATTATAACTTTCTTCTTTCGGCTCTTCACACTTAACTAAATCAGATACTTCGCTATCAGCATATAATCTAACTTCGGCACCTTTTAAATAATAAATACCATTTTTTATATTAATAACTTTAAAAACTGTATCATTGTTGTAACTTTTTCTGGTCACAAAATCCCCTTTATTAATTTCCAAACATATCACCAGTAAAGTATATGAAAATTTAATTAAAAAAAGCACTTTTTAAGTGCTAATAAATAATAAATTATAACTCTACATTATTTAAAATATCTATTAATTCATCTTTGCTTACATTATATCCTTGTATATTATAAAAGATATTATTGTATACAAAAGTGCAGAATGTTTGTGGCCAATATTTACTCTCTGACCATTTAATAATATTAACATCTAAATTTAATTTATCTAGGTGATAAGTCTCTAAAAATTTTGATACTGATGATGTTCCCTTTAAAATACTAATATTTTTAAATTCTTCTTCATCATCTTTCGTAGCATATTGAGTCATAAAGTTTATATCTACTTGTAAATATTTCTTTTTCCGTGTTTCTTCTTTATTCAAATCATATTCACTATAATTATCATCATTTTGTAATTTTATAACCCTTATATTTTCATTTTCATCTAATGTTAATTCACAAATATTATAACTATCTTTATTGAAGTTATTAAATTTTAATAATTTTATGTTTAATCCTTCTTCTAATTCTTCATGTGTAATATTCTTTTTACATACAAAGTTAGTATTAACTTCTAATTTTTCATTTAAATCTAAATCAAAGATTGTGTCTTTACCAAACTTTTCTGTATCTTTCATTTGATAAATATAATCTTCAATGTATTCTTTGGCCATTACTCCAACCCCTAGAAATATAAATAATATTAATATTACAATAACAGGTTTTAATATATATCCTTTAGATAATTCTTTTTTATAAATAGTATTATTATATATTTTTTCATCTAATTCTTTAGATACTTTAATATCTTTAAAAAAATTATTAAATTTATTTTTCATTGTAAACTCCTTTCATTTCTTTGGCTAAACTTTTAACTATCCTATCTAGTTTAGTTTGAACAGTAGAAGAATTCATCTTTAAAATACTCGCTATTTCTTTATGTTTATAACCTTCATAATAATATAAAAATATAAGTATTCTATCTTTAGGTTTAAGTTTAAATAAAGCATCCTTTAAATCGTTATCATAATTTTCTAAGTAATATAAATTATTTTCTTCTTTTTTATCCATTTGAATTACTCTTTTATACCAAGAAGATAAAAAATAATTTTTACATTCATTAACTGTAACTTTAATACACCATTTTTTAATTTCAATATCACTTGTAAATTTATTTAAATTTTTAAATAATTTAATAAAGACACTTTGAGTAATATCTTCCGCTTCATTTATATTTTTAGTATAACTAAATGCTAATCTTAAAATATCATTTTTGTATAAATTATAAATTCTAATAAATTCTTCTTCCATTACGCACCACTTTGAAAGGCCTTTCAATATAATAACAAATAAGATTATTAAAATAACTCAAAAAAATAAAAAAGCAATTTACTTTTTTATTTTAAGGCAATTTTATTTTAAATGCTGTATTAGGAGTTTTTCCGTCTCCACTTTCTATTATGACATCATCTCTCAATGTAATAGTTGGTTTTACGGCAAAATAATTGTCATATGTTTCTTGAAATATACCTTGGGTTTCTGTCTCAAATACTCCAATCATTGGGTAGTTACCATCACCATATGGAGTCATTGTAGCAGTCTTATAGTCGTGTGTATCAGTTCCTCCTAATGGATATGCAAACAATTCACCAACAATTGGAAGTCCAACATATCCAGTCCAAGTATTCGTTGTTTTTTCACAGTCTTTAGTAGTTTCAGAAGTGTCTGTTTTTTTACATATCGTATTTTTATAACTACCAATCCTGCTTCCATCTTCAGGTTTAAGTTGAGCAGGATTTACATAATAAGTATCTTCAACCAAATATTTTTTTATACCTTGTTTTTCAAGTTTTTCAAGCCATTCATTATTTAAATACGATAGCCAATAATTATCATTATTTGACTTAACAATTCTATCATATGTCTCACTTACACCAGCATCTACATCATATTTAAAATCCATACTACCAAATTGTTTTTTCATAACAGAACCATTATCATCTTTGATATAATTAGCACTTTTTAATTTAGTTACAAATTTTCCATCTTCATTTTTATGAATATTTACTATACGATATAACATATCATTAATCTGAACAAGTTCTCCTGGAGTTCTTGTATTTATTGGATCTCCAACTTCAGCTGCTTCTATATCATCTAATAAAACAAAGGGATTAGTTTGTGTTCCTTCACCACTAAATTTAACATCTTTCTTTAAAACCACCACAGGGCGAACTCCAAAAGCAGTATTTGGCACATCCCATCCTGCTATTCCTCCAAATTGATTAACTCCATTAACACCTGTATAAGGAGGAGGGGTCAAATTAAAATATGATGATAACCACCAACTATGTCCAAGATTTAAAAAACTACTGCTACCAAACAAAGCAGTCTTGTTAAATTCGTAAGGATTCATTAAACCAACGGGAGCTTTTGTTGTATTAGGTGGCTTAATATAGCACCAATTATACCAAGGTGATATATCCCAAGTAGCATCTTCCACTAATATGTTTTCATGATTATATAAAGTATCTAAAAAATCTTCATTTAACCATTGTTTTATATATGAGTTTTCAAAGAATCCATCTTCACCAAAATTTATAGCCGATAAAATATTTTCGGTAATCATTTTAACTTTTCCATCATTTAATATTTCTGTTATTCTCCACATATAACCCGAATACCAAACATAATTAAAATTCAAACATTCATTAGTTCCCCAAAAATAGGTATGATAAGGTGGTGTATCATCAAACCCATTATCACCATTACAAGGTGAATCAGTTTGGGATATATTAAAGTATCCACCATTATAATTACACATTTTACTATTAGCAATATCCATTATAAATTCACCTAATGTTTTATTTTGAATAATTACATCACCAGTAACATTTTCTATTTGTAAAACATTACTTTCTAAAGTAAAATCAGTTACTTTTATATTACCTACATATACATTTAAATTATTTCTATTAATACTATTATCTAAAGTAACTTTTAAAGTATCACCATCCATTATTTCTTTAGGATATTTACTTATATTTATATTAAATCCAGAATAAGTTATTTTATGGAATTCTCTAAAATCAATATTTAAATTTAAATTATAAGTATCTTTATCACTTCTAAAACCATTCTCTTTATATTTTATAGTAATTTTTATTTCTTTTTTTATTCCTAAATTACATCTATCAACACCACATATTTTATCTTTTAATTTATAATCATCGATAACCATTTCTAAATTATCTGGTAAATTATCAATTTTTAATATACCCATATCAACATTACCATAATTAATTATTTCTACTATAAATGATACAGTAGAACTTTCATTAGGTAAAGTTATATCAGCAAATACTTTGTTATGATCATAATCTTGGGATAATATAATACCACCATTTGTTATACCATTACTTACAACAGACGTAACTCTTATATCTTTTTTAGCATTTACCCTTACTGATAAATCATTAACATATAATTTTTGTAAAAAAGCCGACCAACCAATAGTTAAAAATAATAAACAACAAAAAAGAATACTCAATATTAAATATTGATAATTTTTTCCTTTTTTATATCTTTTATTTATATTTGCTATTTTTTTCATTATGCACCATTAATTATTTACTTCCATATCACTAGCTTTTATTTGTAATAAGTAAACATCATTATCATTTTTTATATAAAAATAACACTTTTGATGCTTAACAATATTGTAATACATTATAGGTAATTTTAAATTATCTCTTACATCTAGTAATTCATTAAATTTATCAATCTTAATAATACTACTATTTTTATAATCAATACCAGTAGTAGTTTCGACAATTAAACGATCATATTCTTTTAATATTTTACTTAAAAATTTATCATATACACTTTTCTTTTTAAATACTAATGATACTAACTTAATAATTTTACTTATATAAATTGCAGATATAATAAATAATACTATTTCTAATATTAATATTTTATAATTAAAAATCATTTCTTTATCCGCGATTGCTTTTTTCATTAATGCTGTATCTTGACTATCAAATTTAATTTCAATGCTTCGTTCTGATAATGGAATTATTATTGAACTTTCTGTTTTATCATTAATATTTAATTTATCATCTTTACTTTTTTTATCTACTTCTAAATAAACTTTTAAATAACTATTAGTTTCTACTCCATAAGAAGAATTAAAACTGCTAACTAAACTATTATAATAATCATAATCTATATCAATACTTTCATTTATTGCTAAAGTATTAGTATTAACCATTTCTTTATTTTGGGTATCTAAAAGTACATATTTCTTAGTAAAATAATTTGTACTACCAGTTGAATTAGATATAATTAAATCACCTAGAATTCGATAATCAAAATTAACATCAAATATTTCATCTATTTTAAATAAATAAGAGAAATCAATATCTATTTTATCAATTAAACTAGCAACATATATCATATTTTCACCTAAATATTCAGTATCATAGAATTCATTTGGTTTAACATATACTTTATAATTTATTCCATTATTTTCGTTATAATTAACAACTTTTGATTCCGTATATTGAATAGTTTTAGTAGCAACATAGAGACATAAAGAAAAAGCCACAAGAAAAATAGCCATGTTAAAAATCATTCTAAATCTAAAGCTAAAATGGCGTCTGTATTTACTTTTTAATTTTAGTTTTTTCGTACTTTTATTAGATTGATTGTTCTCGGCTGATTTTAACTCTTCCTTTCCTTTCATTCATTTTTGCCTCTCTTTATCTTTTACAACTCGTTTATTAAAACGGTTGGAATGCCAATATAAGGTATTTTAATATTAACAATGCCAATTATATTATCTTTGGTAAGAACAAAATTATCTCTTTTTTCATTAGCGTCTCCCTTAGTATAAAAATAATAATCATTTAGTACTTTTGCTTTTTCTACTAAACGATGGACTATTACTGTGCCATTATAATTAAACGCTATTACTTGTCCTTCTTTAAGACTATCATAATCATCATCAATTTTTTCAACTATTACAACATCACCTTTTCTAATAGCCGGAGTCATACTACCACTTGCAATAGCAACAGCTTGATAATGAAAATATCCTGATGTAAAATAAACTAATAAAATGACTAATAAGGCCGGTACTATATAGGCTTCTAATCTTCTTTTCTTTTGCTTCCTTTCTACTTCTTCATCATGATCACTTTTTAAAAATAAATAGACACGATAACAAAACAATACAGGTAATAATAATCTAATAATAGACATTATATATTGATTAGGATTAGGTACAATTGGAATTAAGTATAAATATAATTCTAATACTAATCTAAAAAGAATCATTGGTTTATATCCTACATTCATTCCTATATAAGATGCTACTATATTTGTACTAACGGCAGGTAAGACGGTTAATGATAAAAATATAAAGGCATTATATACAGAATCGTGTAGGTTATAATATAAAGTTGTTGAAATGTCTATAAAGACAAAAAGCAAGGTCGTTGTAACAATTAATAACCAGCTTCCTTCAGATTTACATAAAAATTGATATCTTAAAAATTCTTTAGTAATAATTAATAATATTATAGGTAGTATTATATTAATAAAATCTTTAATATTATAATAATTATCAGTTCTAGCAAAACTTATTATTAATCCTGATAAATAGAATAAAAGAAAAAAGATTAATAGAAATATAATACAGTCAAAAATAATATCTTTTGTGTAACGATGTCGATCTTTCTCAAATCCGAAGAAAAACTTGAACATAACAACTATAATAAGTAAAAATATTAACATTAAATAATCACTTAATATACTTGAAACAAAACTATTTATACACAAAACAATGAAAATAATTGTTTCAAATGCTAACAAACGCTTATACCCACTTTTCATTCCTTTCCTCCTAAATAGTTTTGTGAAAATATATTAAAGATTAACTTTAATATATTTATTTACTTAATTATGCTCCTGCATTATCTTTAGAACTATAATTTAAAGTAATAGCACCAACTGTAACAGAATAATCATTATCAGTTAATGTTGTTCCTTCACCCGCTTTAATAGATAATTTAACTGTTTTGCTTTCACCAGCAGCTAATTTCTTACCAGATATTGAAGCTTGATCACCAGTATAATCAGCATCATCTACAGTAAGAGTAACAGTAATAGTTTTACAAGCTGTATTTATTAATTCTGTATTAGCTGTAGCCATACCATCTCCGGTAGCAGCACAAGCTAAAGAATCATTGGCAAAATCAATACTTGTTAAATACGCATCCATTTCACCGTTATTTACGACATACCACTCATAAGTGATTTCTTGATTATCTTTAGTAATTTTAGCATTAGCATTTACCATAGTAGTTGCTGTAATAGTAGCAGTACCAGCATTTGATTGTCCTGCTTCTTCATTGGTAATAGTACCTGTAACAGTTTGTTGACCTTCTTCGATTTTAGATTCTGTATTAGAAAATTCTACATTAAATTTAGAAGAATCAGCTTTAACTTCAGCAGTTGGTGTAATAGTTAATTGAGCAGTGAAAGCAGCAAAACCTACTGATAAACCAACAACAGCGATTACTAAAGCAATTATAGCAATAACTTTTGAATCTCTATTCTTTTCCATTATTCTTTCACACCTCCTTCGTTTTATCTTCTAGCGTATAGGGAGAGTTTTACTTTCATATTAAAACTTACATACACTATTCTAAGTATATTATATAATACCCCCCCCGAAATTGCAAATGAACTTGCATTTTTTTGACGAATTGTGTAAAGAAAAAAAGAAGATTACTCTTCTTCAATAACTTTTGTTAAATCAAAATTATATATTATTATATCTTCTTGTTCATATTTTATATAGGTATTACCTTCTTCAATTACATAATTAATTTTATCAAGTGGTAGAGATAACTCTAGTAAATAATCTGGTTGAATTGCTATACCTCTTCCTCTTAAAATATTATTTTTATTAGCGTCATTAAAAAGTAAAATATTTTTATTAGTTATAATCATTGCCAAATTATATTCTTTGTTATTAATATCTAATAAAACACTCCTATCTTCATAAATTGCTTTTTCTTTGTTTTTAGTAAAATCATAATTAAACATAATATACCTCCTTTATCTTGTTATTCCATTTAAACTATTAACAAACAAATTAACAATTAATTTATCATCTACAAACTGTTTTTCAGTTATTGTATAATTTCGAATTGTATCTTTTATTGTTTGCAAACTATATTTTTTTAATAACATATCAATTTTATCTCTATCACCAAACCTGTTAGTAATGTATTCTGATTTGCCTTCAAATAATTTTACAAGAGCTCCTTTGGCTTGTTTAATATCATAAGCGTTTAACGTATTTTGAATAGCAGTTGTTACAATATCAATTATTTCTGCTGATGGGTCTTCATTAATAACAACTCTTTCCAAATCTTGGGTAACATCAATCATAACTCTATTTTTATTTAAAACACGATTAACATATTCATTAACCATTTCTTCAAAAAATACTGTATTATCAAGATTTCCATATATTTCTTTAGCCATAATATTTATTGCAACATTTACTGGTACATATTTCGCTAAACCTTCTCTTGTTCCTTCTTTTCTGGTAATACTTTCTATATTACCATTTAAATATTTTAAAAGTGCACCTTTGGCTTGACCGGGGTAATATTTTTCTGTTACTAATATAGCTTGATTTAAATAAAATTTAGGATCAATAATTCTTTCTCGCCATTTACCATATTTATCTATTGATTTATTATGAGCATGAGTATAAAATTGAGATAATTCAAAATCTTTAGAAGTAGTTTGACTTAAAAGAGAATAAATATCTTTTAAATCTAAATCTTTTATTTCATGAATACAATTTTTTAAATAAATATTAAAAGATTCAACATTTAAATCTTTTACTCTATTTTTGATTTTTAATATTTTAATAAAATTTGTAATTGCATTACATAATTCAAAATTAAAGGAAAATTTATTGTCCATAGTTAAACCAATACCATTATCACTAGCTAAAAAAGGATTAACAGTTAAAATATTTTCTCTTAAAAAGGCATTACTATGGACAAAATCACAAATTCTTTGGGCATCTTCTAAAGTATTTACTCTTATAACTAAATCATCATTACGTTCGAAAGTAGCAATTTTAGATTGATGAGTAATATTGTTACTTGCTAAAAATGTGAAAATTTGTTTACCGGCATCCACTATCTTATCTTTAGCAAAAGGAATATATAATTTAACTTCATTACCATTTAATTTACCATTAGCAAACATTAAAAAATCAAAATTAGCTCTTTCATATACTCTTAAATTAGGAGTATGTGCAAAATAATCATAAAAATCAGCGAAGTTATCTTTTAAACTTATTATTTCAGTTGAAGATAAACCATAATTTATTAGTAAAGAATAAACTAAATCACTAGTTATTTCTCTTTTTTTATTTTCTAAAGCTAATTTTTTAATAGTGTTTAAAAAATCTTGCATTCGCTCATAGTTAGTAACTGGTATCGTTTTCTTCCACAAATTCACTTTCATCAATCTCCATTGTATTTTCTAAATCTAAATTATCCATATCATTTCTTTCAATTTCGGAATCACTAACTAAAGGTATTTCTACTTCTTCACCATCTATTATCCATTTTTCAGTTTTCATATATTACCCTTCTTAATTTAAGAATATCAAAAAAATCAATTATTAGTATAATTAATTTAAATTACTTGACATTTATTGGCAATTTATTTTAAGTTATTTAATATATCTACAAATACATCTTCAGATAATTCTTCTGCTCTTACATTATCTTGCAAATCATATTTATCTAATATTTCTTTAACTTTAGCAAAATCATAATCACTTAAATTATTTTTTAAAGTCTTTCTTTTCATTTTAAAACTATCATTTATTAATTTAAAATATTCTTGTCTTAATACATTTGGTTTATCTATTCTTTTTTTTAGTTTAATAACAGCACTTTCTACTTTGGGAATAGGATTAAAACTATTTTTACTTACTTTAAATAATTTAGTAACATTAAAATAATATTTTAAATATAAAGTAATACTGCCATAATCTTTATTTTTAGGTAGTGCTGAAAAACGATCCGCTACTTCATCTTGTACCATAAAAAGCATTTCTTCAATATCTAAATTACTTTCAATTAAATATTTTATAATTGGGGTTGTAATATAATAAGGCAGATTACCAACTATATACAATTTATTATAATTAATATTTTTGATATCTTCTTTAATATTACTATTTAAAATATCTTGATAAATTATTTTAGTTTTATCATCTTCATATTTATTTAAATATATTTTTAAATCAGTATCTATTTCATAACAAATTAAATTAGCATTTTTTTCTTTTAGTTTGCAAGTTAAAGCACCCATACCAGGGCCAATTTCAATAATTAAATCATCATTGGTTACATTAATATTATCACTAATCCTTTGGATAACACTTGTATCAATTAAAAAATTTTGTCCTAAACTTTTTTTTGCGTGCATTTTAACTCTTCTTTGTGCCATAACCAAATCGCAACACATCATAAGTAATAACACTTCTACCTATAGTATTATAAGCATAATCATTTGATTCACTTAATAAATCTAGGGCATTACCACGAACACCACGATCAAGAACAATCGCAATTGTTGGTTCTTCTGATATTCTCTTACTATAAATTCTAACAATTGAACCACATGGAAGATTAGAAGAAGATGCTACAATTCTAACACGACCATATACTTCATCATCATAAGTAGTTTTATAACCTGATATATCATAAGATGGCATACATCCTAAAGTACCACCACATAATGGACAATTATAAACATAACCAGTTAAATCACCAGTAAATGTATCTTTAATACTATAAATATCATTTTCTTTAAATTCATCTACTTTTAAAGCCATTGTAGATAAATTAACATTTTTATTAACATTATCACTATAACTTTTAGTTTCAATTATATGAACATAACTAGAAGATAAAACAACAAAAAGAATTATGGCTGAAAATCTAATTGAATAATTAATAAATTTCTTCATTATATTCACCTTCTAACATTATATTATAACTAATTTAGTATGACTTGTCAAAAAAAGATAACACTTGTTACCATGTTATCTTTTCATAATATTTTTTGTCAATTTCTCACCATTTACATTTGTATTTTCTTCTTGTTGAATTGAATCTATTAATTCATCAGAATATTGAAATCTTTGTAATTCACCATAGTAGGCATTTAAAATATCACCTATTGTTAAATTATCGAAATAATATTTTTTTCCACTTAAATATTCATTACTTGTATCGACACCACATCGTGAGAAAAAAGTATCTAAATAATTTATGAATTCCTTATAAATTTCATAATCATTAAATGAAATAGATAACATATTACCTGTTTTTTCACATTGAATTATAACATAAGAATTATATGATACCTGTAAATCGTAATCAAATGCTTTTTGCATCGCTTTTACTAAATTTAATGCGTTGTTAGTTTCAATATGTTCTTTTATAAGCATAGGTAAAATTTTTGTTATAAAAAATCGATAATAATAGTATGCCTTTGTTGTATTAACATTATATTTATTTTCAGATTTTGCTTCACAATATTGAGAATTAATTAATTTTTTTCTTTTCTCTTCTTTTAATTTATTAACTTCATTAACATTAGCTTTTACTTTACTATTTAAAATTTCATATAAGTTTTCCATAAATACACTTCTTTCTGATATAGTTATTTATTATAAATGTGCAATAAAAAATAAGCAAGAACCATTAATTCTTACTTATCCTATTAAACATATTATCTAAATTTTGATTAGTAATCTTTGCTAGTTCTTCTAAAGATATATTTTTTAAATCCGCGACAAATTTAGCGATATCTAGAATATGGGATGGACTATTTTGTTTACCACGATATGGTTCAGGAGTAAGATAAGGACTATCGGTTTCTAAAATTAAAGATGATATAGGCAATTCTTTAATAACATCTTTAATATTAGCATTTTTAAAAGTTATTACACCATTAATACCAATTAAATAACCCATTTTGATATATTCTCTAGCTGTTTCTAGTGAGCCACTAAAAGAATGAATTATTCCTTTAACATGATATTTTTTTAAAGTAGTTAATGTATCCAAAGTTGCTTCTCTACTATGAATTATCACTGGTATATTATATTTTTCTGCTAGTTTTAATTGTGTTTCTAATAACTTAATTTGTTCATCTTTATTTTCTTTTGTGTAATAATAATCTAAACCTATTTCACCAATAGCAATTATTTTTTTATTAGTTATATTATCTTCAATAAATTTTATATCTTCTAATTTGTAAGTATCTACACTTTCGGGATGAATACCAATAGCGCCATACATACTAGGATATTTGCATGTAAGATTAATAACTTCAATATTTGATTTAGCATCACAACCATTATTAATAAAACGATTAACTTTATTAAGAGAAGCATCATTTATTACTTTAGTAATATCATCATAATATTCACTATATAAATGACAATGACTATCAGTAAACATTAATCTTCTTTAATCCTTTCAAATAAGTTAGCTGGTTTTTCTAATCCTAATTCATATTTAGAAACTGGAGTATATACATTATCAAAGTCACGATTATTAACTTTTAAACTTGTTAATATTTTATCAGCAGTTTCTGGTATAAATGGTTGTAAGAATAAAGCACATACTCTAATTGATTCAAGTAAATTATAAATAATTGTTTCTAATCTATTCTTATTTGTATCATCTTTTGCTAGAGCCCAAGGAGCAGTATCATCAATATATTTATTACATTTACGAAGAACATCAAAAATACATTCTAAGGCTTCATTTATTTTAAGTTCATCCATTTTTTCAGAAACTAATGCTTGTAAATTTGCAGTTGAATCTAATAAATCTTGATCAATATCTTCTTTGACTTCAGGATTTGTCACATTACCTTTAAAATATTTAATACCCATTTGAATAGTTCTACTAACTAAGTTTCCTAAAATGTTACATAAATCAGAATTAGTTCTTGTAATTAAGGATTTTTCGGAGAAAGTACCATCACTACCAAAAGGAACTTCTCGAAGAGCAAAATAACGAACAGCATCAACACCATAAGCATCAATATATTCTCTTGGATCTTTATAGTTTCCTAAACTTTTACTAATTTTGCCACCATCAATTATAAGCCATCCATGACCAAAAACTTGTTTAGGTAACTCTATTCCTAAAGCCATTAAAATTGCTGGCCAAATTATTGTATGAAATCTAACTATTTCTTTACCAACTAAATGTAAGTCAGCTGGCCAATATTTTTTAAATTCTGGGGTAATATCAGGATAACCTAAACTAGTTATATAATTTGTTAGAGCATCTATCCAAACATAAATAACATGTTTTTCATCAAAAGTAACCGGAATACCCCATTTAAAAGATGTTCTTGATACACATAAATCTTCTAACCCTGGTCTAATAAAATTATTTAACATTTCATTTTTTCTTGAGACAGGCTCAATAAAATCTGGATGTGTTTCATAATACTCTTCTAATTTCTTTTGATATTTACTTAGTTTAAAGAAATAGGCTTCTTCCGTAACAACACTAACATCTCTACCACAATCTGGACATTTGCCATCAACTAATTGCGTTTCCGTCCAAAATGATTCACAAGGAACACAATAAAGTCCTTTATATTCACCTTTATAAATATCACCTTGATCATATAATTTTTTAAATATTTCTTGGACTTTTTTAACATGAAAATCATCAGTTGTTCTAATAAAAAAATCGTATGATATATTAAGTCTATTCCATAAATCTTTGGCATTTTCAATTATTTTATCAACATATTCTTTTGGCGTAACTCCTGCTTCTTTCGCTTTATTTTCAATTTTTAAACCGTGTTCATCCGTCCCTGTTTGAAAAAACACATCATATCCTGATAATCTTTTGTATCTTGCTATAGCATCAGCAATAATTGTCGTATAACAATGACCAATATGAAATTCCGCACTAGGATAATATATTGGTGTAGTTATATAATATTTTTCTTTCATTTAACATCCTCTTTTCTATTTGTACTGCCAAGTCCACCTTGACGCTCAGTATCAACTTCATCTCCACAAGTTAAATATTTTAAAAATATTCCTTGGGCATAAGCTTCACCTTTTTTTACTTTAAACACTTTATCACCTTCGTTTTGAAGTGATACATAAAAGTGCCCTTCATTATCTTTATTATTGTAAAAATCGCTATCGATAATTCCTACTTGATTAGTAGCTCTGACATTATATTTAAAACCCATACTGCTACGAACCACAATTACAAGCATTTCATCACCAGGTAGTTTTGCTTTATAGCCGGTTGGGATTTTTTTAATTTCTCCTGGGTTAATTTCAAATTCTTCAATAGCTAGAAAATCATAACCAGCACTATGCTTAGTTTTTCTTATTGGTAATTTATATTCTTCATATAATTTTTTATCATCTTTAACATCTTTTTTAAACTGTTTAAAACTTATTTTCTCAAAACATCTTTCCATAACTTCTCCTTAAAATATATTCATTAAATCACTAATTTTTTTAATAGTTTGATATTTTTCTGAATTTTCGTTAGTTTTCCATATTGCTTTCATTCCCACCGAAATGGGAAACATGACATCTTTTTTTAAACTATCACCAACATAGACACAATCTTGTGGTTTATATTTTTTAAATATAACATCAAAAGTTCTTGGATCCGGTTTAAAATAATTAATATCAGCCCCAATAACATCTTTAAAATATTTTAAAAGGCCTGATTTTTCTAATCTAACTTTTTGACATTCTGTAAACCAATTAGTTATAACATACAAATCATATTTTTTACTTAAATATTCTATTGTTTTAATAACACTTTCATCTTTTGAAATACAATAATCTAAATTAGTCATATATTTATCAACAAAATCAACAGTTAAATTAGTATAACATTTTTCATTAATAAAATTTACTAAATCTTGTTTTTCTAATCTTTCTTTAACTGCTTCATTTTCATCTATTGTATCAAATATTTTATGAACTTTTTCTAATGAATAGTCATGACCATCTTCTTTTAATGTTTTAACAATCGCATTAAAAAAATTATCTTGCCATTCAATTAATGTATTATCAATATCAAATATTATTGCTTTCATACTATTCACCTTCTTCAAATAAAAAATTCATAAACAAAGGAGTAAAGGACGAATATAATCCGCGGTACCACCTTTATTTATGAATTAAATCATACACTTATTGGCTTTAACACACCTCTGTGATTTGACTCCTTTGTTCATACCTAATTATTTCCTTATGTTAATTTGCACCAAACATTAACTCTCTTTAATAATTTCATAATTATCATACAAATTCCACATCAATTAAATTTAGTTTAGCATAAGTATTTATTTTATTCAATAAAAAAGTTGCATTAAGCAACATCTAATTTTTGAATTATTAATCTTTGTGCAATTCTTGCATATTTTAAGTATTCATCTTTTTTATCTTTACTTAAAATGATTATTAGACCACTGCAATCTGATTGAGTTATTATAGGTAAAGCCACAAAGAAACAATTGTTATTAAAATCTGTTTCTATTCTTTCGCCAATATAACTTTCCCTATTATCAATTAATGACTTATATTTTTCATTTAATTTAAAATTTAATAAATCTTTTAAATTGTTACTAGCAGATACTACTTTTTCTCGATCACTAACTAATATTCCTACATTACAAACATCAAAAATAATGTCACAAATATTTTGACCTAAATCTTTAATATTCTCAACTTGGGAATATTTTTTGATAATAATAGAATTATCGCTCGTATATATTTCTAAAGGTTCACCATCTCTTATACCTAAATTATATCTTATCTCTTTTGGAACTACGATTCTACCTAATTCATCAATTCTTCTAGTAATTCCACTTTTACTCATAACTACACACTCCTAATTTTTAGTGTGAAATATTTTTTAATTATTATACAAAATTTTAAAAGAAAAAGTTAAATTAATACTAGTTATCTTTAATAGCGAGTAGTAATTTAACTAAATAATATATATAATGTTCTTCTAAATTTTTATAGAATAAAGTAATGATTATATTATTATGTAAATATTTAATATTAAATTTAGAAGAAATACTCATAGTTTCAAATAATAATTTATCACCTTTAATAGTGCTTGATAAATCTTGCGGTAAAGTAATTTCCACAAATCGATCAGTTTTATTTACTTTTGTAATATTAAGCATCTTACAAAGATTAGTAAACCATTCTTCATACATATATATTTCCATATCATGATCAATTTTACCAAAGCGATCTTCTAATTCTTCTTTTACTTCTTTTAGTTTTTCTAGTGAATCTATTTCGTTTATCTTTTGATGAATTTCAATTTTTATATCTTCATCTGATACATAATCATCTTTAATATGCGTAGATACTTCGATAAGATTTTTGTTATCATCTTCATCTTCTTCGACATATTCACCTTTAGCGCGTTTTAATTCATCTTCAATTAGTTTCATATATAATGAAATTCCTACTGAATCAATAAATCCAGCTTGATCACTACCAAAGATATCTCCTGCTCCACGAATAGCAAGATCACGCATTGCAATTTTATAGCCACTGCCAAGAGAAGTAAACTCTTTAATTGCTTGTAATCTTTTTACTGCTACTTCATTTAACATTTTCTTTTTATTATATAAAAGATAGGCATAAGCAACTTTATCACTACGACCAACTCTTCCTCTTATTTGATATAGTTGGGATAAGCCAAAATTATCAGCATCATAAACAATTAAAGTATTAGCATTAGCAATATCAATACCATTTTCAATAATTGTCGTACAAATTAAGATGTCATATTTATAATTAACAAAATCATCCATGATATTTTCTAGTTCTTGTTTACTCATTCTACCGTGAGCATAAGTAATTCTTGCTTCTGGTACTAATGTTGATATTTTTTGAACTAATTCATCTAATTTTTCAATTCTATTATATAAAATAAATATTTGACCTTTTCTGGCAAGTTCCTTATATATAGCATCTTTTACTAATAAATCTTGTTCTTCGATGACATAAGTTTGCACTGGATATCTATTAACTGGTGGTGTATCAATAATTGATAAATCCCTGAGCCCTGATAAAGCCATTTTTAAAGTTCTTGGAATTGGTGTAGCAGACAATGTTAAAACATTAACATCATTTTTAAATTCTTTAATCTTTTCTTTATGTTTTACACCAAATCTTTGCTCTTCATCAACAATAAGTAAACCTAATTTACTTGGTTTAATATCATCACTTAAAATACGATGGGTACCTACTAAAATATCTATTGTGCATTTTTGTGTTTCTTCGATTATATACTTAGTTTCCTTTGGTGTCGTAAATCTATTTAAAAGTCTAATTTCTACGGGAATATCTTTAAATCTTTCTTTGATTACTCCATATTGTTGTTTAGCAAGAATAGTAGTTGGACATAAATACATTACTTGTTTATTATTGATAACTGTTTTAAATATTGCTCGCATAGCAACTTCTGTTTTACCAAAACCAACATCACCACAAAGAAGCCTATCCATAGGTCGCTCTTTTTTTAAATCAGCATCAATTTCGGCAATAGCTTTACTTTGATCCTTTGTTTCATCATAAGCAAAAGAACTAGCAAATAATGCTTCTTCTGAATAATCTTTGTAAGCATCACCTTTTACTTTAGCTCTTTCAGCATATAATTTTAATAATTCTTTTGATATATCTTTAGCTTTTGCTTTAATATAAGACTTAGTTTTTGCCCAACTTGTTGAATTCAATTTGTTTAATTTAGGCTTTAAGCCATCTTTATCGCTATATTTATAAATTGAATTGATTTTTTCCACGGGAATATATATTTTATCATTACCATCATAAAGTAATTGGATATAATCTTTTTGCATACCATCTTTAGTTAAAGTAACTAAGCCATTATAAATACCAATACCATGATTAATATGAACAACATAATCTCCTTTTTCTAAATCATTATAACTTTTTATTTTTTTACCAATATGTAAGTTATTTTTATATTTAGCTTCCGTTTGAACAGTTCTACCTATATCATTTTCTGATATACAGACAATATTATTAAAAATAAAACCTTTAGTTATTTTTTGCTTAATTATATTTGCACTTGGAATTAATTTCTTAATCGTTTTAATTTCTTTTTCATTTGATAGATAAAAATAAATATCTTTGCCTTCTTTTTGCCATTTAAAATAAGTATCTTTTAAATATTCAAAATTTTCATTAAATGAAGGTATTTCTTTAGCAGTAATATCAGTTGGATTATTAATAGTATCAATAAATAACTCATAACTAGGATTTATATCTTTTAGTTCAAACATATACTTACTATGTTCATTTTTCTCTTCTTGATATTCAACAATTTCATCACATAATTTTTCATAAGCGACATCAATTTGAGATTTATTTAAATAAATAACAATGCCATCATCAGTATAGTCATATAATGAACTATTATCTTGCGTTTTAATTTCTTGAAATGGTTTAATACTAATACTCTCTATATCATTAATTTTTCTTTGGGTATTTTCATCAAAATAGCGAATAGATTCAATGGTATTGCCGAAAAATTCTATTCTAACTGGATGTTCTTCATTAACAACATAAATATCTATGATAAACCCACGCACAGAAAATTCACCAGATGTAGTAACTAAAGATTCTCTTTGATAACCAAAAGATGTTAAAGTATCAATTAATTCATCTCTTTTAATATCCATATCTTTTTTGAGAACTAAAGTACTTTTGGCATTTTTATTTGGTAAAAATTTTAAATACCCCATTAAGTTAGTAACAATAATACATTTTTGTTTCTCTAATTTTTCTAAAACATTAAGTCTACCTAAACTAAATTCGGGAGACATTGCTACTACTTTTGATGTTATAAAATCGTCCATTGGAAATAATTCACAATTATCATTATGATTTTTGATTATATTATATAACTTATTACTTTCATATAAATTAGATGTTACTAAAATAATGTTTTTGTTCTTATTTTTAAATAATTCATCAACGTAAAAAGCGATTAACTCATTTGTTAACCCATATGTAATATTTCCATTTGTAAAGTTAAAGTAATCGCTTAATTCCATATCTCACCTATTTTTTATTATAATTTTCTATAACTTTATCTATACCTGATTTAATAAATTCATTAATTATTTCATTAAAGATATCATAATTTTTTGTGATTTCATTTAATTCACTTTTAGGAATTTTAGCAAGAACATATTTATCAGTTGGCATTAATCTATTGTGACCAATACCTACTTTTAATCTACCAAATTCTTCGTTATTTAATTCAGAGATTATTGATTTAATACCATTATGACCACCAGATGAACTATTTTTCTTGATTCTAAAAGTTCCTACTGGTAAATCTAAATCATCATGAATAATTAAAATATCAGCCATATCTATTTTATAAAAATTTACTACTTTACTAACAGCAAGACCTGATAAATTCATATAAGTTAATGGTTTAATAAATATTACTTGTTCACCACTTACTTCCGTACTATAGAAATATGACTCCATTTTTGTTTTCCAGTCAACTTTACCTAAATAATTATCAACAACAGAAAAACCTACATTATGTCTAGTATTTTTATATTCGCGACCGGGATTACCTAAGCCCACAACTAACTTCATAACTCCTCCTTAAATAGATTTTGATAGGTAGTTAAATTTTGAATGCATACTGGATTATTTATTTTTACTCCTAAAGATGAATCTTTAACTGCTCTTATTAAAATCAAATATGGACTACTATTTTCTTTAGTTTTAATAAGGCAAATATTTTTAACATTTAATTTGTATTTACTACCTAATATTATAATTTCATCTAGTCTATCTGCTCTATGAACTAAATAAAATTCTCCCTTCGTATTTAAATGATCACATGCTATTTTAAAAATATCTTCTAAAGTAACTTTTAACTCGTGTCTTGCAATAGCAAGTTTCTCTGTTTCATTTAAATATCCATTATTTTTAACTTTAAAATATGGGGGATTACATGTAATTATATCATACTTTTTATAATTTAAGTAATTATTAATTTCTTTAACATCAGCATTATAAACAGTTATTTGTTCTTGTTTTTTATTATATTTTATACTTTCGATAGCCAAATCAAAAATATCCTTTTGAATTTCAAAAGCATCAATTAAAGCATGTGTTTTAGTAGACAATATTAATGGCACAGAAGCATTTCCGGTACATAAATCTAAAATACTAGATGTTTTATTAGTTATTTTGACATATTCAGCTAGTAAAATAGAATCTAGAGAAAATTTAAAACCATCATTATATTGGTATATTTTTAAATTATCATAATCAAATAAATCATTTAGAACTGCGTTTTTCATTTTTATTAAAATCAATTTCTTCTTTATTACTGCCTACTAAAACTTTGCATTTACGATTTAAAATATCAACACTTATAACATTACCTTTACCACTTGGTGTATTTATTTCATCACCTACTAAAGGTAGGCCTTTACTACATTCTAGATAATTTTCATCTTCATATTGCAAACAACATAAGAGTCTGCCACAAACACCATTAATTTTGGAAGGATTTAAGGCTAAATTTTGATTTTTAGCCATATTCATGGAAATGGCGTCAATGTGATTTAAAAATCTAGCACAACAAAGTCTCTCACCACAAACACCAACACCATCAACTTCTTTCGCTTTATCACGAGCCCCAATTTGGCGTAGTTCAATTCTGGTATGATAAATTCCTGCTAATTTTCTCGCAAGTTCACGAAAGTCTACTCGTTCATCTGATGTAAAAGTAAAAAGTAACTGAGAACGATCAAAATTAAAATCAGCATTAATAACATTCATATTTAATTCTAATTTTTTTACTAAATCCTTACATTTATCTAAAGCTTCACTACTTTCTTTAAGTAAATCTTGATAATTTTTTTCATCGTCTTTAGTAGCAATTCTGATAATATTTTTATATTTATTTTCATTTGGCATTTCATTAACTAAATTGTTAATTTTACCATATTGTTCACCTTTTTCAGTTTCCACAATAACATAATCATTTACTTTTAAATTATCTTCACCATTGAAATAATAACTTTTACCATTATTTTTAAATATAACACTATAAAGTTTCATTATTGATACCTTCCATTTCTAATACCATTTTATCAAGTAATAAATTAACATTAACATTGTATTGCATTTCAGTTAAGAGATTTATGAGTAGATTTACTTTCTTTTTTAAATTATTGATAGATAAATTATTTAAGAAATTAAATCTTTCTTCTTTAATTATATCACTATTAAAACGACTATTTAATTCTTTTTGATAAATAGATAAACATAATTGTAAATTTTTCTTGATATCATCTTTATCTAAATCTCGTAAAATCTCATTATTTAAAATTGAATTTTTACTATGAGTTTCGATATTTTTTAGATATTTTTCTAATAAATCTAAATGTTCTTGATATTCATTTTCGGATAAATTATATTCTTCATTTATCGTATTTTTAAAATCACATTCGATTATTTGGCAACGACTTTTAATAGTTAACATCACATTATCTTTATTATTGGTTATAAAAAAGCCAATAACATTACCTTCTGGTTCTTCCAAGAATTTAAGCATTGTATTAGCTGATTCTTTATTCATTTTCTCAGCATTTTCAATGATATAAATAGATTCTTTAGTATATTGTGAATCTCTTGAAAATAAATGCTTTAATTCTAAGATTTGTTCTTTTTTTATAAAAGATCCATCTGGTACAATCACTTTTAAACTAGGCAAATTATTTAAATCAATTAAATGACATAAAGAACATTTATTACAATTATCACTAAACTCTTGAACGCAAAAAATGTTCTTTATAACATTTATAAGAACTTCATGACATTTTTGCACATTATTTGTTGAAATTAAATAAGCATGAGCTAATTTTTTTTCGTGATAATAGGCAATTAGATTTTCTAACTCACTACTTACAATCATAAACCTCCTAATTAATAATATAGAGAATCGCAAATAATGACATTAAACCAGGTACTCCTAAAAAAGAAGTAATGCCAATAGTAAGAATATTTATTGGTAAATATACACCAACATTTTTAAGCATAACATCAATACCATAAATAATACCAAAAGCAAAAATTATTCTTTTTAAGACAGTACCTAATTTGTTCATCAAAAATATCACCCACTAAATTATATTTCCCGGGAAATATTTTATTCAGATATTTTTTTACGATCTTCTAATGCTTTATCTAATGTAATGATATCTAAATAGTCTATTTCAGCACCCATTGGAATACCATAAGATAATCTTGATATCGTTACATCTTTATCTTCAAATATCTTCTTAATATATAAAGTAGTAGTTTCTCCTTCAATTGATGATTTTAATGCTAGTATTAATTCCGGATTTTTTAAACTATCTACTCTTTTAACCAGCAATGATATATTAATATCTTCAGGTCCTACACTATCCATTGGGGAAATAAGACCATTAAGCACATGATATACACCTTTGTAATTACCAACCTTTTCAAAAGAAAAAACACTTTTATAATCTTCAATTACACAGATTAAATTCTTATCACGATTAGGATTACTACAAATATCACATATATCATTTTCCGTTAAATTACCACATATTTGACAATTTTTTAATTTAATTTTTGAATCAACAATATTTTTTGCAAATTCTTTGATTTCATTTTCAGGTAAATCTAACGTTGCTAATGCCATTCTTTCAGCTGATTTATCACCAACTCCTGGCATTTTTTTATAAAAATCAATTAATTTTTGTAACAAACTTGGATATATCATATTACATCAAACCATCCAATGCTCCAGCATATTGACCTAATTTTTCAGTCATTGCTTTATTAATTTGACTAAAAGCATCCTTTGTTGCAATTTGAATCATATCTTCTAAAATTTCTTTATCATCATCAGTAATTGTTCCATCTTTAATAATTTTTACACTTTTAATTACTTTTCCACCAGTAAATACTACTTCAACCCATTCAGATTTACCAGTAAACTCCATTTTTTCTAATTCTTCTTTTTTAGCAGTTATATCTCTTTGCATTCTTTGTGCTTGAGCCATTAAATTTTGCATATTCATAATATTTCACCTCCCTTAAATGATTTCTACTTTACTTTTATCAAATACATCATTGATAGCAATATTATCATCTACTTCTTTAACTACTTCATCCAACAACTTATATTGTACTTTATTTTTAATGTTTACGATATACTTTTCTCTTTCTTTTTGCCATCTACTTTCAGAAATAAATATTAATTTATATTGCTTATTTATTTCATTTTGAATAGATTCTTCTATTGTGTTAAGCATATTATTAGCAGTATCAATATTATGCTCATTTTTACAAGTTAGAATTAAATTTGTATTGGAAGCCGCGACTACAGTACTATCTAACATTATTGCTTTTATTTTACCTGTTATATTTATTGATGAAGAATAATTACTTAAATCTTCCTTTGCTTCTTCCAAATATTTCTTTTGCGCTCCCACAAAACAATTATTTATTCTTATATCAATTAATGAATTGTCTATTTTTACATTTTCTTTTCTATTTTCTTCTCTAATTGATTCTTCTTGCATTTCTTTTGGTTGCTCAATTATTACATTTTTTTCTTCTTCTGTTATAGTATTTTGGTTACTATTATTTGTTTCAAAAAAATCTAATAAGTACATCTCTAATATTGTATAAGAATCGACATTGATATTAATTTTTGTTAAACTTTCAGCTAATTTTAAAACTAAATTTTTATAATCCTTATCATTTAATCTTTGAATTTTACCATTTAATTTTATATTTTTAGCTTTCTTACTAGCAATTGTAATTATTTTTTTTATAAGTGTTTTATAATCAACTGCCCGCATTCGATAATCATTAATTATTTCTAAACATTTATTAAAATCATTATCTTCTATTGTATTTAAAAAATCATTAATACTTTTTTGGGATATTGTTTTTATTTGCTTTTCTATTAATTCTAAAGTTATTTTTTGACCATTTTTAGATAATTGATCGAGTAAACTTAAAGAATCTCGCATTCCACCATCAGAAAGTTCTGCAATTTCTTGTAATGCTTCATCTTCAATATCTATACTTTCTTTTTCACACACTGTTTTTAATCTGTTTACAATGTCATCAATTTTAATCTTTTGAAAGTCAAACCTTTGACATCTAGATAATATGGTTATTGGTACATTTTCAATATTAGTTGTAGCTAAAATAAAAATAGAATGTGCTGGTGGTTCTTCTAATGTTAAAAGTAAGGCATTAAAAGCGCTAGTTGATAACATATGAACTTCATCAATTATATATACTTTATACTTACCATTTGTTGGTGTAAGTTTAACATTATCAATTAAAGTTCTTATTTCATCTACCCCATTATTTGAAGCAGCATCAATTTCAATTATGTCCGGATTTTCTGCAAAATTAAGGCAAAAATCACATTCACCACAAGGATCACCATCTTTTGAATTTAAACAATTAATTGCCTTAGCAAATACTTTAGCTGTACTAGTTTTACCTGTACCTCTAGGGCCAGAAAATATATAAGCATGAGAAATATTTCCATTTTTAATGGAATTTTTTAAAGTCTTAATAATATAATCTTGACCAACTATATTTTCAAAGTCACTTGGGCGATATTTACGATATAAAACTTTATAATTCATGATGATTTCCTTTCATCTTTAATTATATCAATTTTATACCTATTTTTAAAGCTAATCTCTCAATTTTTTAAAAAAATTATCGACTATTTTTTGATATTCTTTTTTCAAAAAAATGCAATCATTTGTTTGCATAATATTTTCTATATTATTTTGATTATTTTGTTCTAATAGATAATATACTTTATCTATTCTAGATTCATTAATTACCATTTGACACATTTGACATGGTGCTAAAGTAACATACATTATACATCCATCTAAACGCCAATCTTTAATATTTTTTTCAGCCTTTAATATTGCATTTATTTCAGCATGTCCTAAAACATTATATTTATATTGTCTATTATTATGTGCTTTGGATATTATTTTATTATTTTTAACAATTACGACTCCAACAGGTATTTCATTTTTTTTATATGCTTTAATTGCTTCATTATAAGCAATTTGCATATACTTATTTATATTATTATTCATATCACTATCTCCATTAAAAAAGCACACACAAACAGGGATCGATGTGGCTGCTGTCTTCCAACTCTGACCAGTTTACGATATATTTGTTGTGCAAGTTAATATTATCATAAATCATCATTTAATGCAAAATATTTCCCGGGAAATATTTTTAATGTTTCACGTGAAACATTGATAATAATTATTAAAAAATTATATAAATACAATCAATAGCAATTAATTATTAGATTTGTTTGTAATGATCTGTAAAATATAGAATTATATTTTTTATATTTATTAATTGTTTTTTTTAAAATAATTTTCATTTATATATTTTTTAAAATAGTTCATAAATCAAATTTCTAATGTTTCACGTGAAACATTAGAAAACTAAAAATTATTTCCCGGGAAATAATTTAAAAGATGCTAATTATTAATCAGCATCTTTATCATCATTTAAAGTTTCTTTATTTTGATTAGATTCAATAAAATTATCGTTTTCATTAGATGATTTTTCATTTTCATTTGTTTCTTCTTCATTTTTATCAACAACACTGATAGTTGCCACTAATTGATTATCTCTCAATGAAATTAATCTTAAACCTTGAGTGACTCTACCTAATATAGAAATTTGATCAACAGGAAGTTTAATAGTTATACCAGCATTTGTCATGATTACAACAGCTTTATCATCTTCAACAACTTTAGCTGCAACTAAATTACCATTCTTTTCAGTAACATTTAGTGCAAGTACACCTTTACTACCACGTTTAGTTTGTCTAAAATCACAAACTTTTGTACGTTTGCCATAACCCTTCTCTGTTACTAATAAAATTATGGCATCATCGTTGACAACTTCACAACAAATACAAGATCCACCATCAAGATTAATACCTTTAACACCTGTAGCTGTTCTACCCATACTTCTGATTTCGCTTTCAGCAAATTTAACCATTCGACCATGATCACTACCAAGTAAGATAATGTTTTCACCAGTTGTTTTCTTAACATCAATTAATTCATCATTTTCATTTAAATTAATACAAATTTTACCAGAAGTTCTTATATTTTCAAACTCAGTTAATAGTGTTTTCTTAACAATACCTTTTCTTGTGGCAAATAATAAATATTTATGTTCATCATTTTTACTAATCTTAATAACAGAATTTATTTTTTCATCTTTTTCAATATTTAGTAAATTAATAACTGGAATACCCTTTGATTGACGACTAAATTCTGGTATTTCATAACCTTTAATCCGATATACTTTACCTTTATTAGTAAAGAACATAATATAATCATGAGTTGATAAGTTAATTAAGTGTTCAACATAATCCTCATCATTAGTAGTAAGTCCTTTAACACCTACTCCACCACGATTTTGAACCCTAAATGTATCATTTGTTGTTCTCTTAATATAACCTTTATTTGTTAATACCACCATAACATCTTCTTCTGGTATTAAAGATTCATCTTCAATATATTCAATTGCAGTCATATCGATTTTGGTACGACGATCAACAGCATATTTATCTTTAATTTCAAGAAGTTCATCACGAATAATACCTAAAATTTTCTCACGAGATGCTAAAATTGCTTTATATTCTTCAATTTTTTGTAATAAATCTTTTAATTCTTCTTCAATCTTAGCTCTTTCTAGACCAGTTAAACGACGAAGTTTTAATTCTAAAATAGCATCCGCTTGAACATCTGTTAAGCCATATTTTTTCATTAAAGTTTCTTTTGCTATAATGTCTGTTTCAGATTCACGAATTATTTTAATAAAATCATCTAGATTATCTAGAGCAATTTTGTAACCTTCTAAGATATGTACCCTTTTTTCAGCCTTATCAAGATCATATCTAGTTCTTCTAATTATTACTTCTTCTTGATAATTTATATATTTAGAAATAATATCTTTTAATCCTAAAGTTCTTGGAACTTTATTATCAATCATTAAGAAAATGATACCATAACTTGTTTGAAATTGCGTATGTTTATATAAATTGTTAAGTACTACTTGTGGATTTGCTTCTTTTTTCAAAGTAATTGTTATTTTCAAACCATCTTTTAAATCTAGATGATAATCAGCAATGCCATCAATTATTTTGTTATGAACAAGTTCAGCAACTTTATCTTTTAATTCAGTAAGATTAACACCATATGGTACTTCATCAATAATGATATAATTTTTACCATTTTTTTCTTCAATAGTGGCTTTACTACGAATAGTTATCGTACCTCTTCCAGTTTCATAAGCCTTTTTTATACCACTATTACCTAGAATAATACCTCCAGTTGGAAAATCTGGACCTTTAATATATTGCATTAAACCAGCAGTATCAATCTCTGGATTATCAATATAAGCTACACATCCATCAATTACCTCACCTAGGTTATGTGGGGGAATATTAGTAGCCATACCAACGGCAATACCCATCGTTCCACTAACTAGAATATTTGGAAATCTTGAAGGAAGTACTTCTGGTTCTTTTTCAGTTTCGTCAAAGTTTGGTAAGAAATTTACCGTATCTTTGTTAATATCTCTAAGTAACTCTAAAGAAATTTTAGCAAGCCTTGCTTCAGTATAACGAGATGCTGCTGGGGTTGGAATTGAGATGTTACCAAAGTTTCCATGACCATCAACAAGTGTATGCGTAAAGTTAAAATCTTGGGCAAGTCTTACCATCGCATCATAGATACTTGAATCACCATGAGGGTGATATTTTCCCATTACATCACCAACAATACGAGCTGATTTACGATGTAATTTATCTGGCGTATATCCTGATTCAAACATTGACCATAAAATACGACGATGTACTGGTTTTAGGCCATCTCGTAAATCTGGTACCGCTCTTGATGTAATAACGCTTACTGAATAATCAATAAAAGATTTTTTTATTTCTGGTACAATGTTATTTTCAATTATTTTATCTTTTTCTTGATTCATTTTAAACCTCCTAAATATCTACATTTTCCGCAAATGCTGCATTTTCTTCAATAAATTGTCTTCTAGGTTCTACTTCTTCACCCATCAACATTGAAAATGCTTCATCAGCTGCAATAGCATCATCTACAGTAATTCTTCTTAAAATTCTTGTATTAATATCCATCGTAGTTTCATTTAATTCTGGTGCGTCCATTTCACCTAACCCTTTCATTCTTGTTATTTCATATTTAGTATTAGGATTTAACGATGCAATATAAGCATCTCTTTCTTTTTCATTTAAAACATACTTCCTGGTTTTACCATGAGTAATTCTAAATAGCGGTGGTTGAGCCGCATATACGTGTCCTGCTTCAACAATTGGTTTAAAGAAACGATAGAATAATGTTAATAATAATACTCTAATATGGGCTCCATCGACATCGGCATCTGTCATTATAATAATTTTATCGTATCTAAGTTTACTTAAATCAAAATTATCACCAATACCAGTACCAAAAGCGGTAATAATTGTTCTAATTTCTTCATTGGATAATGCTCTATCCATTCTTGCTTTTTCCACATTTAATATTTTACCTCTTAAAGGCAAAATGGCTTGTGTCATTGAGTTACGACCTTCAATAGCAGAACCTCCTGCTGAATCACCTTCGACTATAAATATTTCACAAACTGATGGATCTTTTTCCTTACAATCTTCTAATTTTCCACCAAAGTTAACAATATCTAAATCGCTTTTTCTTCTGGCTACTTCTCTCGCCTTTTTAGCTGCGACTCTTGCTCTTGCTGCTGTCATCGTTTTTTCAACTATAATTTTTGCTTCATCTGGATTTTCCATTAAGAATCTTTCAAATCCTTTAGAGAATACACTATCAGCTAATTTTCTTACTTCACTATTACCAAGTCTTCCTTTTGTTTGACCTTCAAATTGCGGATTAGGATGCTTACAAGAAATAATCATTGTAAGACCTTCTTTAACATCATCACCAGATAGTGATTCATCCTTTTCTTTTAACATATTAGTTTTTCTAGCATAATTGTTGATAACTCTTGTTAAAGCTCTTCTAACTCCTTCTTCATGGGTACCACCATCGTGTGTATTAATGTTGTTAACAAATGAATATATGCTATCACTGTATCCAGAGTTATATTGCATAGCAACTTCAAACATTATGCCATCTTCTTCACCTTCAAGATGAATTATTTCATCGTGGATAGGAGTTTTTGATGTATTTAAATACTTAACATATTCAGAGATACCACCTTCATAATGGAAAGTTTCACCTGTAGTATCTTCTTCATCACGGTCATCTCTAATTGTAAGTGATAATCCACGATTTAAGAATGCTAACTCTCTTATTCTTACCTTTAGAGTTTCATAATCATAGATATCAGTATCAAAAATATCTGGATCAGGTTTAAATTCAACAGTTGTACCAGTTCTATTTGGTTCACATTCACCAATAACTGTTAACTTTTGGACAGTTTTTCCACCATCAGCAAATTTTGCTTCATGAATTTTACCATCACGATAAACTGTTACATTTACCCATTTTGATAAGGCATTAACAACTGATGCACCAACACCATGAAGTCCGCCACTTACTTTATAGCCACCTTCACCAAATTTACCACCAGCATGTAATACTGTATAAACAGTTTCAACCGTGGAAATACCTGTTTTAGGATGAATTCCTGTTGGAATACCACGACCATTATCTTTAACTGTTATTGAATTACCTTTATTAATTATTACTTCAATATGGTTACAAAAACCTGCTAAAGCTTCATCTATAGCATTATCAACAATTTCCCATACTAAATGATGTAATCCTTTAACATCGGTAGTACCAATGTACATACCTGGTCTTTTTCTTACTGCTTCTAAGCCTTCTAGGACTTGAATATCACTTTCATTATAATGTAAATTTTCATTATTCATAAATACTCTCCTTTACTTCACCATCTAAAACATTAAAAGTTTTAGCATTTTTTAATATTTTCTTATCTAATCTTTCTAATTCAGTTGTTGTAATAAATGTTTGAATATCCTTATTTAATAATTTAACGATATTTTTTATTTTTTTATTATCAAGAGCACTGAATAAGTCATCTAAAATTAAAATTGGATAATCATTTGTTGTATTCTTAATTATTTCTATTTCTGCTAATTTAAAGGCAAAAATGGCATTTTTTTGTTGACCATTGCTACCCCATTCAGCAATATCTTTATTATCAAGTAAGAATATATAATCATCATGATGCACACCAGATAATGTTTTACCCATTACTACTTCTCGATCATAATTTTTATTATAATATTTAAAAATATCATCTTCACTTTTATCTTTATAATCAGAAATATATTTTACTTTTAAATCACCTATTTCAAATATCTCATGATATTTTTCATTAATATATTCATTTATTTTATTAATGAAATCTTCTCTATACTCATATATTTTCTTACCATATTGAATTAATTTATGAGTTAATATATCTAAATAATCACGACTAGTATTACTATTTATATAGGCTTCTCTTAAATAGAAATTTCTTTGTTTTAATGTTTTATTATAACTATTCAAATAAATAATATAATCTTTTTGTAATTGACTAATTTCAATATTTAATTTTTTTCTTCTATTCTGTGGTGATGATTTAAATATCATTTGTTCTTCAGGTTCTAATAAAACAATCTTAATATTAGTAATATAATCACTTACTTTAGATATTATATCGTTATCAATTTTAACTTTTTTACCTTCTTTATTGATGATAACTTGATAATTATTGGTGGTATTTTTTATAACATCTCCTTCTATTTTAGTACTTACTTCTCCACTTCTTATTAAGTTTTTATCATTACTAGTTCGAAATGATTTGGTTAAAGATAAGGCATAGATGGCTTCAACTAAGTTAGTTTTACCTACTCCATTATTTCCATAAATAATATTTAAGGTATCATTAAATTCTAAATTTAACTTTTCATAGTTACGAAAATTTTGGAGTTTTAAATTGTTGATTTTCATAATTAGCCTTTCTTTTAACTTCTACTTAATAAAAATAATTTTTAAGTACTCCTATACCTATTAATAATTATAACACAAAATAGCGATATTTTAAACAAAATTTGTTAAATTTCGGGCTTTTATTGTATTATTTAACTTCAAATTATTTAGTAACAATTTTTCAAAACTATATTTTGATAATTTAGTATAAAATATTTGCTTATTATTACAGTTTATTTTGAGTAAATTAGCCTGTTCTTCATAATCTATAACTTTATTTGCCACAATTAACAAAGTATTATTATTTCTAATTGAATTAAGTGGTAACAAGGTAATACTTTCATTAATAACTATTGGAACACGATATTTAACATTTAAAATATGTTGACTACTTTTAATTCTGCCACTTAAAGTACTACCATAAAAATTACAATTATTGTTAAGAATAGTTTTAATATTTTTGTTAATAACTCTTATTTTATCAACATCATAAATAATAGTTTTCTTATCTAATTTTCTTAAGGCAACTGTTTTTTCAGTAATTATATAGTTATTCATAGAAAATCTCCTTTAAAAATTAGATGTTACTATAGCATATAAAAAGGAAATAATTTGTCGAATTATTTCCCGGGAAATATTTTTTATCTACTTTTACCTTGTTCTAATGCTTTATTAACTCTAAATTCTTCTTCAAAGTTAGTAATAAATTTTATCATTTCTGGAGTAAGACCTATATTTAATAATGCTTGAATATAATTTTCTATATCTATATTATTTAATTCATCTGTTATAAACAAATTATTTTTTTCTATTAAATTAATTACTCTATATAATATATTAGCAGGTATCATATCTAGATTTTTTTTAGAAATATAGCCACTATTATACAAAAAGCATAAGTTTTCATAAGAAATTAATTTAGCATATCTATCTTTATCTCTATCTAAAAATTCTTGATAATCTTTTTTAACACTATCAACTGTTTTTTTATAATAATCTAACATTTGTAATTCTTGATAAATTGCACTTACTAATTCTTTAGTAGTACAATGAAATTCAATAATTATTTTTTTACCACCATCTTTAAAATTAACAGTATCAGATTCTTTTATATTTCCTAAATTATAACTTGTTAAAAAATTACTAATATACGGATAAATTTCATCATAACGATAAGTATTAAAATTAAAATAATCATTCTCTTTGGTATTTTTAAATTTATAATAGTAAGAATTCCAATGATTTATTAATTCTTCTAAAAATCTTTTATATTCACATCTTTCTATTAAATAATTAGTATCATATTTTTCAATTTTTAATAATTCAAAATTATAAGAAGAAGCATTTTTTACATTATGTATTTCTTCGTTTAAATTATTTTTAGACATTTTACCAAAACTCCCTTCCTTTTTAATATGTTTTAACAGGTAAAATAAGTTCAATTAATGATTCATCTTTGACTGATTTTATTAAAATTGGTTTATCATCACTATTAATTAATAACAATATATTATCGTCTTTAATAACTTTTAAAGCTTCAAGCATATAACGAGATGAGAATGATATTTCTAATTTTTCTTTATTACTACATTCAATAGCTAAATTTTCTTCAGTTTTACCTATTTCACTTGCACTTGATGTAATAGTCATTTTTTTACTATCAATAACTACTCTAACAATATTTTTATCTTTACTTTGAGCAAGTAAAGAAGCTCTATCAATGGCATCATTAAATGCTTTTAAATCTAGATTAATCATATATGCAAATTCATTAGGTATAAAATGATTTGTATCAGGATAAGTACCACTTAATAAATTTGTTTGAAAATCTATATTATGATATTTAAATAATATTTTGTTACTAAATATATGCATAACAACATCATCTTCAGTTGTTAACATTTTTTCAAACTCACTAATACTTTTACCAGGGATAACTATATTAATTGTACTATTAACAATGTTATCAAGTTTTAAATTTTTCTTAGCAAGTCTATATGAATCTGTTGCAATACATTCTAGATTATCTCCTAATATCTTTAAATTAATACCAGTAAGTAATGGTCTTACTTCTTGCGTAGATACTGCATATACTGTTTCATTAATTATATCTTTTAATGTTTCAGCTTTAATTGTTATAGGTTCTTTACTATCTTCTAAAGTAATATGTGGATAATCATTAATATCATAACAATTTAAACTATATTCATTATTATCAGTATATATTTTTATTTTACTAGTATCTTCTGCTTCAAAAGTTATAATATCTGATGGCATTTTTCTTATAATATCTAAGATAAATTTACTTTGAATTATCATACTACCAGTATTCTCTATCTTTTTAATATCTTTTTCATTAATAAATACTTTAATAGTAAGTTCTGAATCACTAGCAAGTAAACTTAATCCTTCATTAGTAAGATCAAATTTAATTCCATTAAGAATAGGTATAGTCGTTCTTGTTCCTATTGCTCTAGTAACATTAGTTAACCCTTCTAATATAATATTCTTATCAATAACAAATTTCATTTTCCATCCTTCTTTCCTTTTATTATTAATATTATTTTTTTTATTATAGTGTTTAAAATGTTAATAACTGTTATTAATTTAATTTATTTCTTTTATTTACTTAAAATTTTCATAATTTTTTCTCACATTTTTATAACTTAGCCTTTATTTCTTTTAACATATTTTCAAGATTAGGATTATTCTTTAATTCTTTTTTAATCTTTTCACAACTAGCAATAACTGTTGAGTGATCTTTACCACCAAATTCAAATCCTATTTTAACTAAATTTTCATCAGTTTCCATTCGACATAGATACATAGCAATTTGTCTTGGTTTAGCAATGTTATTACTTCTCTTTTTACTTTTTAAATCTTCCACGGTTATTTTAAAGAAATCCGCTACCACATTTTGAATATGTGATATTGTGTTTTCTTGATAGATATTAACATTTATCGAATCTTTTAAAGCCTCAATGGCAAAATCTAAATCAATCACTTTTGGCATCATCATTGCGGTATAAGCAAGTAGTCTATTAATTGTTCCAATTATATGTCGAACATCATTTGGACATCCATTGGCAATATATTCAATAACATCTCTATTTATCTTATCTTTAATACTGGAGTTATTTAGTCTTTGTTCAATAATTTCACACCTTAGTTCAAAATCAGGTGGATAAATATCAACTGGAAGTCCCCAAGCAAACCTACTTCTGAGTCTTTCTTCTATCTTCTTTAAATCATCTGGACTTCGATCACTAGATATTATTATCTGTTTATTTTTTTGATATAAAGCTTCAAAGGTATAGAAGAATTCTTGTTGCGTTAGTTCCGATCCTACTAAAAACTGTATATCATCTATTATTAATACATCAACATTTCGATATTTATTTTTAAAATTTTTAGCATATTCTAAGGCTTCTTTACCTTTTTCTAATTTTGAAATATCAACATATTCATCACGAAAATCACTACTTGTTGTATATAAAACCTTTTTATCAGAGTTTTGGGTAATGTAATTGCCTATCGCATGCATTAAATGTGTTTTACCTATACCACTTCTCCCATATATAAATAAAGGATTTCTAATAGTCCCTGGTGATTGAGCTACATTCATCGCTGATATAAATGCAAGTCTATTTGATTCACCAACTATATAATTATCAAAGTTTAAATTAGGATTTAGATTAGTATGCCATTCGACTATTTTCTCTTCTGGCTTTTCTTCTTTAGGTGTAACTTCTTCATTTATTTTAGTATTTAAATCATTTAATTCATCTTCTGTTAATAACTTAAATTCATAATTCTTACCAGTTAAAGAAAAAATTGCATCATCTAATATATCCATATAAGAATTTGTTATAATTTGTTTATGAACTGGAAGAGGTACTTTAATAACTATTTCATTATCATCAATACTAACAAGTTTTAAATCATTGAACCAAACAGAGAATGTTCCAGGACTAACTTGATTAGCTATTTCTTGCAAAAAATTTTGAAACAGTTCTTGTGTTTTCATTACCTCACCCACCTTCATATATATCCCAATTTCATTTTAACTTAAATGCATTTTTAATACAAGAATAAAATTTATTAACATTAGTTATTAACATTTTATTCACATTATTTTGCTAGGTAAAATCTATAATAAAATAAGTTATTAACATTTTCAACATTTTTTTATTAACTTTTTAACATAAATAAATGTTAATAACTTTAAAGTAATTGTTAATAATGTTGATAAATATAAAAATGTTAAGAAATTAAAATAAAAAGTTAATAACATTTTTATTAACATTTAATGTTATTAATATTGATTTTTTCATTATTTGTGATAAGATAAGTAACAATTTATTTAAGGGGGACTATGGGTATGAATAGTGATTTAAAAATAATAAAAAAGAAATATGGGGAAAAAATGATGCATTTTTGTCGTGAATTTTTTCCCACATTACTTGAAAAAGAAGGATTATTATCTAGTTTATTATTAAATAATTTTAATGCCAGTCACAATTTATATAATGATTTAGTTGAATATAACTTATTAGGTGATTTTAAAGAATATATTTATAGTTTAGTAGATGTGGAGCATTTAGAAGAAAAATCAGAAAATATTGCTTCACCTGAAGAATTACTCGCATCAGTTGGCTATGATTTATATGAATGTCATACCGAAGAAGAAATTCAAAGTTTTAGAAAATATTATGCTCCTGAAGAAGTATTATGTACATTTACTTATGGTAATAGACTGGATACGTGTCGAGTATTCTTTGCGATAAAGAAAAATGTTGAAGAAATTAAAAGAGAAGATTTTAAACATCCCAAAAGACAAGATGAATATGGTACATCAGTAATAAGTATTCAATTTGAAAAATTAGGTGGAAATAGATTATCAATAAAGAATAGGTATAATCATCATGTAAATAATCCCGATAGTACATTTTCAAATAATTTAGATAACATAGTACCAGGATTAACAAAATCATTTGAAAAATACTATGGAATAAAACAACAACATATTAATAAAGGTTTTGAAATACCATCATATACAATAGCAAGTGATGGTAAATATTATAAATATAATTATGAAATAGATAATGTGTATTACTGTCCAGATAATATAATAATAATAAATGGAATGGCAGGAAAACTTCCAAAAGAAAAATGTTTATTATTTGATTATTTTGTAATAGATTTTGGAACAAAAAAAATAACATCATTAACTAATGATGGATTTATAGATAGTATAGGTACAATAGAGAAAATCGAAGTATTAAATTGTGATTTACTTAAAAAAGTGATTTTATATCAAGAAGATGGCATTTTAATAACCATTATTTTAGATAGAGAAAATAATATAATTGGCTTAGATAATCCATATGTTAAAGAAGTAGCAGATGATTTTTTATATTATAATAAAAAATGTCAAAATATAAGATTAAAAAATGTTACTTTTATTGGAAATTATTTTATGTATAATAATGAAAGTATTAAAGAAATATATTTTGAAAATGTTACACAAATTGGAGAATGTTTTCTAAATAAAAATCAAATTTGTCAACAAGTAATTCTACCAAAAGTAATTATCATAAGTCATTCATTTATGGATAAAAATAATAATTGTAATTTTATTTATATGCCAAATTTAGAAATTTTAGATAATTATTTTATGTATAGTAATAAAAAAGAAATTAATGTTATTTTACCAAAATTAGAAGAAATCCCATCATACTTTTTAATTAATTCATTAATAAAGACACTTATAATTTCTGAAGTAATGGAAATTAAACACATTTCTATATTAAAAAATCTTCGATATTTATATGCTCCTAACCTAATTGTAGATAATTACAAACATTTTAAATCAATATTTGAGAATATTCCATATTGTTATACACCTTTAATGCCAGAATGTTGTAATACAACTGATTTTTTAAAAGATAAAGAAATAGTTGATAGTATTAAATTAGGATTATCAAAAAGATAAAAATATATGATTTTCATTATAAATTAAGAGTATTTATTGACTAATATTAAATACTAATATGTTAGTAGAAACAAATTACTCTACAAACCGACTCGCTGAGTTATTCAGAAGACTGGTGGGAGTAATCTGTTTTTGTATTTTAATTAATATTTTTAATACATTTATATATTTCAAAATAAATGTATTTAAATATCATTTTAAATACACAATACGATAATATAATAATCAAGTCAATAGAAATTCATAGATTTTACCTTATATTTCTTGACATTAAACCATTTTTAATATTATAATAATGGGGCTTGAAGAAAGAGGTGGAAATGCAAAATGAAAAGAACTTATCAACCAAATAATCGTAAAAAATCAAAAAAACATGGATTCTTTGCTCGTAAAGGAACTAAAATAATTAATAATCGTCGTAAGAAAGGTCGTAAGAAATTAACTAGATAGTTTCTTACGCATTTTTTTAATACTATGAAAAAAAGAGATGTAGTAAAATCTAATGAACTTTTTAATGAAATAATTCAAAAAGGAAAAAGAATAAGTAACAAATATTTTGTTATTTGTATGATGAAAAAAGATATATTAAAGAATAATTATGGTATTGCAGTTGGTACTAAAGTAGGTAATGCCGTAACGAGAAATAAAATAAAAAGACAAATGCGTATTATAATTGATCATAATATAGAGTTATTTCCAAATTATCATAATTATATTATAATATGTAAAAAGGATGTATTAGATATTTCATTTAAAGAAATGGAAAATGAATTAGTAACATTACTTACTAATAAAGGAGATAAACAATGAAAAAAAAGATAGTAGTATTACTTATAATGGTGGTATTTTTAACTAGTGGATGTGGTGCCAATGACTATTTACAAGATAATAATAAGAAAATAGTCCAATATGCTGAAACCGGGCAAAATTTACCAAATAATATATTATGTAAACCAGAAGAAGGTACTGATTTATATAAATTATATGAAGAATACTCAGATGATTTAAAAATATCATTTGATAAATTACCATCTTGTAAGAATTTTAAATTAAACTCTAATAAAGCATCAGGTATATGGGAATTAATTTTTGTTAAACCACTAGCATATTTAATTTTAAAACTAGGTAGTTTAGTAGGTAATATGGGTGTATCAGTTATCTTAATTGGTTTACTTATTAGACTTATTTTATTACCTTTCTCATATAAAACTCATAAACAAAGTAAAAATATGCAAAAAGTTCAAAGAGAGCTTCAAAAGTTAGAGTATAAGTATCGTGGTCGTGATGATCGAGAATCAATGATGATGAAAAGTCAAGAAATGATGGAAATTTATAAAAAATTTGACGTAAAGCCAATGGGTGGCTGTTTAGTAGCGTTTATTCAACTTCCAATGTTCTTTGCTTTCTTACAAGCTATTAACCGTGTACCAGCCATATTTGAAGGTGAACTTTTAGGTTTTAATTTAGGAATGACTCCATATGTTGGACTTTCTCATGGTAATTATTTATATATAATTTTAATTCTCTTAATCGCTGTATCAACATATTTCTCATTTAAGTATTCAATGAATTCAACTGGGGCAATGAATCAAACTCCAGATATGAAAGGTCAAATGAATACAATGACTAATGTAATGGTAGTATTAATCGTTGTTACATCATTCTCACTTTCAACAGCTTTAGCATTTTATTGGATTACAACTTATGCCTTTATCGCAATTCAAACATATTTATTTAAAGTATTAAGTGGTGATACAAAAAGAAAAGATAAAAATAAAGAAAAGGATAATAAAAAAAGTAAAATAAAAGATAAATTAGAAGTTAAGAGAGGTATGAAGTATGGAAATAATAACTAAAGAAGGAAAAGAATTAGAAAGTATCTTAGATAGTATTTGTGAAGAATACAATTTAACAAAGGCAGATTTTTATTATCAATATAAAGAAAAGAAGAGTGGTTTGTTTAATAAAAATAGTAATATTGAACTTACCGCCATTACTAAAAAAGATTTATTAGAATATGTTAAAGAATATCTAGAAGAATTACTTACTAATATGGGTTTAAAAGTTAATTTTGAAACTAAACTTCGTGAAGACACTATGTATGTTAAAATTTATTCTAATCATAATCCAATCTTAATTGGTAAAGGTGGTAATACTTTAAAAGCATTAGAAACTTTAGTTAAACAAAAACTTAATACCGAATTTGGTATTAGAGCCTATATCAATTTAGATGTTGAAAACTATCGGGAAAAGAATCAAAGAAGATTAGAAAGACTTGCTAAAAATGTAGCAAGAGATGTTGTTAAAACTAAAACAGAAGCACACCTAGAAAATATGAATGCATATGATAGAAGAATAGTTCATAATATTTTAACAGATTTTAAAGGAGTAACAACAGAAAGTACTGGCGAAGAACCAAATAGACATGTTGTTATTAAACCTGAATAATTAATTGTAAAGGTGGGTTTTGCAATGGATAAAAAAGATAAAATTCTTTCGACAATATTATTAATTTGTATTCTTTCTAATACTGCAATAGCAGTGACAATTAGTAACAAAAAAGAAAAAAATGTAGATAATAAAGAAAGTACTAAAGTAGTAGTAGAAGTAGAAGATAAATATTTTGATGTTAGAGATTTAATAGTAATAAATCGTGCAAATAAATCTTTTATTCTTGAATATAAATAAATCTTTTATTCTTGAATATAATAAAAGATTTAGTATAAAGGCTACTGAAATTAATGATTTATTTACTTGGTATAATGCAAATTATTTTTCAGAACAAGAAGATACAGACAATTCATTTTCAGAATATACTGAATTAATAGATATGCTAACTATTGATGAAATACAATTAGTAAATAGTCAAGGTGGTAATTTATCACTAGAACAATTAAATAATATTTGTTTAAGAATAAATGAAGAAATGAGTTTACAACAAGAAGAAGGTAAATCATTAAAATTAGATTAGAACTTGGTATATTCCAAGTTTTTTAATGCAAAAAAGATATATTTGTGCTAATATAAGTGTGCGAAAGACTCTTATAATAAAAATCAGACAAGTCAAGTAATACAAAATTTGATAAAATTAATCTAGGAGGATGAAGTTA
>CANQQX010000004.1 GCA_947626115.1 uncultured Bacilli bacterium
AAAATGAATAGAAAAACTTTTAATTCATTTAAAAAGAATAGAATTAAATTTTTCTATTCTTAAGTTAATAACATTGGTGAAAAACTAATTTTTTTAACACTTTTATTACAAAAACATTAATTAAAACATAGACGGTAATTAAAATTTCGCTTATAATAAATAAATGAGGAAGTGTTATCATGAAATTAAAAGGAAGTTTCTTTTATACTTTAAGAGAAGATGCCAAAGATGAAGAAAGTAAAAGTGGTAATTTATTAGTGCGCTCTGGGATGATTAAAAAAGTGGGGGCAGGTATTTATATGTATCTTCCTTTAGGTCTAAAAGTTTTAGATAATATTAAAAAAATTATCAAAGAAGAAATGGATAAAGCTGGGGCAGAAGAAGTTTTAATGCCTAGTTTAATACCAAGAGAATATTATGAAACTTGTGGTCGGGTTGAATCACTTGGTGATAGTATGTTTAAATTAGAAGATCGTTATCATAAACCTTATGCTTTAGGGCCAACCCATGAAGAATTATTTACTTATGCTGCTAAAAATGTGATTAGAAGTTATAAAGATATGCCTTTTACTATCTATCAACAAGCTGATAAATTTCGTGATGAACCACGCCCAAGATATGGCCTTATTAGAGTAAGAGAATTTGTTATGAAAGATGCTTATTCTTTTGATCGTGATGAAGAAGGTTTGGATAAATCTTATCAAATAATGCGTAAAGCTTATAATAATATTTTTGATCGGATGGGAATTGATTATAAAATAGTTAAAGCTGATACTGGCGTAATGGGTGGTTCTCTATCCGAAGAATATCAAGCTGTTACGGATATTGGCGAAGATGTTTTGGTATTGTGTGATCATTGTGATTATGCTTCTAATTTAGAAGTATCAGAAGTAGTTAGTAAAGATGAAACAAACACAAAAGAATTAAATTTAAAATTAGTTGAAACGCCAGATAAAGAAACTATTGAAGAAGTTTGTTCTTATTTAAATATTGATGTTAAAAACTCAGTTAAAGCTCTACTTATGAAAGCAAATGATGAATTAGTAGTATTCTTTGTAAGAGGAGATAGAGAACTTAATTTAACTAAGGCTTGCAAATTACTTGGTGTATCTGAAATTAATTTTGCTGGTGATGAATTAATTGCTACAAGTAACGCGGTCCCTGGTTATACTGGTCCAATTGATTTAAATGCCAAAATCGTAATTGACAAAGAAATTCTTACAATGCGTAATTTCTGTTGTGGGGCTAATAAAAAAGGATATCATTATATAAATGCCAATGTTAAAGATTTTAAATATGATTTAGTTGGAGATATCGTAAATGTAAAAGAAGGAGATACTTGTCCAGTTTGTGGTGGCAAACTTTACTTTAAAAAAGGTATTGAAATAGGTAATATATTTAAACTTGGAACTAAGTATGCCGAAAAATTAGGGTTAACTTATTTAGATGAGAATAATAAATCTCTACCTGTTGTAATGGGTTGTTATGGTATAGGTGCAGGTCGTATTCTTGCTTCAATCATTGAACAAAACAATGATGAATTTGGTATGATTTTACCTAAATCTATTGCCCCATATCAAGTATGCATTGTTATAGTAGATACTAAAGATGATAAACAAGTAGAAGAAGCTAATAAGATATATGAAGAATTAACTAATAAAGGCATAGATGTTTTACTTGATAATCGTGATGAGCGAGTAGGAGTTAAATTTAAAGATATGGATTTAATTGGTATACCTTTAAGAATAACTATTGGTAAAAAAATAAGTGAAAATATTGTTGAAGTTAAACCAAGAAGTGATAAAGAATTTAAAGAAATTAATATATCTGAATTAGATAATTATATAACTAATTTTTTAAGTAAATAATTATAAAATAAGCTATAACGCTATACTGTAAAGGTTAGCGTTTTTATTATTCATACTTACTTTTTTATTAACAATTAAGTTGTATTTTTTTAAGCAAGATTTAAGTAAGAATTAAGCAAGATACATTTAAATCGGTTAATAAACAAAATGTTCAACTTTATTTTCTCTAGACATACTATATAATATGTGATAATATATTTATATATGAACAGATATTCATATAGTTAAGGAGTATATAAATGGAATTATTAGATGACGATAAAACAATAGATATGGCAGAATTATTTAAAATTTTTGGGGATTCTACCCGTATTAAAATTATTAATGTTTTACTTGATAATGAACTTTGTGTTTGTGAAATAGCAAGTAAAATAAAGGTGAGTCAATCAGCTGTTTCCCATCAACTTCGAATATTAAAAACTGCTAAGTTAGTAAAATATTATAAAAAAGGAAATTGTATTTATTATTCTTTAGCGGATGATCATGTTAAAAAAATATTTATGTTAGGAAGTGAACACACAAATGAGTAAATATACATATAAATTAAATAAATTGGATTGTGCTAATTGTGCTAAAAGAATAGAAGATGCTTTAAATAAAAGTGATAAAATAAAAAAAGCCGTAGTTAATTATAGTAAATTATCGGTAACTATTGATACTGATTTAAAAGATGGAGTTTTAAATGTAGCTAATGATATTATAAAACGAGTAGAACCAGATGTATTTGCTAGTGAGAATGCAAATATTCATACTAGTTACACATTTGATGTTATAAGATTGATTTTAGGAATAATTTTTATTATTTTATCTATGCTTATAAAACTTCCAATTGTTCATGAAATATTTATTATTCTTGCTTATTTAGTTTTATTATTTAGAGTGTTAAAGAAAGCAATTTTAATGTTAGTTAAAAATTTCTCGATAGATGAAAATTTACTTGTTAGCATTTCTTGTATTGGGGCATATCTTACCAATAATATTCATGAAGGATTAATGGTAATTATTCTATATGAGATAGGTAAGATATTAGAAAGTATGGCCGTTAATAATTCACGTAAATCTATTAGTGATTTAATGGATATTAAACCAGAATATGCTAACTTAAAAGTAAATGATAAAATTAAAAGAGTAGATCCAAGTGAAGTTAAAATTGATGATTTAATTATTATTAAAAAGGGTGAGAAAATTCCTTTAGATGGGACAGTTGTTGAAGGAGTTAGTAAACTTGATAATAAAGCCTTAACGGGTGAAAGTAATTTAGTCAGTGTTAAAAAGGGAAGTGCCATTTTATCTGGCGGTATTAATGTTGGTGATATTCTAACTATTAAAGTTACCAAAACTTATGAAGATAGTACAGTTGCCCAAATATTGTCATTGGTAGAAAATGCTACTGATAAAAAAGCTAAAACGGAAAATTTTGTTTCGAAAGCCGCTAAAATTTATACCCCAATTATTTTAGGGTTAGCTATTTTAATTGGTTTATGTCTTCCTTTAATTCCTGGCATAACTTATGAAGATTCAATTTACAGAGCACTCGTATTTTTAGTAGTGTCTTGTCCTTGTGCTATTGCAATATCTGTACCTCTTTCTTATTTTTCGGGAATTGGTGCTTCATCTAAAAAAGGTATTTTAATTAAAGGTAGTAATTATTTAGAAGCTATGGCTAAAATAAAAGAAATAATTTTTGATAAAACTGGTACTATTACAAATGGAGACGCTAGTAACTATGATTTAAAAGTAATTAATAAAAATTATAGTGAAGAAGATGTTATTAAGTATTATGTAAGTGGCGAAGTATTATCTAACCATCCAATCGCTAAATCAATTATAAAATTATTTCCTAAAACTAAAACATTTAAAGTAAGTGATTACAAAGAAATAGAAGGAAAAGGAATTACTTTTAAAGTAAAAAAAGAAGAAGTATTAATTGGTTCTTCTACTTTAGTAGGTATTAATACGAATGATAATGCCATATATTTAAAAATAGATAACAAATTTATTGCTAAATTATCTATTAATGATGGTATTAAAAAAGATGCTAAAGAAACAATTAATTATTTAAATCAAATTGGTATAAATACCCAAATGTTTACTGGTGATAAGAAAGATATTGCAATGGAAATAGCAGATAAAGTAGGTATAAAAGATGTAAAATATGAACTTTTACCTAAAGATAAATTTGATTTACTAGATAACGAAATTAAAAAATATTATGGTGATGTTGCCTTTGTTGGTGATGGTATCAATGATGCACCAGCCCTAAGAATTGCTAAAGTGGGAATTTCGATGGGTAGCATTGGCAGTGCATCAGCTATTGAAGCATCCGATATAGTTTTAATGAATGATAATTTAAGTAGTATTATTGATTTATTTAAAATATCAAAAAAAACTAATCAAATTATTAAAGAAAATTTAATATTTGCTATAGGTATTAAAATATTAATTTTAATATTAAGTGGTATTGGTCTTGCCTCAATGTGGCTTGCTGTTTTTGCTGATACTGGTGTTACATTACTTACTATTATTAATACCACAAGAATATTAAAAAATAGATAACAAAAAAAACAAATCCAAGTTAAAACTTAGGATTTGTTTTTTCTTGTTTGGATGTGATATGCAATTATTAGCTGTAACCTATAAGGTATAAGTCTTATACCAAAGATAGCTAATTTCATTTTTATTGTGGGAATAATAATCATTTTTCCTTTAAACATTTTATCTATTGCATACTTTGCTACATATTCACTAGATGCACCTTTAACATTGAATTTACCATGAGCAACTTTATTAAATTCAGTATTAACTGGTCCAGGACATAAAGCAGATATTTTCACATTACTTTTTTTAACTCTTAATTCTTCATTAATTGCCATTGTTAATTTTAATAGATAATTTTTAGTGGCATAATATGTATTCAAATGAGGTCCAGCCATAAAACCAGCACTAGATGCCACATTTAAAATATAACCTTTATCTTTTTCAATAAAATCTTTTAAAAATAATTTAGTTAAAATATGGGGTGCTTTAACATTAATATCAATCATTTTAAGTTCGGTATCTAAATCTGTTTCGTTAAAATCACCAAATAAACCAAAGCCTGCATTATTAATTAAAATATCGATATCATCGTTTTTCACATCTTCATATAATTTATAAACATTTTTTTCTATAGCTAAATCAAGAGAAATAATTTTTACATTTACTTTTAATTCTTTTTGTAGTTTTTCAAGCATTTCTTTTCTTCGAGCTACTAAAATTAAATCAATATTTTTACTAGCTAAGTATCTTGCCATATCTCTTCCTATCCCAGAAGATGCGCCAGTTATAAGTGCTTTCATAATTTATTTTCTCCTTTTAATTCAAATAGAATATCTCTTAACTCCATTGCTCTTTCAAAATCAAGATTACGAGCAGCTTCTCTCATTTCTTCTTCTAATTTTTCAATCATATTAATTGCTTCTTTTTTGCTTAATTTTTTCTTTTTATCTTTAGTTACAATTTGATTAGAGATAACTTCTTTTATTTCTTTACTAATTGTTTTTGGCGTAATATTATGTTCTTTATTATATGCTTCTTGTATTTCTCTTCTTCTTTTAGTTTCATCTATAGCAATTTTCATCGCTTCACTTATCATATCAGCATACATAATAACTTTACCGTGTTCGTTTCTTGCACATCTTCCAATAGTTTGAATTAAAGATCGATCACTTCGTAAGAAACCTTGTTTATCAGCATCTAAAATACAAATTAAACTAACTTCTGGGATATCTATACCTTCTCTTAAAAGGTTGATACCTACGACTACATCATATATACCACATCTTAAATCGTGAATTATTTTTAACCTTTCTAAAGTTTTAATTTCATTATGAAGATAGGCAACTTTAATATTCATCTCTTTTAAATAATTAGTAAGTTCTTCGCTCATTCTAATCGTTAGAGTAGTAATTAAAACTCTTTCATTTAATTTAATTCGTTTGTTAATTTCCCCGATTATATCATCAATTTGACCTTCAGTTTTTCTTACTTCAATAATTGGATCTAAAAGACCAGTTGGTCTAATAATTTGTTCGACAACTTTATTGTCAGCTTTTTCTAGTTCATAATCACCTGGAGTAGCAGATACATAAATAGCATTTTTAATTTTACTTTCAAATTCGTTAAATTTAAGTGGTCTATTATCAAGAGCACTCGGAAGTCTAAAACCATAGTCTACTAAAGTTTGTTTCCGCATTCTATCGCCATTATACATACCTCTTACTTGGGGAAGAGTTACGTGTGATTCATCTACTACAAGTAAAAAATCATCAGGCATATAATCAATTAAACAAGGTGGAATTGAACCTTCTTCTCTTAAAGCAAGGTGTCTAGCATAGTTTTCAACCCCATTACAATATCCTGTTTCTTTAAGCATTTCGACATCATAATTAACTCTTTCTTTAATTCTTTGTTCTTCAATGAATTTATTATTATCGTGAAAATATTTAACTCGCTCTTGGCATTCAGATTCAATTCTTTTAATAGCCTCTTCCATTTTTTCGGGACTAGTTACAAAGTGTGATGCTGGTGATATGGCAATTGTTTTTTTAGCTTCTTTAATGGCTCCGGTTAAGGGATCAAAAACAGTTAACGCCTCAACTACATCACCATCAAGTTCAATTCTAATACCAGACTCTTTTTCATTTACGGGCACAATATCAATTGAGTTTCCTCTTACTCTAAAAGTGCCACGATGAAAATCTAAATCACTGCGCTCATAAGTCATATCAACCAGTTTATCAATTATTTTATTTCTGGAAATAGTATCACCAATAGTAAGTACCAACATACTTTTTTCGTATTCTTCTTTTTCACCAATACCATAAATACAAGAAACAGACGCTACAACAATAACATCACGATAATTTATTAATGCTGATGTTGCTCCGTGTCTAAGCTCATCTATTTCATCATTTATGGAAGCATCTTTTTCAATGTAGGTATCACTTGATGGTACATAGGCTTCCGGTTGGTAATAGTCATAATAAGATACAAAATATTCAACGTGGTTTTCTGGAAACAACTCTTTAAACTCACTATAAAGTTGACCTGCTAAAGTTTTATTGTGAGCAAGTACTAGAGTAGGCTTATTAACTTCTTTTATGACATTGGCAATCGTAAAAGTTTTGCCTGTGCCTGTTGCACCTAGTAAAACTTGGTGTTTTTTGCCTTCATTGATACCATCAACTAATTCTTTAATTGCTTCAGGTTGGTCGCCACTAGGTTTATATTTTGATACTAATTTAAACATAATTACCTCCTTCGAATTTTTGGATATAAATTTACTAAAAAGTACTAAATAAAATTGAATAATAATAAATAAATTTCAATAATATATTTTATCACTGTTTTATAACTAAAACAAGAAAACTGCTACGTGTTTTCTTGTTATTATTCTTAACTTTTTTTGTTATTTTATGTTTATTTTATTTAATAGTATTACAAATTAAATTGGAGCTATTCATAGTTATATTTATTTCTTTGTCAGCTAAATAATTTTGATTACCTCTATTTAATATTTCAATATCAGCTGTTAATGTTGTCATCTCATTTGCAGATACTTTATATTTTATTTGTTTTTTGTAACCACCTGTTTTTTGGGCATTTATAATGGCTTTTAAATCTACTTCAGTAGTGTCTATTATGCTATTCTTACCTCCGAAATATATTTTTCCATCTTCTTTTTCTATTACATTATCACTTACTAAACTTCCACTTGCTTTAATTGTTAAATCAGAAGTACATTCATATGTTTCTTTTTCATTTCCCCCTTGTACCACTATTTCAGAAATAACATAATTTTGTTTATTTGTCTCATAGTCTAAATGTGAATATTTTGTGGCATAGAAATGTGTTCCTATTTTTGAAGAATCCATATCATCAGCTTTAATTTTAATATGAAATTTATTATTGGTTTCTTGTAAATATATTGATGTTAGACTCGAAGTAGATCCACTAACATTATTTGATGTAGAGTTTCCTAAAACTTCAATTTCAATAGTTGCAATTTTATTACCATCATCAGTTTTTACTGTAACTTTGATAGTACCTTTAGCTTTACCAACTAATGTAGCATTTAATCCGTCAGCAGCTATAATGCCTAAATCTTTTTTATCAACAGTCCAAGTTACCTTCTTATTACTGGCATTATTTGGATTAAGAACAGCTTGTAAATCGACTGTTCCCCCAATATAAATTTTATTTTTACCAGTTAAATTTTTAATTGAAACACTATTAACTGCTACTGTTTTATCAGTTTCATTGTCTTTTGAATCTGATTTAGTTGGCTCTTTAACAGGATTTCCTTTAGCAGCTTTTACAGAAACATTAATAGTCTTACTATATTCACCATCTTTAGTTGCTACAGTAATTGTAATTTTACCTTCTTTTAATGATTTAATGTTTCCTTTACTATCAACTGTAGCAATTTTCTTATTACTTGATTTCCATACAAGCTTAGTATCTTTTAATTCACCAGTTAAAGTTACTTTTATTTGTTTAGATTCTCCTACTGTTAAACTAAGGGTTGTAGTATCTAATATTAAATCATTAATTTCTGAATCTTTCCATCTAGCTTCTAAAGTTATATCTTTAGTAACTTTTGTATTAAAATCAAATTTCTTATCATTATAATACCACCCATCAAAAATATAGCCTTCTTTAGTTGGAGTGGTTGGTTGACTAATTTTTTCATTTTTTTTAATTGTCAATGAATTTATTGTTGAACCACCATTAGTATTAAAAAAAATTGTATATTCTTTACCACCAAAAACTTTGATTAATAGAATAATAATTATGACAACAAGAACAACTAAAGCAAGAGCAATTGATAATTTTTTTATTCTGTTTGAATTTTTTTTCATAATACTTTATTCCTTTCTTAAAATTACTTTTTGTTTTTGCTTAAAACTTAATTTTATTATAAATTAGGTTCTATTTTAAAGTCAATATAATGATATGTCTGAAATATTATTTCTCTTTGCATAATTAAATTTTACTAAATTAAATAAAAAATTATAATAATCTATCTTCAATTATATTAAATTAAACATATAAATTATCTTTATTGTGAATATGTTTTAGTATATATTACTGAAATAATAATTTATATTTTTTTAAATTGTGAAAATTAGGAAAAAATTTACATGAAAATATAAAAAAACAAAAAAAATATGATATATTATTAATAGTGCCTTATTATGGGAGGTTTTAATATGTTAGAAATTAAAAATATTAAAAAAGAATATAATACTGATGGCTTTAAGCAAAAAGCTTTAGATAATGTTAGTGTTAATTTTCGTGAATGTGAATTTGCTAGTATCCTAGGTCCATCTGGAAGTGGTAAAACAACTTTCTTAAATATAATTGGGGGCTTAGATCATTATGATTCTGGTGATTTAATTATCAATGGCATAAGTACTAAGAAGTTCAAAGATGCTGATTGGGATAGTTATCGTAATCATCGCATTGGCTTTGTTTTTCAAAGTTATAATTTAATTGGTCATCAAACAGTTTTATCAAATGTTAAACTTGCCTTGACTTTATCTGGTATATCTAAAAGCGAAGCTACTGAAAGAGCTAAAAAAGCCTTAAAAGAAGTAGGACTTGAAAATCATATTAATAAAAGACCTAATCAACTTTCTGGTGGTCAAATGCAAAGAGTTGCTATAGCAAGAGCCTTAGTTAATAATCCGGATATCATTTTAGCCGATGAACCAACTGGTGCTCTAGATAGTGAAACAAGTATTCAAATAATGAATGTTTTAAAAAAGATATCTAAAGATAAACTAGTAATTATGGTTACACATAATCCCGAACTGGCTAATAAATATTCCAATCGAATTATTAACTTAAAAGATGGTAAAATTATATCTGATTCTAATCCATATAAAGAAAAAGATAAAAATAATGAAGAAGATAAATCGAAACAAAATAAAACGAAAATGAAATTTTTAACAGCTTTAAGTTTATCTTTTAATAATTTAATGACTAAAAAGGCCAGAACTATTTTAGTAGCCTTAGCAGGTTCAATTGGTATAATTGGCATTGCTTTAATTATGTCTGTATCAACTGGTTTTCAAAATTATGTTGATTCCATTCAAGAAGAGACTATGACATCTTATCCTTTATCTATAATGCAAGAGACGGGTGATTTAACAAGTGCTCTTTTATCAATGCAATCAAATAATGATAATGTAAGTGGTAAAAATATAGTAGAACAACAAACTATTACAAATATGTTATCAAGTATTAGTACTAACGATTTAAAAAGTTTTAAAAAATATTTAAATGATAATTATAGCAAAGTAGATAAAGATATAGTTAATTTAAAATATACTTATAGCATTAGTCCTAATATTTATACAATTGATGTTACAAATGAAATTGTTAAATTAAACCCAAGTAGTTTATTTACATCTTTAATGGGATCAAGTACGATGATGAGTGCATCTCCTTTCTCATCAGTTTATTCTGAGATGGTTGATAATACGGAGGAGATAGAAAAACAATATGAAGTTTTAGCCGGTAAATATCCAACTAATTATGATGAAGCAATAATTGTTTTATCTAGTAAAAATGAAATATCTGATTTATTAGTTTATTCTTTAGGTTTAAGAGATAATAAAGAATTAACAGAAATGGTAACAAATATTATGAATGGCGAAGGAACAGATATTCATAATGACCCACTAACTTTTACTTATGATGATTTAATGAATGTTGATTTAAGAGTAGTAATGCCAAGTGATTTATATAAATATAATTCAAAGTATGATATATATGAAGATATGAGTGAAAATAAAGAGTCATTAAAAACTATTTATAATAATGCTCTAAAATTAAAAATAGTTGGAATAGTAGCTCCGAAAAATGGTGGTATGACATCTCTTGCTTTAAGTCCAGGTATTAACTATACTTCTGATTTAACTAAGTACTTAATTGATTATGCCAAGGATCAAGATATAGTTAAAAAACAATTAAAAGATGAAGAAACAGATGTTTTCTCAGGCAAAAAATTTAGTGATAAAAATAATAATAAATTAAATTTTGATTTTAGTGATTTTATTGATATTGATAAAAACAAATTACAAAATGCCTTTAATATTAATATTGATGAAAATAAAATACAAAGTGAAACTGAACAATATATGCAAGATATTTCTAAATCTATCACTACTGATACAACACCTGCTACTCAAGTTTTTACTGATAATTTAAATGAATTTGCGGGTGGTATAATTGCAACTCTTAATAATGATGCCACAGTAAATGATATAGATACAATAGTAAATAATTATTTAAATAGTGATGCTGTTAATGAAAAACTAACGCAAATGGAAAGTAGTTATGTAATTCCTAAAGATACATTTAAAACTACTTATATGGGAATACTTAAAGGATTATTATATGCATATATTCCTACTATGAATATTCCAGGTGATAAAAGTGCTATTATAAATCAATATTTGCAAAATGCTGATATTCTTATTGTCGAAGGACAAATGGGTAGTGCAATGACGGAAGCATTAATGCAAAAAACTATTTTAACTAAAGTAGGAGAGTTAACTGGTAATATATCTGGTTCTATTGCAAGTGCCTTTAATGTTGATCAATCGAAAATAGCATCTGCTTTCAAACTTAAATACACTCAAGAAGAACTTACAAGAATAATATCTGCCATGATGACGAGTAGTGAAGCAAGTGCTAAAACTAATTTAGTATCTTTAGGTTATCAAGATATTGATGATCCAACCAGAATATCTTTCTATTTTAATGATTTTGACGGTAAAGAACATTTCTTAGATTTCTTAGATGATTATAATAAAAGTGTTGATGAAGAAAAAGAAATTAAATATACGGATACTACTGGTATACTAATGGATTCCGTTAAAACAATTGTTAATGCTGTAAGTTATGTTTTAATTGCTTTTGTATCTATTTCTTTAGTCGTATCAAGTATTATGATTGGGGTTATTACCTATATTTCAGTTTACGAAAGAACCAAAGAAATTGGTATTTTAAGAGCAATCGGTGCATCAAAGAGAAATGTTTCATCTATCTTTAATGCGGAGACTTTTATCATTGGCCTTCTTTCTGGTTTACTTGGTATTGGTATATCATACTCATTAATTCCAATTATTAATGCTATATTACATCACTTTACTGGTGATATTCCCCTTTCTGCTTCCCTTGCAATAAGTAGAGCATTAATTCTTGTTATATTAAGCATAATATTAACTTTAATTGGTGGTTTAATACCAGCTAGAGCAGCATCAAAAAAAGATCCAGTCGAATCTTTAAGAACTGAATAAGAACTTCAAAACGAAGTTCTTTTATTTACCAAATTTATATACATTTATGGAAGGACTATTAAATAGTCTAAAATTAAATTTATGATATCCTAAACCATTTACTATATATAATTTACTATTATTATCAGTATAATTACCATTTACATATTTTTTAGCCCCATCTTTTTTAATAATACCACCATAAAAAGGAATATTTATAATACCACCTAGAGAATGGCCACTTAATACACAATCTATATTATAATTACTTATTTTACTAAAATTATCTGGTTGATGCGTAATAGCTAAAGTATATTTAGCATCTACTTCTGTTTGCAATAATTCTTCTACTTTTGAAGTATCTGATAATCCCATTATTCTAATTGGATTTTCATCTTTATAAAATAATAATTTACTTTCATTATCTAATAGAATAAAATCACTTTCATATAAAATATCTTTATATTCTTCTAAATATTTTTGATCATTATCCCCAATAACAGCATATTTATATAAACTAGCATTCATCTTTTTTAAAGTATCTTTTAAATCTTTATAATCTTTATCTTGATATTTAACTCCTTCTTTTAGTAAATCACCACTAAAAATAATTATATCAGCATCTTCATTATTTACTTTTTTCTCTAACTTATTTAATATTTTAACATCTTTAGGTTCATATAATAAATCTGAAAAATGAACAATTTTAAGTTCTTTAAAAGATTCAGGAACATTACTACTAGATAAATTATAATAATTAACTTTTAAATTATTTACTTCAATATAATGACCATATAAAAATATTAAAATTAAAAGGATAACAATAATTGCTAAAAACTTTTTCATAATAATCCCCCTATAAAAATTAATAAGATACATATGAAATTATGAAATGAATGGAAAAATATATTTATCCATATGTTATTAGAATCGGCATACATTTTAGCAAGAGCACAACCTAAAGCTCCATAAGGTATTATATATAATAGTTGTAATAAATTATTACCAATACTTAACATATGTAGACTACCAAATATTAAACCAGATAATATTACATAAATAATAGTATGTTTAAAAGCATCTTTTAAATATACTCTAGTTAATAATTCTTCTACAATCGGAGCAATACCAATCATAGCTATTAAAGAGTAAATAGGCAGTGTCTTTAATATCTCTCTGTTACCAGCTTCATTAGTAGGCATACTAATAAATGAACTAATAATTAAGTTACTAATTACCATAACAGCAAGGCCAATAATCCAATATATAAAATATTTATTAATATATTCTCGCCAATTTTTTTTAAAATCACTAAAATCAGGAATAATAATTTTTCTAAAAATAAATAAAAATATAATTAAAGTAATTAAATCAATTAATAAATAACTAAGATTAGCAATATAAAAATTTGTACTAGTTAGTAATTTATTAAATAAAGCACTTAAAGTTATAGCAAGTCCTAAATATAATAATAAAATTAAAAATTGTTTAGTTATTAAATTAATCTTTCGACTTAATTCATCTAAAACTTTCATTTATTATCACCAATTTAAATATATCACAAGTTAAAGAGATAAGCAATTTAAGAGAACTAATTTGGCGCTCACTGCGCGCTAAATTAGTTAAATATTTATATATTGAATTGCGTACACAGTGTGTACGCTATTGTTATTAAATGCCCTCAATTATTGACACAGTGTGTCAACAATTGATAATTATAGTTTTGACTTTTTAGTTTTTATAATTGTCTCAACAATATTGAGACAAAATGATTTTATATAATAGATCTAATAGGTATTCATAAAAAGTCCGCTCACTGAACGGACTTTTGATATTATATTTTTTTAAATTTGTAATAAATAAAAGGTGGCGCAATGAGCCACCTTTTGGAAAAAGTTAAGTAAAATAATGATTCCATTAATTGGGCCGACAGTGTCGTCCCTTTTTGCTTATATTTTTTGTTTTAATTCTATATGTAATGTTATTTTATATATCTAAAATAATTTTTTACTACTTCCTTTCTAATAAATAAGTAGTAATATATAAATTATTATTTGAAACATATTTAGTAACTAGTTTATTCTTTTCTCTAACTACTAATATTCCTTCTGTTTTATTGTGATAATTTTCTTTTATATTTTTATCAACATAATCCATATATAATTCTATTTGCCCTCTATCTTTGGGATTGTATTCTTTTATCTTTACTTCTACTACGACAAAAGCATTTATTTTATAATTAAAGAATAATAAATCTATTTTATAAGTTCTATTATCTATTTTGCACTTATATTCATGACCTGCTAGTGTAAATCCTGCTCCTAATTCCATATAATGATTTTCAACCAATTCAATTAATATTTCATGTAATTTTTGTTCAGTTAAATTAGTAGTTTCTTTATCAGTTTTAATAATTATTGGATCTTTTATCATATCACTTAATGTTATTGAATTATCATTATCTGTTATTAATCTAATATTATTTTTATCGGCATAAGATAATCTGTCATAAGCTTTACTTTTTATTTCATTTCTTAACTCTCTAACAGATAAATTATTAAGTATTACTTGATTAATATAATAGTTTCTTTCGTTTTCATTTTTAATAGGAATTAACTCTACATAATGGGACCACATCAATTGGTGCGACAGTGTAGCACCTTTTTGGAACAATAAATAAAATTGTCTATATCTTTTTAAATTACTATAATTATAATTTTTGCCATATTCTTGGGCTAATTTTTCGCCCCATTTCTTAATTAGATTTTCGCCATATTTGGCTCTAGATTCTCCACCTTGTGCATTTACTAGTAATCTACCTATTTCCCAATTAGTTTTTAATATTTCCGAATTTTCTTTAAATTCTCTAACAAACTTTTTAACTTCTCTTTCTTCAATTAATTCAACTATTTCATTGTATATTTTTTCTTCTGTCATAATTTTTCCTTTCATTTTTTGAGTTGTAATATTTATTTTTTATGATTGTCCAAAAAATCTGTTTTCTACATAATTTATTATTTCCTTATGTATAGTGGCTTCATCTAATGCAGAAATATCTTCATCAACATTAATAATAATTGGATCTTTTATCATATCTTCAAGAGTTAAGTTATTATTTTGCGTATCTGTAATTAATTTAATATTATTTTTATCTGCATAAGATAATCTTTCAAATGATTTGTTTTTTATTTCTTGAATTAATTCTCGACTTGATAAATTATTAAGTATAACTTGATTTATATAATAGTTTCTTTCGTTCTCATTTTTGATAGGTAAAAGTGTTCTTATATGAGTCCATGTTAAAAGGTGACGCACTGCGTCACTTTTTGGAAAGGTTAAATAAAATAATCGAAATCTTTTTAAATTGCTTTCATCATAATTCTTCCCATATTCTTGAGCTAATTTCTCGCCCCATTCCTTAATTAAATTATTGCCATACTTGGCTCTAGATGCCCCACCTTGAGCTTCTACTAGTAATCTACCTATTTCATGATATCCTTTTAATCTTTCTTCATTATCAACCATCATTCTTACTCGTGAATTGCTTTCAATTTCTATTACAATATTTTCTAATTGTTTAAATTTTTCGTTGTTCATGCTTTTGCTCCTTTCACTTATATTATTCGTCACTCATAGGCCGATTTCCTTTTTATTTTGAAAAATTTCACAAAAATTTCATATTAATCAGTATTTTTCTTTTTATAAATTATTTCAAATTTTTCTACTAATTTCCCAAAATATAATCTTGATAATGAAATGGTGGTATGATAAAATTAATAATAAGAGAGTAGGTGGATTTCGTATGAAAAAAATTGTAACTTTACTACTTATGTTAATCTTAATAGTGGTACCTGTTAAAGCTGAAGAGTGTAGTTATACTGCTAAAGCTGATGCTATGAAAAAAGCTGCTAATGTTAAAGTTGATTATGAAGTTGTAGAAGATACAGAAAAATACGAAGATGGATCAACATCAACAGACGAATATTTTAAAATTTCTATTTTAAATGTAACAGAAGATTTATATGTAGAAGTTAGCAATGATGTAACAAGTGAAATTTTAACTTATAATTTTGCTGATGCTAAAGATGGTGTAATAACATTTGACTGGAGAGAAAATGAAGTAGTTACTAACTTTATTATAAAAGTATTTGCTTCTTATCAAACTCCATGTGGGGGAGAAGAATTAAAAACTATTAGAAAACAAACTCCTAGATATAATGATTATTATAATAGAGCAATATGCTTAGAAGAAGATATGAAAGATTTTTATTTGTGTGAGAAATATACTAATTTAAAAGAAATTGATGAAAGTATGTTTATTACTAAAATAGATAGTTTTATGGATGGAAAAATAGATGAAACGGGAAAGAGTACTGAAGAAGTAAAAAAAGAAGAAACTTTCCAAGATAAACTTGAAAAATATAAATATTTTATATTTGGTGGAATTATTATTTTAGTTTTAGGAACTACTACTGTTGTGGTTGTTAGAAAAAGAAACAGAGGGAAAAAGGTAAAATGAAAAAAGCGTTAAAATTATTAAGTTTGTTAATGTTGTCTTTACTTGTAAGCGTGATAAATGTAAAGGCTGCGATAGTTATAAAACAAGAAGGAGATAAATATGGAGCAGCGCAAGGAACGGCGTATTATAATGGACGTAAAGTTGTCGGTGCCTTTGGTGGTTTAGATATTTCTAGGTATTATTTTTATGTTGATAATGCAAAAAAAGATGCCTACTGTCATAACCCTGGAGTAACAGATTATCTTGATAGTGATTTACCAAATGGTGGTACTTTAACTTTTAAAAATATTAGAAATTTATCCGATCCAATTCAAAATGATCGTAAAGCAAGTATATATGATGCTGGGCTAATGTCTATAATTAATAATAATTGTGGTTCGGGTGATAAATGTTATGTAGCGAAATTTATAGCAATTAATATGTATGAGCATTTATTTCCAATGATGAATTCAAATGGTAATAACAATAATTCAGAAATTAAATATATAAAATACTTAATTAATTCTATGTATGATGATATAAGTGGAGATTTAAAAACTTTAGCTAATGCTATGGGATCTTATAACGTTATAAGGGGAAAATTTACAAGCGGAGCTAGCAATTGTACAGGAAATAAATGTGATGATTTAGGAGCTGTTTCTGACGCCAAAACAATGGTTAAATCAGCACTAAAAAAAGCTATAGCGTATGCTGAAGATGGTGAAGCAACAACAACTATAACAAATGGTGTGCAAAAAAGAACAACAACAACTGATGATAATAATATAATTACATATACTAATTCTGTAGTTCATACTGTAACAATTACTAAATTTATGGGAACTGATGGTAAGAAAGAAGGATCAGTTAAATTAAATTATAAATGTAATAGTAATTGTGCTAATGTAAATACAAAATTTTATATTGAAGTAAATGGAGAATTTCAACCAATAAATGATTTATCAACAATAAATTTTGTCGATTATACTGATAATGGTACAGGTACCGTTAAAATTAAAATAGAATTTTCAAGTACTTCTGATAAATATAAAAATTGTGAACCAATAAAATATACATTAGGTGTAACATATACACATTATTCTGTTTCTCAATCAGGTTATTCTACTGGTAAATGTACAAATTCAGCAAAATGTCAAGGATTTTATGTAGCAAATGCTAGTAGTGATACAACAACAAAAACATCATCTATTGATAACTCTATTTCTCTTTGCACCACTCCTGGAGATGTATCATCTTGTGCTGCAAAAATTGATAATGTTGAATGTATTGCATGTAAGAAGAATGAACATGATATAGATATTAAAGAAGGATATCAATATGCTAATGATAATACTTGTGATACTTCTGGAGCAAAAGAAAATATAAAGGAATGCGTAGCTAATAATAGTAGTGATGCGGCAGGACATACTTTAAGAAATAGTGAATTAAGTAATGATGTTACTGCTATAATGGATAAATATGGTTATAATGGTAAAGGTGTATTTTGTAAAGAAGATTATCATTTACATTTACCAGGTTCTATTCTAGTTGATACAGGTAGGTATTTTACATTAAAATCATCTATAACTGGTACAGAATCTTGTTATACAAATGAACTGGGAAGTAATGGCACTGTTAAGTCTGCAATAATTAATGAAGGAAAAAGAACAGTAGATGTATATAATCAAAAATCCATGTATGAAGCAATTGGCAATTGTATTGGTGATCCAAATTGTTACAATGTTGATAAGGACATGAGAGTTTGTAAAACAATAAAACAAGTTAAAGCTGGTAATTTATTACGTAAGAAACCTAATGATGATGATGCAGAGGCGCTTAATGATTATGCGAATGCGTGGGCGAAAACTTGTAAAGGTCAATGGTTAAATATAGATGGGATGAGTTTTGCTAAATGTATCACTGACCAAGGCGTAGAAGCTATTACAAAATTGCCTGATTCATATAAAGTTCGACGTATTGTTACAAAACGATTTTATCAAATAAGAGCAAAAGTAACATTAAATGCTGAATATACTGTTTATGAAGGGGGCACTACATGTTCGACTGGCAGTCGTAGATTAGATACGACTGAAGAAGAGAATGGACTTTTTTATGGTGATTGGTTGCCTTGTCAGTATTATAATGGCAAAGAAAATGAATTTGAGTGTGGTGAGAGTGCCGAATGTTCTGCAACTGTTGAAGATTTAACAGCTGAGCAAAAAAGTGCAGCTTTGGCTCAAATTGGTAGAACTGCTAAAGTAACAGGCGGTGGCTCAACAGGTGGTGGTACAGCTGGTAAAGATTCTGCAAGTTCTGAATATGTAGTTTCTAACGGATATGGTTTAAAAGCAAAGCTAGGTACTGGGGGAATATATTATTTGATGCAAGATTGGAACAAAGCTACTGGATATAATGGAACTAGTGCATCTCAAGATTCAGCATATAACAATAGTTTTGATGATACACCATTTAATGAAGGTTGGAGAATGAATTATAATTTTGCACCAGATATGTATTTTTGGTATCAAGAAGAATACATGAATAAAGCTAGAACTGATCAAATGGATATGTATGATAAAAGTTTAAGTGGGGTATCGTCTCAATATTGTAGTGGTAGTGTAAGTGATGATTACTCACTATGTAATGGTAGCCAAAATAACTGGACAGATCATCCAACAGTAGATCGTGGCTCAGTTTGTGCATGTACATCTGATGGATGCAGTAATTACAATTATGTCCTATCAAATGTTAAATATGTTAAACAATCCCAAAAAGCAGAAGCTAAATTTATTACACCAACACAATTTTATACATTGCATCCATCTGGAAGTATTGTAGTAGGTAACCAAGGTCAAAGTGATAAAATTGAAAATAGTAAAGAACTTACTAATGGACTTCCTGTAGGTCTTGGATCAAATGGTACAAGAAGATATGTAATGTGGTTTGAAAATTTAGGTGAATATTTTGATAAAGATACTTTAGGACGTGTTTGGGGTGCGAATGATAGTGTAGTATCTAAGTTACTTCAAGATAGAACTAAATGTAATGTTCCTGATTCTGCTTTAGTAGATGAAGATAATACTCAAGGTACTATTCATGATGAAGGTGTCTATGCTTGTAAGTATAGTACGGATTGTCCTGATGTTTGTAAAAAACCTGAAGAATCTAGTGATGGTAAATACCATTGTAAAGATGGTGAAGTATGTGAAGAAGAAGATTACAATCGTGAATGTTGTCCAACTTGTCCACCTTCCGTATCATATATTTGTGCCGTAACAACTGATGAACAAGGAAATTTATTATATTATGATAAGAGTGGTACTGAAACTGATCCAGACACTTATAAATCCCAATGTTGTCCAAATGGTGAATGTCCAGTAACTTGCTCATTCTGCTTATATGACGGTAATAAATTAAATGTTCAATATCGTCCAATTACTTCTGAAGATTTAAATCCAAATGATCGTGATCTTGGTAGAAACTGGAGATGGGAAGAGCCAATTAATACAGGCTTAGAATTAAAAGCTTATGTTACTACTGAAGAAATTCAAGAAAAAGGCGATGGCATTTATGATATACCAGATGATCACTTTACTAATCCAAATTCTGATTATGAATATGCTGTTAAAATTACAATGAATGGTAGAATGATAAGTAAAATAAAGAGCCTTAATAAAAAAGATGAATACAAAGATGGCTATGCTGGTAATACATTAAAATGTTATGATTTAAAAGATGGCGATAAGGTATATGAAAATGTCTTCTGCTATAGTAACTTTATTGATGAATTATTAGAAGATGATAAAGTTAAAGATAATATTCAATTTACAAGAGTAAGACCAAAAGAAAACGAGAGAAATAATACCGAAAATAATGAAAGATATTTCACTAGTTGGATTAAAGCCGATAGTAGTAAATGGCAAATTCAAACACAAAAAGGATTTGCATACTATAAAGAACATTATGGTATGGAAATAGATTATGATAATGATACAACAATAGATTATCATCTTGGACCATCATGGAAATAGAAAGAAGGGACATTAAATGAAGGAAGCTTATTGGGGTTATTGGTTAGTACTTTTAGGAGTATTTGTAGTAGTAATATTGCTTTTAATTCAAAATGTTACTTCTAATAATACAGAAAATAGTTATACTGTAAGACAAATAAATGAGGCAGCTTTAGTAGATGCAATAGATTATGCTTATTATAGAGAATATGGTGAACTTAAAATAAATAAAGAAAAATTTATTGAAAGTTTTGCTAGAAGATTTGCTGAAACTGCTTCACTTTCTAGTGAATATCAAATTATAATTACTGGTGTATATGAAACACCACCAAAAGTAAGTGTTCAAATAACTAGTAAAACAAATACTTACTTTATTGCTAATGAACAAACTTCTTCAGAAGATTTTGATATGGAAAGTAGAGTAGAAGCAATACTAGAACAAAGTAATAAATAGGAGGAATAAAAATGGGAAATTTATTAGCTAATTTAAAAAGATTTATCTCAAATAAAAATACAGTTACTATTTTAGCTGTTTTAGCAGGAATTATAATATTATGGTATTTTTATAATTATCGGGTTAATCAAGCAATTACAACAGTTAGAATTCCTTATGCACTTGCTAAGATTGATACAAAAGATAAAGTAGAAACTGATAATGTTGGTTTTAGAGAAATTACTAGAAGTTCTTTAAGAGATAATGATTTAGTAGAAAACATAGCTGAACTAGATGGTAAATATATTTGTGAAGGAACAAGTATTCCCCAAAATGGTTTCTTTCATAAATCACAAATATGTGATAAAAGTGAAATTTCTAATTCAGTTAATGAGGATTTACCAAAGGGCTATACTTTGGCTAGTATAAAAGTTACAAATGAAACAACTTATGCCAATTCCATAGCACCAGGTGATTATATTGATTTATATATGTATGCTAAAGATACTAATGGTGCTATATATGGTAAATTAATTGAAAGTATTAAAGTACTTGAAGTAAGAGATAGTAGTGGACGTAATGTTTTCTGGGATTCATCTGCTGGTGATTCAGCTACACTATTATTTGGTGTACCAGATGAATATGCTAACTTATTAGATTTAGCTAATAGAATAAGTGGTATTGATATTCGTCCAAGACTTAGAGGTGCAGATTATTCTAAAAACCCTGGTGAAACAGAGTTAAAGAGTGAAGAATTACAAGCATTTATCTATAGTCAAGTAACAATTGTAGAATAAAAAAATAAAAAGGGAAGGGAAGATATAAAAGTGAATGATGCTATATTTTCACAAATAGATTTTGGCCCTTTAAAAGAGTTTTTAGATGATGATAACATTACCGATGTATCTTATGGTAATGGTGGTCAAATCCATTTAAAAACATTGGATAAAGGAGTTTATCGAATTGAAAGGCCAGATGTTAATAATGCTTTAGTAGAAAAGCTAGCGTTTCAATGCTCTAATGTTATGGGTAAAACATTTAATATGGCTCATCCATTTTTAGATGCTGAATCAGCTGAATTACGTTTAAACTTTATTCATGATTCAATCGCTACCAATGGTATAGCTTGTGTTATCAGAAAAACCCCAGCCAAAATAAGACTTAATCGCGAAAAATTATTAAGTGAACAATATGTTTCCGAAAATATCTTAGATTTTTTACTTACTTGTGTTGATGGACATTGTAATATGATTGTTAGTGGCGAAACTGGTAGTGGTAAAACTGAACTTGTTAAATACCTAGCAAGTCATACTAAGGAAAATGAAAAAGTTATTACCATAGAAGATACTCTCGAACTTCACTTAGATAAAATATTTCCACATCGGGATATAGTTGCCATGAAGACTAATAATATCGCTAGTTATTCAGATGTATTAGTAGCCTGCATGAGACAAGACCCCCGTTGGATTTTACTATCCGAAGTTCGTAGTGCTGAAGCCGTAACGGCAGTTCGTAACTCTATTTCATCTGGACATAACATTTTATCAACTATCCACTCTGATAGAGCCTTAAATGTGCCAATGCGGATGTATTCATTACTAGAAACTAGTCAAGATATAGATCAATTTTTAAAATCAATTCATAGATATGTTCAACTGGCAATTCATGTTAAAGGTTATATGAGTGCCGAACTAGGACGTTTCCAAAGAGAAATTGTCGAAATCTGTGAATTTTATGTAGATGAAAATAATGAAGCAGGATCTAATGTTATATATAAAAAGAATTTAGATGGCGCGATTCAATTTAATAATCCAACTAAATATTTACGAGAATATTTAGGAAGTCAAGGAGTCGTTATTAAAGAAAATTTATTTGTTGATGAAAATAATGATAATAATAGTACAGAAGTAATAGATTCACTATAAAGGAATAAGGAGGTGCAAAAATGAGAACAATACCAGAACTATTTATAATGTTAGGTATAGCTATTTTCATTATTATGTATCGTAATAATAAAAATGGTAAATCTTATAAAGAAGTATTAAATAAAGTTGAAAATATATACGATAAATATGCACCGTATTCTTTTAAAGTTGTTAGAGAAAAAACGAAAGAGTTAGGCCAAGAATTTACTGCTAAACAATATATTATGCAAATAGTTTTATTAGGTGGTTTTGCGGCTTTAATTGGTTATTTCTATTTTTATAGTATTATTTGGGCTGTAGTTTATGCTGTTGCTACTATTGCTTTTATTCCTTATCTTGCATACCTTAGATGTCAAAGAGTATATAGCGAGTTTATTTTTGAACAAATTCAAACTTATACTACTAACGTTATAATGGAATTTAATACTACGCAAAGTTTTGTTAAAAGCTTAGAAGGTGTTAGAGATTCTGGCATTATTGAACAACCTGTTTTAGGGGACATTGAAAAAATGATTGAATTATCTTATCAAAATGGTACAATTGATGAATCAATTGAATATTTTAATCAAAAATATCCATTCTATATGGTTAAAAATATGCATCAATTATTCTTACAAATAACTAAAGAAGGTGCTAAAGATGCTGGTGAATCTTTAGAAAACATGTCTATGGATATCGATGCTCTAGTTGAAGGTGTTTATCGTGATCAAATGGATCGTAAAAATTTCCATAAAAGATTTTTAACTTTTGCCGTTGTTCTATTTTCTTTAGTAGTAGTAGTAGAATTTATGTTAGGTAAAGATAATTATATTGAACTTCTTAATATGTGGTATGTTCAACTTATTTTACACATTATAATTTTAATTAATGTATATTTCTTAATTACTGGTGAGAAATATTATAATGAAGATGTGGGGGCTGAATAATGCAAGTAGAAATTATTATAATAGCTATTTTAATCTTTGTTGTAATGACTTATAATGGTCAAGTTAGTATTAAAGATTTAATTAGTGATAACTTTTATATATTTCGTAAATTAAAAGAAGATGATTGGGATTTCTATGTTAGAGCTAAATATGGTGATACAGTTTCATCTGATGCTATTTTTATGAAAAGAATTAGAAATGGTTTAATGGTTATAGTTATTAGTATGTTTTTCTTTATTACTAAATTAGATGCTTTATATATATTAATATCATTTATTTTAGGTTTCTTAATATTTAAATTAGATTATATTAATATTAAATCATATTATAAAACTCATATGTTTAAAATAGATAGTATGTTACCTCATTATTTAAAGAGTATTGAAATATTAATTCAACATTATACAGTACCAGTAGCTATTGGTAAATCAGTTATCGATGCTCCAGATATTTTTAAAGATGGTTTACAAGAGATGATTAATGAAATAAATGCTGGTGATGATTCAATAAATCCATATATGAATTTTGCCAAAAAATATCCGGTAAGAGATTCCATGAGAATGATGCGTCTTTTATATCGTTTAAGTTTAGGTAGTCAAGATCGTAAACAAGAGCAAATGCTTATGTTTTCAAGAACAATTTCTAATTTACAACAAAAAGCAAGAGAAACTAAATATAAAAATAGACTTGATAAAATGGAAGGTAAAACAATGAGCATGTTAATGTCAACTGGTTTTGGGGTCATGGTTTTACTAGTTTTAGCGGTTTTACAAATGATGGATCTATAAAATTCCTATTAAGGAATTTTTTTGTAATTGTTCAGACTAAAAGACATAATGAAAAGGAACTATAATATAAAATAGTTCTTTTATTATTGAAATAACAATTCATTTCTAAATACTTTCTGAATAGATTCGTATGTGGTTATTTCTCTAGAAATAGAGATTTTTATTGTTATTCATTGCTTTATTCCTGAAAGAGTTACTACAATTGCATATGCATTTTTTAATAAGAAGAAGAACACGTAATATAAAAAGTGAGTGCAAAAAGGTGTAAGTTTTGTTCAAAAGTGGGTGCAAAAAGGTGTAAATTTTACTCAAAAGTGGGTGCAAAAAGGTGTAAAAAGAGCTATAATTATAATGAATTGGGGAGAAAATAAAATGAAAAGAAAAATATATAATGATTTACTAGCTTGGAAAAATAGTTCAAATTTTAAACCATTAATTGTACTTGGAGCAAGACAATGTGGTAAAACTTATATAATAGATGAATTCTGCCAAAAAGAATATAAAAAGTATAAAAAAATTAACTTATTATATGATGTAGATATTGTTAAATTATATGCTTCAAATGATTCATCAGAGAAAAAATATAATGATTTAAAGATATTATTAGATTTTGATTTTGACCAAAAAGATAGTATTCTATTTATTGATGAAATTCAAGAAAGTGAAGAATTAATTTCGGAATTAAAATTTTTTAATGAAAAGCATAGTAATGTTAGAATTATATGTGCAGGATCATTATTAGGAGTAAAATTAGCTAGACTAAATAAACCTTTTCCAGTAGGAAAGATAACTAGATTATATATGTATCCATTGGATTTTGAAGAATTTTTAATTGCCCTTAATCAACAAAAACTTTTAGATAAGATTAAAGAGAGTTTTAGAAAAAATGAATCAATGGGAATACTTCATAATAAAGCAATAGATTATTATAGAATGTATTTATTATCAGGAGGTATGCCAGAAAGCATTAAGTCTTTAATAGAAAATATTAATGATTATTATAATTATGATTTATCTAAATTAAATAATATTATTGAAGATTATAAAAATGATATGAATAATCATGTTAATAATTCATCTGAAACATTAAAAATTCGGAATTTATATAATTCTTTATCTTCACAATTACAAAATGCTTCTAAAAAATTTCAATATTCGGTAATTGATACAAATGCAAAAAAAAGGGAATATATTTTGCCATTAAATTGGCTTATTGAAAGTAATATGGTTCAAATATGTAAATGTATTAAATTGCCAGAAAAGCCTTTATTAGGATTTGTGGATAATGATGTGTTTAAATTATATTATTCTGATGTAGGAATTTTTAATAGATTAGTAAATAATGATATTAAAACTATTATGTTAGATGATATGAAAATATATAAAGGAATTATCACTGAAAATTATGTTGCTAATCAATTAAAAGCTCTTGGAATAGATTTGCTATATTGGAGAGGAAATAGAGATGCTGAAATAGATTTCTTAATTTCAACAAATGATGGTATAATTCCTATTGAAGTAAAAGCAGATGAAAATACCCAATCTAAAAGTTTAAAAATTTACAATGATTTATATCATCCTAAATATATGATTAGAATTAGTTTAAAAGATTTTGGCTTTAAAAATAATATTAAATCTATTCCTTTATATGCTATATTTTGTATAAAAGAATTAATATTAGATAAAGATAGTCAGTAGTTAAACTATCTTACTTTTTTTGTGTCTTGCTTTGTCAAGTAATAGCAAATATTAATTGCTATTTTTATATAATTTGGTTATAATAATTATAGATAATAAAGGAGGAATGCATTTATGAAAGAAGCAACAGGTGAATTAAATATGACAGTTGTAACAGTTGTAGCAATCGCAGCCTTAGTAGCGTTCTTTTATTTAGTTATATGGCCAGTACTTCAAAATGGTATGACATTAAACTCTGCATGTAATGCTTCTAATGGTGGACAACTTACTTATACGACAACAGTTGATGGTGAAGCAGTTGAGTGTGGCGGTGGACAATGTACTTACAAAGGTTCAACAAGACAATGTGAAACTAGCGCAAATACTACAACAGGCGGAACTGGCGGTACTACAGGTTAATAGATTAAATTATGAAAGAAGCAACAGGTGAATTAAATGCTACAGTTGTAGTAATGTCGGCTATTGCAGTGCTTATAGCTTTTTTTTACTATACATTGTGGCCCATAATAAAATCCAATTTTCAACGCAATTCTCAATGTAGTAAAGCAATATGTGAACCATGTAAAGCTGATGCTAGTGGCGAAAGAAATTGTGATTTTGTAATTTGCCACCCAAAAAATGATCCGACAAATACATTTGAATGTGTATATAAAGGTTAAGGAAGTGGAATAAATGCGGGAAGCAATAGGTGGAATTTCCATTTTTCAAATTGTAATCTTTTTTATATTGTTATTTACAGGAGTTATGTGTTTAACTATTAATCATTCTAAAGCCTTTGGGGTTAAAGATGAAATAATAACAATTATAGAAAATGAACCTTTAGGAAGTAATAATAATACTTCTTCTTTTGGCTTAAGTGAATCTACTAATCAAAAAATAGTTGAGCATTTAAATAAAGCAGGATATCGTATTACTGGTAAATGTCCTGATGGTTATGATGGTTACAATAGAAATGGTGAATTAACTAGTAGAGATGCTGCCTATTGTATAAGAGCCAATCGTGTTGAAGATAAATTTGTTGCAGATGCGAAAGAAAAGTGTAGTAATAATAAATGTACTGTTACTAGTGGCGATTTTCCTGATATGGTTTATTATGATGTAGTTGTATTTTTTCAATTAGATATTCCTTTTATTAGAGAAATATTTAATTTTAATTTAACTGGTTCAACTAAGACATTATTTGGATAGGGTGGTTATATGCGAGAGGCAATAGGAACACAAACAGTCTTTAAAACAGTCTTAATTTTTACTTTTTTATTTGCAGGTTTTATCGCGGTAGCAATTACTTATAATAAAGCTTACAAATTAAAAAGTGAAACAGTAACTATTTTAGAGAAATATGAAGGAGTTAGTAATAAATCATTAAGTATTATTAATAATTATTTAGATAATAGTGGTTATTTATCTAAAAATACTTGTGAAGATGGTGAATATGGTGTAAGTGATTTAAATAGTCCTACTTATGAAGCTGCTAAAAACAAAAAAATGTATTATTATTGTTTAAGTTATGAAACTAAAAATAATCAAATATTTTATAATATAAAATTATTTTCTAGATTTAATTTACCCTTTATTGGTGATTTATTCTATTTTAAAATAACTGGCGAAACAAAGGGAATAAAATTATATAGTGAAAGTCAAAAATTAAAAGGTTAAAAGAAAGAGGTATAAAAAAATGAATGTAATTGTATCAAATAAGTATCAATCTTTATTAGGAACATTAAATATTGATGTAATAAAGACTATTAATGGCGAATTTACTGTCCAAGATTTAGTAAATCAATTTAGTAATTTCTTCTATAATAAAATGATTATAGATGTTACTGCTATTAAGAATTATGAAAATATTAATATTATGCGGGAGTTATCATTAAATTTTGAAATGGATAAAATAATTTTATTATTAGATGATTCACCTAAAGTAAATAATGCTAATTATTTATCACAATTAGTATCATATGGTATTTATAATTTTACGAGAAGTGTAGATGCTATCCCATTCTTAATAGATAATCCTAATTCTTATAAAGATGTGGCAGCTTATCAAAATTTAAATCCTGATACTAATTTAGATAGTAAAAAAGTTAAAGAAATTGCACCCGTTAAAATGGAACAAAGAGTAATCGGATTTAAAAATGTTACTGAACATGCTGGTGCTACTACTTTAATTTATATGTTAAAAAAACATTTACAAGAAGAATATAAAGTTAAAGCTATTGAAGTTAATGCAACTGATTTTGAATATTTTAATGATAAATCTCTTGAAAGTGCTGACTTTATGAATATATCTATAAGACTTGCTAATAATAGTGATGCTGAAGTTATTTTGGTAGATTTAAATGATGGTCCTGAAACTATATGTACCGAAATTATTTATTTAATTGAACCAGGTATTTTAAAACTTAATAAATTAATTAGAGAAGATCGTAAAATATTTGATAAATTAAAGAATAAAAAAATTGTTTTAAATAGAAGTGTTTTAAATGAAAAAGATGTTCATGATTTTGAAAGAGAAAGTGGTAGTAAAGTATTCTTTAATATTCCTTGTCTAGATGAAAAACTTGATAATAATAAAAAGATAACTGAATTTTTAATTGCATTAGGTTTCTCTAGATTAGATGTTGAAAATAATAACAAAAAATTTGGTATTTTATAATAAGTAATATAAAGTCTCTAGAAATAGAGATTTTTTATTTATATAAAATTATTCATCTTTTTTTAACTTAAAGCCTTGATTTTCACCTTTCAATACCGTATAATGGTATTAAGAGGTGAAAATGTGATAATTACTAATAGTATGGCAAAGAACAATTTAAATAATTATGCCAATAAAAATAACAAAATAAGTAGAGATATAAAAGATGGTAAATTATTTAAAATAATAACAGGATTATATGAAACCGATCCAAATACTCCTGGCTATTTACTAGCAGGTAGTATTTATGGGCCATCATATATTTCTTTTGAATATGCTCTTTCTTTTTATGGACTAATCCCTGAAAGAGTTAGTACAATTACATGTGCAACTTTTGATAAGAAAAAGAAAAAGCAATATAATACAAACTTTGGGGTATTTACTTATAGAGATATACCAGTAGATGCTTATTCAGAAGAAATTGAATTAAAAATAGAAGGAGATTATTCATATCAAATAGCTAAACCAGAAAAAGCTTTATGTGATAAACTATATACTTTATCGCCTTTAAAAAATTATGAAAATCTTGAAAATATGTTATTTAATGATTTGCGCATAGATGAAATGGAATTTAATAAATTAGATGTCAATATAATTGAAAAATTAAGTAGTCTATATCATTCTACTAATATTCTATTACTTGCAAAATATATGAGGAGAGAAAAATGAATAACATAATTGAACAAATGCTTAAGTCTTATGAAATAAATAACACTAATGATGAAATAAATGCTCTAAAAGAAATAATTCAAGAATTAGTATTGTCAGGATTATCACGCAGTGGATTTTTTAACGAAGCTTCTTTTTATGGTGGTACTGCATTAAGAATTTTTTATAAGTTAGATCGATTTTCAGAAGATTTAGATTTTGCTTTAATAAAACCAAATAAAGATTTTGATTTAAGTAAATATTTTATTTTTATAGAAAAAGAATTAAAAGCCTATGGCATAAATTTAGAAATTAGTAATAAACAAAAGCAAAAAGCCACTAATATATCTTCAGCCTTTTTAAAGGGTGACACAATAGAGCATATTTTAAAATTTTTCCCTAATGAAAAAAATCATCAATATAATCAAATACTTAAAAATATAAAAATTAAATTAGAAGTAGATATTAATCCACCTAATGGAGCAACTTATGAAATGAAATATAAATTACTTCCTAGCCCTCATCAAATAAGATTATATGATAAATCATCTTTATTTGCAGGTAAAATTCATGCTATTTTATGCCGTAATTGGCATAGTAGAATAAAAGGAAGAGATTTATATGATTATGTATTTTTCTTAGCAAATAATACTAATGTTAATTTAGAATTATTAAAAAACAAATTAATTGATTCAAAATATATAGATAAAAATGATGAATTTAATCTAGATATTTTAAAAGATATGCTAATAAATAAGTTTAAAGAAATAGATTATAACAATGCTAAAGAAGATGTAATACCTTTTATTAAAGATATAAATAGCTTAAAATTATGGAATAGTGATTTTTTTAGCAAAATAACAGAACAATTAGTATAATTTTTCAAATTAACAAAATAAAAGCTTAGATTAAAAAAGTACAAAAAATACTAGATATTTTTGCTATATTGTGCTATTATATGAAGCAATCGATTTTGAAGGGGTGTTTTATATAATGAAATGGGCAAAATATAAGTATGTATTAATGTTATTTTTAATGACTATTTTTTTACCATTTAAAGTTATGGCTAAAAATATTAATTTAGACATTGATAAATATGATTTAACTATTGGTGATGAAATAACTGTCAGTGTTAATTTAGATGATGAAATAAATGCCTATGCAGTTATGGCTACTTTTACTTATGATGAAAATGTATTTACCAAAATAGATATTGATGATTTTACTAGCATAAATCAAAATATGACAGTATCTTATAATGATAATAGTAAGAAATTTGGTTTAATTAATGAAACTGGTAAACTTAATAATGAATTATTTCAAGTACATTTAAAAGTTAAGGATAATGCTAATGTTGGTGATACTAATATTGCTTTAACTAATGTTGTAGTATCTGATGGTAAAAACAGTGAAGAATATGATAAAACGTTTAAAACTGTTTTAGTTACAAGAGATGCTAAACCTGGTGAAGAAATACCTATTAATAAACCGAATGAAGCTGAAGATAAAAACATAGAAGAACTTAAAGTATTTACATCTAAACCATTTATGGTTACTTTAGGTATTATTGCTATTGCAATTTTAATATCAGTTATTTATATGGCATTATTTAAAAAAGATAAAAAGAATTTAAGAAATATTTTAGTAGGTATTGCTACGGTATTAACTATATCTTTTGTAGCATTATATATTGTTAATATTAATAAAAGAGATGTTAATAATGATGGTGTAAAAGATTATAATGACGCTAAAGAAATAATGGAATATCTTTTAGATATTACTGGTACTGAAGAAATAGATAATAATAAAAACACTTCTAATAAAAAGCCAAGTATTAAACCAAATAATAAATATGATGTTAACAATGATGGTAAAGTTGATATAAATGATGCTGGTAATAGTACCGAAAATGTTACGGAAAATACAAAAGTATCTTTAAAAGAACAAAATGATCAAGATGCTTTTGTCAAAAAAGGTGATATTATTTTAAAATTTAATGCTGATATTACTCCTAAGAGTGTAACTATTACTAAAGTTAAAATTAATGATAAATATTATGATGTAATTAATAATAATGGAGAATACTCTGTTACTATTAAGTCTAATAAAGCTGGTAAATGTGAATTTGTTATTACAAGTGTAATTTTATCTAATGGTAAAGAAGTAAACGCTAAACTTAAATTTACAAGAGAAGTATTAAAAGATACACCATATGTAAATAAATTTAATTTAAATGATGAAAAAGGTTCTTTAAGTTTTGAATTAGTAGATATAGATGATGCTTTTATAAATGGGGAAGCTACTATTTATGATGGTGAAACAGTTATTGCAAAAGAAAAAGTACAAAGTACTACTAAAATAAATGATATTCCAGTTGATGAAGATAAAGTTTATCGTTTAGAAGTAGTGGGAGAATATGATTTAGATAGTAATAAAAATGATGATAATAATCATTTTACTAATCAAACAATGTTTAACCATTCCTTTATGATTGGCGGAGATTATAACTTTACATTAACTGATGTAGGAATTACTGATGCCATTAAAAAGGGTGAAAAACCAGTTATAAGTTTTGTAAGTACTAATACTAAAGGAGTGCCAGTTGAAAATGCATCTTTAACTATTGGAAGTAAAACTAATAATTATATTATTAGTAAAATAGATGGTAATAATTATGAAGTTATTTTAGAAGATGCTGATACATCTGTTGGTAAACATAAAGTAAACTTAGATAGTGTTAGATTAAAATCTTTAAAAACATTTATTAATAAAGAAGATTATGATGCTAATACACTTACTTATACTGTTTTAAAAGATTCACCAAAAGTAACTAGTTTGAGTGTAGAAGAAGATTCCGAAAATAAAAGTATTATTGCTAAATTTAGTATTAATGATGAAAGTAGTGCTATTAGTAGTTTAAAAGTTGTCTTAGTAGATTCTACTGGGGCAGTTATTGCATCACAAATTTTAACACCGGAAGAATACTTAGAAAAAGGTGAAGTATCACTATCTTATGATGGTAGTACAGATGGTAATTATAAAGTTAAAATTTTATCTGATTATGCTTTAAGTGATCAATATAATTATACTGATAAACCGATTGGGGAAGAATCAATTACTGTTAATACTGGTGTATACATTGAAGCTATTGAATATGTAGAAACCAAACAAAATAATCGTGTTATTGACAGTGGTAGATTTGCGAGTAAAGGTCAAAAAATGTATCGGATGAACTTTATCGTTCATACCAAAGGAATAAGATCATATTCACGTCTATCATCTATTACTATTAACGGGCTAAATTATATAGCTAATGGTGGCGGATCAGCTGTTGAAAATACTACTGATGAATATAGATATACATCAACTGTTGCTATTACTGTACCAAAAGAAGCAGGCGTTATAAAAGTTACTGCTAATCGTGTTCAATTAGAAGTTAATAGTTATAATTACAAGGTTAACCAATTTTATTATGTTCCAGATGTATCTAAAGAATATGAAGTATTAAAAGATATTCCGAGTATTGCTAATTTAAAAATACAAAGAGAAGATTATGAAGCAAAAGAAGTTACCTTTAATTTTGATGTTATCGATAAAGAAGATTCATTTATAAGTGGTAAATTAGAATTAAATGGTAAAAGTGAAGAAATAAATAAAGGCAATAATACGATTACTTTTAAAGATATTGAAACAGATCAAGTTCACGATTTAATTTTTAAAGCTGATTATAAATTAAGTACAGGTGAAATAGAAGATCCAATTAAACAAACAGAAAAAACTAATGCGGAAATATATAAAGTTAAATATGGTTTATATGAAGAAGATACTTATAATGATATTAAGATAAGTGAAATTACTCCTGTTAGTGAAAAGAACAATAAATATTTTGAAAAAAATGAAGATATTAAATTAAATCTTACTATTACAGGTATTCCTGAATATTTAAATGTTTATCCGGAAAGAGTTATTATTAATGATCAAGAATATAATTTACAAGCTTTAATGACTTGTCATGAAGTAGCTTTAGATGGTTATACTTCATCTGGTGAAAAAGAATTAAAAATTAGTTCAATTATTTTAAATAATGGAAAAGTTATCACTTTAGATAAAGAAATAACTATTGAAGTATTAAAAGATATACCAAAAATAACTGATTATAAATATTCTATTAATGATGATAGTATTAAAATTACTTTAGCTAATAAAGATAGTGATTCAGCTTTAGATGGCAATTTACAAATTAAGATTACTGATGATACAGGAAAAGAACTATATAATAATAAATATCAAGAAAAACTAGAATTTAAAAAGAATAAAGAAGCTTTAAGATATTATGTTTCGGTTATAGGTAGTTATGATCGTGATATTGATAAACAAGAAGGTAGTGCTAACTATAATAAAGATATTAAATTATTAGATGAAACTATTTCTCTAGATAAAAATAATATTGAATTAAAAGATATTACTTATATAACATTATATAAAGAAGATAATGATAAAATATTAGAGATTAGAGAAACTACTAAAGAAGAACTAGAACAAAATATAGATAAGTATTTTGTTGAAGTTAATATGGAAAATATGCCTTCTGTTTATGCTAAAATAAAAAAGGTAACTGTAGAAGATAATCATTTAATGTTAATTTTAGATTATGAATATGTAACTAAAGAAGAAAGTAAGTCTAAAGAAATTAAAGTAGATTATGGAGCTATAATTAATGGTAAAGCTAAAAATGAAACTAATCCAGTAAATGAATTTAATATCTTAAAAGAAAAAATTAAGAATAATGAACATATCATTTTAACTCATGATTATGATTTAAAAAATATTGAAGTTACTACTAGTTATTATTTTGAAAACTTTAGTGGTTCAATTGATGGTAATGGTCATAAAATAACTAATTTAAGTAAACAATTATTTAATGAACTTAGTAATGCGGAAATTAAAAACTTAATAATAGAAAACGCTAATATAAGTGGTGCTGTTCGTGGTATTTTAGCCGATAAAGGAACTGATGTAGTAATTAATAATGTTCATTTATACAACGGCAATATTAAAGCTAATCTTGTTACTAATGGAACTGGTATTATGTTTGGTGAAACTAGAAATAGTATGGAAATAGCAAATTCATCAATTGTAAATAGTTCAGTTAGTGGTGGTAAAAGAACTGGTGGCTTTATTGGTCAAGCTTATAATAAAACAACGATTACAAATAGTTATATTAATGATAGTAGTGTAACTGGTAATAATGACGCTATTGGTGGTATTATTGGTGAAGTAAGTAGTGCTAATAATGTTTCGATGACTAATTGTTATAGTAAAGTTACTATGGATGGTGGCGCTGGTAATGCTAAAGCCGGTATTCTAGGCTATACTAATAGTAGTGGAGCAACAAAATTAATTAATAGTTTAAGTATGTCACAAGGTAATAGTGGTACGAGAGTATATGGTAATGGTATCTCTGCTACTAATGTCTATGAGTTAGCTGAATCTACTATGAGATCACAAGCTGGTGGACAAATTAAAGAAATAGAAGGCTCTTCTATTAATAAAGAATTCTTTATTGAAACTTTAAATTGGGATGAAGATGTCTGGAATTTAGATAATGTATCAGCTGATGTACCACCTATCTTGAAAGGCGAAAAATTTGAAGTTAAAAAAAGTCCAATTGAAACTGAAGATGGTTATGATCCAGCTAAAAGAGTGCTTTATAATAACTTAATGAAATTAATGCCTTTCTATGATAGTGAAAAAATAGTTAGAACTGGTACGCATATTACTGATGAAAATTTACTTAATAAAGAAATTCAACATATTGTACCAATTGATAGTAAAGGTAATATTGTTACATATTTAACAGGTGATAATTTAAAGAAAATAAGTAAGATAAAAGTAGTTTATAAAACGAAAGAAAAAGTTACTTATGATGTAAAATTTGATAATACTTATGATATGGTAGCAAGTTATCGTATACCTGATTTAAATATTGATTATACATATAATCATTATGTAATTGATGCTAACTCACAAGTAGTAAATAATATAACTAATTATTTAAAAGGTTTAAGTTATACAAATAATTTAGATACTTTAACTGCTACTAAAGATAGTAGAATATTAAAAGATTTCTATAATGATGTTACTAGTAAAGAATTAAAAGAATTTACTTTAAAATATTTATCTAATAGTAATTATACTAATACTACTAATAATGATAGTATAAATAGTCATTTGGAAAGTGAAATTAAGAAAGATAAAAAAATTGAAAAAGTATTATATATGTATAATTACTTTAGAAGATTCTATGATGTGGAAATAGATGGTATGAAATTATATGATTTTATGCTATTTAACATGAATGGCTTTGATGAATCATTAACAAGTCAAATGATAGCCCGTATTTATTTACAAGATGGTAATAACTTTAATACTGGTTCAACTGGTACTAAATATCGTGATTTATTAGGTGGTTATACTAAACTTAATACTATTGCTAAATTTATGGAATATATGGTTACCGAATTTAGTAATGATAATATGAATGATTGGGTAAGAGATGAATTTGATGGTTACTTAGTAGAAGTTCCAGTTAAAGGTCATGAAACAGAAATTCAATATACTTTATGGGATCACTTTAGTAATGAAGATGCTAATTATAATAATCCACATAGAGCATATGATATGATGTTACCTATTCTTACATTACCAAAGAATTCAGCTTATATAATTTCGACGCCAGTACAATTTATCATCGGGGCGCAAAGAAGTTATATTGAAGATCCAGAAGATCCGACATCTCAAAGTATTTTCCAAAGAAGAGTTCAAAGTTATGCTAAGAGAATGGAAACTTATTTTGATACAGCCTATAAAATTTTAGGTGATGCAAAATACTTTAATGATATTCATACATTCCAACTTGATAAGAGATTTGCTTATGATGAAAATGGGGCAATGGTTTATCAACAAGCCTATGTAACAGAAGAACCTTTCCATAAGAACTTTAATGAAGTAACTGGCCGTTGGCAAACAAGTGATGGTAATGCCGCCGTTGCTTGGGGAGATAGAATTGACTGGAGTGCCGAAGGTTTAATGGATGGTAATATTGATCCAGAATTAGTTGATGTTTTAAATAAACAAATTCAAGAATATACATATCATACCTTTACGCATGAAACAGCTCATAATATTGATGCTAGATTATTCTTAAAAAATAATGGTAGAAGATTTGATGCTGGAGGAGAGGATTATGCTGATAGCAATCTAATGCAATCTTTTGGCCCAAATGATATAGTTATGAATTTATCAACTTATCGTACTGGTGAGAAAATTGCATCAAATTATACACCAGATCGAATTAATTCACCAGAGAAAATTCAAAGTTACTATGATAAAGTATTCCAAACTATCTATGTAATGGATTATATTGAAGCCGAAGCTTTCTTACAACTACCTAAAGATGTTCAAGCAAATCTAGCGGTTCAAGTATCTTATCCAAACGAAAATTTACAATTTGAAACACTTGAAGATGGTAAAACTTTAACTGGCGTTACTTATAAAGAAGATCCATATGCTATTTATAGAGCCCGTCAAACTTCTAGATTTACGCAATTAAGTGAAATACCAGATGTATTTAAGCAAATGCAACTTACATCAATTAATGATTTAATTGATAACCATATTATGATTTATCCTGGTATTTATAAAGTGGGATCAAGAGGTTCTAACTCTTATGGTGGAGAAGGTATTGGTCATGTTCATTGGTATCAACCATGGAATCCAGAAGGAAGACCAGATTCATATGCCATTAAATGGATTGCTTATGAAATGCTTGGCTTAAAAGGCTATGATGAAGGTTATATTGAATATTATAGTAATATAAATTCAATTCAAAGACAAATCTATACAGATTTATCTAAACCAAGCAAAGGCAAATCAACAGTTAATTATAAAACTGATGCAATGGCTTTAAAGAAAATAACTGATGGTAAATTTGATGATTTTGATAAGTATAAAAAATATCGTTTTGCAGAAACTAAAGCAAAACTAGATAAACTTAATGCCAAAGTTAATGTTCAATACTATGTTCAAAAATTATATGATGCTTTACTAGAAGATAATGAATATTCTAAAACAAGATTAGAATCATTACTTCAAGCTTATAAAACCGACGAAAAAGGTTGTTTAAATAGTTACTGGTGTGCCAGAGGAATATCTGGTGAAGTTAGAGGTTTCTTAAAGAGTACTGCTGTAAGACAAGAAATATATTATACTTTAAAAGATTTAACTAATGATTTTGAAGGTGAAATATTTGAAAAGACTACTCAGCAAAATGTTAGTGATTTATCTGTTAATAAAGGTGAATAAGTAAAATTATTCATCTTTTCTAATGAAATATGATAATTACAAATAGTATGCAAATATGCATATTGACAAAATATAGTAAAGTTTTCATATTATTTCTTGACATAATATATTTAATTAGATAAAATTTAATTAAGAAAAGAGAAAGAAGGTATATATTTATGTTGTTAGGATTTTGTGCTGAGTCAACTAACCTATGGAGAGTTTTAGGCTATACTGTAGTAGTAATTAAAATAGTTATTCCATTAATATTAATTATTTTAGGAATGGTTGACTTAGGAAAAGCGGTTGTATCTAGTGATGAAAAAGCTATTAATAAATCAGTTGGATCTTTAATTAGAAGATTTATTGCAGCAGTTGTTATATTCTTTGTTCCAACAATAATTAGTGCTATATTTGACGCACTAGATTTAATCGATAATCCGAGTGATTACAATGTTTGTGTACAATGTGTTACAAATGTTGGTAACTGTCCACCACAAGCAGAAATTGGCTCAGGTGCAGCTACTGGTATTGCAAATGGTGTATCTAGCGCTACTAACTAATTAAATAATTAATTTAAAAATTATTTGTAAACTAAAGATAACTTATCTTTAGTTTTTATTTTTTGTATGTTATAATTAATTTAGGTGATACTTAATGAAAAAAGAATCATTTAAAATATATTACTTAATTATATTGATTATGTTAATAATTACTACTATAATTTTTGGAATAGGTTCTCAATATAATTCTAAGAAAATTGCAGGTACTTTAGCTATGGTAGTATCATCACCAGATACTGGTGGTGGCGGTGGTAGTAGTAGTGGTCGAAGTACTACAGATTGTAGTTCAATCAGATACTTAGTAAGTGTTAATGAAAAAAATTACTTTTATACTCCGGGATCATGTCGTATTAATCCAAATGATACAGATGATGGTTTAATAGGTAAAGTAAGAGTTACTACTGGAAATTTTGCCTTTTATGCGTGTGCTTATACAAAAGCGGGTAATAAAACCATTAATTGTGGAGATAATCAACGTGTTGAAATGGTTGGCGGTCTTGATAGTACTACTAACACAAATGTTTATGTTTATGTTTGTACAGAAGATGCAGCAGTATATGGTACAGAAGATAAAGGTGACTACTCAGTTTGTAGTCAATCATATCAAGGAACAGTAGGACCTACTTTAAGATATAAATATTCGATGATTGCTCCATATCAATATTATGACGCTAGTAGCTGTGGTGATGCTTCTAATTACTCTTTATTACCAGTTATCGATTATTCATCAGATAAAAAAATTAGTGCTTGTGTAAAAACTGATACAGGAATGAATACTCCTACTGTATCTTGTTCAGGTGGAAGTTCAACGCAGGTTAATGTCTTTGATACATTGAATGAAAGTAATGTTACAGCTTATATATGTAGATCAGGTATAACTACTACAACAAATAATGAATCTGAATCTGAAGCTGAATTAGAAGATAGTGGTCCAAGATTAGATTATAACAATGTTTGTGCTGATGGCAATGTAAGATCAACTATATTATTAATTGGTAAATTATTTAATATTGCTATATATGCTGTTCCTTTAATTATTATAGTATTAGGTATTGTTGATTATGTTAAAGCTTCTATTTCCAGTGATGAACAAGCGCTTAATAAGGCTACTAGTTCTCTTATTAAAAGAATAGTAGCGGGAGTAGCTGCGATGTCAATTTATACTATTTTACCTTTCTTATTAAGTGCATTACATTTGACAGATACAAAGTATCTGGAAAATGGAGAAGAGTATGATACGTGTATTAATTGTTTATTATATCCTTTTAATGGCTGCAAAAAGCCAGCTTCTAAAAGTAATAAAACTAATACTAATACAAATAAAGGAACAACAAATTCAAATGATACAACTACAAGTAATGAAACATTCAATTTTATTGCGTCAATCAATGTTTCTGGTGGATCTTTTTCTGAACCTGATAAGTGTGTTGGTGAAGTACGAAGAGATACAGTTAATATAACGTATAATGATAGTCAAAAAGTAACTGTTACAGGATGTGTATATAAGCGTGATTATTCTGCAGATGAAATTGATGTAACTTGTAATTATGGTTTACCAACTATTTTACTTGTAAGTAAATTAAATAATAATAAAAATAAAGTTGTTGAATCAGATGAGGCATTTATTTACGTTTGCCATTCTGATTTAGCTGGTCAAGGTGGCGGTGGTCATGCTTCTGAAGGTAGCTTTGCTGGTCGTAAATAATTTATAATTGGAACTAATTTAGCAAAAATTAGTTCTTTTTAAATTTGATATAGTTTTTATAAATAAATTATGATAAAATATGTATATAAATAAATAGTTGCTGTGGAGAGATTTATATGAAAATGAAAAAATTATTTAATTTAATTTGTTTATTTATTTTAACAATGTTTATTATAAATTGTAAAGAAGTTAATGCTGAAGAAAAATGGATATGTAGCTGCGACTATTATGCTAGTCCAACGGGAAGTCAATATTTAACTATTGGACCAGTTGTAATACCTGCACATCCTGGATCAATAAGTATAAGCTTTAATAGAGAAAATGAGCCTAAAATAGATTTAATTGGTACAAACTATTTAACAGATATTAAAATTAAGAGAAGTGATTTAATAAATAACTACGATTTGAATACTGGTTTAAATGGGAGACATGGATGCCCAACGTCTTTATATGCAGTAAATACAAGATTATATCTTAGTAAATCTGAAGCAGATAATGAAAATAAAAGCTTTTTAAAAGAAGTATGGGATTTTGCAACAGAACATTCAACTTCATATACATTAATAAATGAAACTTGTCATCCAGAAAATGATACTAATCCACCAGATAGTACAAGTGATGATCCAACAATAACAGAAATAAATGATTGCGTAACACTATTGGGAAGTCCTAAAACAGAAGGGACACCAGCATACTATGTTTCAGTAGCTTTTAGAGTAGTTAAATATGTAGCGGTGGGATTATTAATAGTATTATCAACGATAGACTTTATAAGCGCAATAATGTCGCAAGATAAAGAAATATTAAATAAAACTATAACAAAAGTAGTAAAAAGATTTGTATTATGTGTAGTAATATTTATACTGCCAACAATATTAGACCTAGTATTACAATATATAAATGATTCACAATACCTAGAACAAGTAAAATTAGGTTTGTGTGGTATTGGAGAGTGATAAAATGTTAATATTAAATTGGATAGAAACAAGTGTTATAAGCATTGGTATTTGGATTACTAGTGGTATATATTATGTTGCTGCAAATACATTTAATATTTTTCTAATATTATCGTCTGGAGATTTAATTGATTCAAGTGCTTATGAACTTATAATAAGAAATTTTTATATTATTTTGGGAATAGTAATGCTGTTCTTGATTTCGTTTGCTCTTTTAAGGGGAATGGTAAATCCAGATGATCAAAAGCAAGGAACAACAACGATAAAAAAAATAGTTCTCAATTTTGTAACTTCTGTAGTTATTTTAGGATTGTTACCAATTATTTTCTCATTTGCTTATGATGTTCAAGATTCTATAATTAGAGATTATAATGTTATCGGTAGATTCTTTGGCTATGGTAGTATTTACAATAATAACAATAAAGATAATCCTGATGATTATGAAGATAGAATTAGACAAGGAGCTTATGGAATAGTAAATGGTGTATGGACAGCATTCTTTAATATAAAAACGCAATATTGTGATGATTTTATTGCCGAAGAATTTAGTGACCAAATAAATGCAAGTTCTGCTACCAAACTAGAAACTTGTCAAAATAAAATTACTGCCTTAGGATATGATGATGTAGTGGGAACAAGTTTGATAAGTGATGATACAAAAGTAGCAAATGGTTATTCTTTTACAAGATTTTCAGAACAAGTTGAAAAAAATGGCGATTTTGGTTTATATTTAGCTTTTTCTGAAAATGTAGCTGAAGATCAAGTTCAATTCATGTTTATTTTAAGTTTTATTGGGGGAATACTTTTAATATATGTAGCAATATCATTCTGTTTTGATATGGCATTGCGAATGATAAAATTAATTTTCTATCAATTAATTGCCCCTATTCCAATAATGTTAAGGGTTATACCAGATGGTAAATTAAGCGGAATGTACAAGCAATGGCTTAAAGTTACTGTTACTTGTTATTTAGAAGTATATTTAAGAATATTTATTATGTACTTTACAATATATTTGTGTGTTTTTGTAAGAAAAAGCGATTTTATGACAAAATATGTTTATAATTTTGGTGGCTTAACAGGATTATTTACAAATGCTTTTGTCTTAATGGCTCTTGTTATGTTTATGAGAAGAGCACCAAAACTTATATCTGAAGTAACCGGAATTGATTCTGGTAATATGAAACTTGGAATAAGAGACAAACTTGCCGAAGGTGGAGGTTTAACTGCTGCATCAATAATTGGCGGTGGTTTTACAGCCGGAGCAAGAAACTTAGTTAATTCTTTTGAACAAGATGAAAATGGAAGATGGCATAGAAAAGAGGGGGCTCATACTGTTAGATCAACAATTGCTGGTGTAGTATCTGGTGGAGCTAGATCTGGAAGAGCTGGTTGGAATGCTAAAAGTTATGGTGATGTAAGAAAAGCGGCATCAAGTGGAGCAGCCGGAGCAATTAGAGCTCGTGAAAATAGAAAAGCATATAGAGAACAACATCCAAATGAAAATATTTTTGTGGCTAGAGCAAATGATGTAGTTCAAGGCATTAATGATTGGTTTCAAGGCGGCTTTGAGGCTGAAGAAGCTAAAATAAAATCTTACAATGATTTATTAGCTGTTCAAGATAGAGCCAAAGCTGCAACTGAAAAAGTCATGTCTAAATTTTCCACAAATTCTAAAATTGTAGGAATGCCACAAGAATTTAAAGGTGTTAGCGAAGATATGGCTAATAGGTTTAAAAATCTATTTGCTGGTCAAGATTTAGCTACAATGGAAAATACTATCTCATCTTTAAAAAATCGTGTAATTAATAGAGATGATTATGCAACCGATGAAGAGTATGAACAAGCAGTTCGTAATCATAACGCAATGGTTTCAGCTTATGATTCGATGTATCAACAAGTTAGAAAGGAAACAATAAAAAAAGTTCAAAGTATGGTTTTTGCAAATGGTGTTGATGAAGACGGTACAGTAAAACCAGCATATGAAATAGCGGGATTAAAGGATTCTGATATATCAGCAATTAGAGCAGAGTTAACAAATGCTGAAAATATGCTTAATACAATGGGACGTGCTAGTGAAATCAATTTAAGAGAACAATATGATCCTATTCATGAAAAAGGTGCTGGTTATTCATTTGATAAGGCTGCATCTGATGTTGAACAAGCTAGAAATAATTTACATGCCGATGTTGAAAGAAAGAAAGCTGCAAGAGCTGCTCGTAGAGGAAATAATAATAATTAAAGTATAAAGGAGGAATAGAAAGGTGAAAAATTATTTAATACCAGCAAATACCAAAAAATCACAATTGCTATTAGGATTTTTTACACCACTAGATTTAATTATATTTGCGGTTGGATGTGTATGGACATTAATAATGTTATTAATTATAAAAAGTACTAATATTTTTGCTTTAATATTATTAATGCTGCCAGCATTAGTAGGAACGTTTTTAGTAATGCCTGTACCACATTATCATAATGTATTACAATTATTAACAAATATATTTAATTTCTATACAAATAGAAGAAGATATTATTGGAAAGGATGGAGTATGTATGAAGAATTCAACTCAAACAGTAAATAATCCAAAATTTACGAGTACTTGGTTACCAATTAGACAAATTATGAATGGGATGATTCAACTTGATGATGGAACTTTTGTTACGGGAGTAAAAATTTCTCCTAAAAATATATTTATTATGGGTGCTCAAGCGCAAGATAATATGGTATATAATTTAAGAAATTTTTACAATACTATTGATTATGAATTTTGGCTTATTATTGCAGATCGTCCTGTTGATATCAACTTGTATCTGGCTGAGTTACAAAAATTATATAATAATACTTCTAATAATGAAGCTAGAAAATTAATTTTACAAGATATCAATAAAGCTAATCAATTTATGAGTATAGAATATAATGTTGTTGATACAGAGTATTATTTAATATTTCAAGAGAAAAAATTGGAAATATTACAAAAAAAACTTCATAATATGATAAGTGGTCTTGCTAACAGTGGTTTACAAGCTAGTCAAACAAGTAATGATGATTTACGAATGATTTTAGATAATCTTCTTAATGGCGGAGATGCTATTAATTTTGGGACGGTGATGAGTTAATGAGTACTGTAAAAAATGCTATAGCACCAAAAGGTATGGAATTTAAACCAACTGAATTTAGAATTAGTGGTAAATATTCTACAATTATTACTATTGTTACTTTTCCTAAAAATATCTATGTAGGTTATTTATCTGATATTACAAATATTTCTGGTGTTAAAATTGTTGTTAAACATATACCAATTCAATTTCAAGTATTACAAAAAATGATTAATAAAGAAATTGCTGATTTAAAAACAAGATATCAATCAGAACATGATCAAACATTACAAGAAAAAATTCGTCAAGATTATGAATCATTAGAGCAATTCATAAGTATGCTTGCTTCTACTGATGCTCGTATATTCGATTTTCAAATGCATTTAATGCTTACTGCTGATAGTAAGGAAGAACTTGATAATAAAAAAATGGAAGTTAAAAGTTATTTAAATGCAATGGGAATGGCAGGAGTAGCTTTAATGTTTGAACAAGAAAAAGTACTTAAAAGTATTGTACCAATATTTCCACCACAAGATATTGAACAACGAATTGGTACACCAATTCCTTCAGTTACTATTGCGGCCATGTATCCATTTGTTTTTGATAGCATTAAAGATCCTGGATTATCTTGCTTATTCGGTGTAGATTTTTCTGGTGGAGTTGTTTTATTTAATCAATTCTTGTATCAAATAAGAAAAGAAAATAACAGAAATAATGCTAATATGATATTACTAGGTACATCAGGGTCAGGTAAATCAACTGCAGCTAAACTATTACTTCGTACACATTTACGTAACGGTTGTAAAGTTGTAGCAATAGATCCTGAAGGTGAACTAGGTGATATGACTGAACTTATGGGTGGAGATTTCTTAGACCTTGGTAAAGGTGGAGATTTTGGTATGATTAATCCACTGGAAATAGTAATGGATGTTGATGAAGAAGAAATATCTCAAGGCTTAGGATATACTGTTTTAACAAGAACACTTCAACAATTAAAGGCATTTATGAAATATTATAATCCATCAATTGAAGAAGATGTTTTAACATTATTTAGTGAAGTAGTACAAGATACTTATAAAAGATTTAAAATAGATTTTGATACAGATTTTACTAAACTTACAAGAGATGATTATCCAACATTTGATGATGTTTATGCTACTATTCAAGGAAGACTTTTATCTATGGTCGATGCAACTCATGAGCGAGATGTAATGGAAAGACTTGAACTTAAAGTAAGACCTTTAGTTAAAGAATTAAGATATTACTTTACTGGTAAAACTACCATTCAAATTCAAAGTGATTTTATAGTATTTAATATAAAAGAGTTAATGAATAGTGATGAAAATATTAAAAATGCTCTATTCTTTAATATATTAAAATTTGCTTGGGGTTTATGTCTAGATAAAAATGTTAATACAGTTATGATGGTTGATGAAGCCCACGTACTTTTAGCTACACATAATGAACTTGGGGCAGAGTTCTTAGCTCAAATTCAAAGACGTAGTCGTAAATATAATACCGGTACAATAATTATTACACAACAACCAACTGACTTTGCTGCACCATCTGTTATTCAACATGGTAAAGCAATATTTGATAATGCATCTTACTATTTAGTAATGGGGCTTCGTAAACAAGCTGTTGAAGATTTAGGCCAATTAATAGATTTAAATGAAAGTGAAAAAGAAGGAATAAAATATTATCCACAAGGACAAGGACTATTTATCTGTGGTAATAGAAGAATGCGTATCAATGTTGTAGTAACTCAAGAAGAACTAGATTCATTTGGCTCTGGTGGCGGTTATTAAGCAAAAAATTTCACATAAATATGTGAAATTTTTTATTTTAAGTTAAATTATAAGTGGTGATTGTTATGAAAAGGGATTTTTATAGAGTGTTAGAAGATTGGCAAAAAAATGATATAGAAATACCTCTTATGATAGTCGGAGCAAGACAAGTTGGTAAAACATATATAATAGATGAGTTTTGTAAAAATAATTTTGATGATTATATTTATATAAATTTAAAAGATAATAAAGAAGTGTGTAATATATTTAAAGAAGAAGAAGATTCAAAATGTGGAATAGAGATAGAAAGAGATATAAATGCTAGTATAAATATAATGTATGAAGGAATAATAAGTTACTATAAAGGAATTATTCAAATTTAATAATAAATAATAAATAAAAAAACAAGTACGGCAGCGACTGTTGGAAATATGGTCTGTGGAGAAGTGAAATCCTAAGAAGCAGAAAAGATAAGCCGTGATGCTTATCAAAGTAAAATGAAATAAATGTTAATTTATTGAATTTTACTTTTTGTTCTTTGAAATATATGTTAAAATAATAAATAGAAGAAGGTGGTAAAATGAATTTTGATGAAAATAATGAAAATGATAATAGCCAAAATTCAAAGGTATCACCGGAAGAAAATAATAGTTTAGCTGTAGTAGATAATCAAAGTGCAGCAGAAAATGAAAATAACTCTGATTACAGACCAAAAAGTAATAAATTTATTAGAAGAAATGTTATCAATAGTAAAGCTAGTAATCCTTATGAAAAAATAAAGAATATAATTAATAGAAATAGTAAAAAAGTAGCTGATGAAAATATTGATGAAAATGCTGAAACAGGTAATGTAGATGATACTAATAAACAATTGGCTTCAGCTGCCAAAAAGCAAATGGTTTCTCAAGCAAAGAAACAAGTTTCTTCTGCAACTGTCAAAGAAGTTACGGCAGCGGGTATTAAAGCAGTTGTTGGTTTTGTTGCATCAAACCCAATTGTTTTAGCAATTATATTAGGTTTATTATTATTGATTATCATTTTTATGTTTTTCTTTGCCTTTGATTATGGTACTAATGAAGTTGAAGGCTATTTTGATATTACATGTGATTTTAATATTACAGCGGTTTCTTGTAGTAATGGTAGAACTGTTGATATAAAAGATTATGTTATTGGTAAAGTATATTCTGAAACGCAAAAAAGAAAATTTTCAGAAGAACAAATAAAAGCTCTCATGATAATAGTTAAAACTAATGCCTTAGCAATTGGTAATTATAATAGTGAAGGAGATAAAATTATATCTTTAAATGATTGTAATATTGTAAATGAAGATAATGTAGAAGATAAAAGTACTTATGAAGATTTACTAGATTATTATGATGATATTAGAAATTATTTATTTGTTTCAGTATCTTACACTGATGATATTACTGATTTGGGTAGCGCAGATATTCTTGAATATAATGATGATATATTGGATAGATTAAGTAATATAATTAGAAGTGATTATAAGGAAATTTTAGAAGAATTATATCCTAATACCGAAGGTGGTGATTCTGAGACAGTTACAACAGCCAATAATAACCCTTCTATTTTTGTTGGTGATTCTAGAACTGTGGGAATGAAAAATTCTGTTAGTGAATTAAACGATAATAATACTGTTGCAGAAGGATCAAAAGGATATGATTGGTTTGTTAATACAGCAATTGATAGCATTAATAGTAAAGTAAGTGGAAATAATGCTTATAACATTATTAGTTGGATGGGTGTCAATAACTTAGCATCTAATGGTTCAACTTGGGCTCAAACTTATTTTGATAAATATAAAGATCTTGCTCAAACATCATGGAAACAACATACAATTTACGTTGTTAAAGTAGGTCCAGTAGTAGATGAAAAAACCTATTATGTTGATAATAATGAAATAGATGCTTTTAATTCCAAAATAAAAGAATTAATTACTAATGCCAATATTAGTAATTTGAAATATTTAGATATTAATTATTCTATTAGCAGTTATGATGCTGAAGGGTTACATTATGGTACAAGTGATTATCAAAAAATATATGATGATATAAAGAATGAAGTAAGTAGTACCAAAACAATTAGTAAAAATAAGGCATTATATAACAATGCAGATTATTGTTCTTATTATAATTATAAGCAAGGTTGTGAAGCGGGATGGTGGTATCCAATAGGTGAAAAAGGCAACTTTGAAAAAGGTGCTATATTACGTGGAGATCCAGAATTAGTAGATACCGGTCCTGATAATTTTGGATGGCGTAATGATCCAATTAATGGTGGTAGAGCTTATCATAGTGCTTCCGATTTGTGGGCAAATCTGGGAATGAATGTAATTGCAACTAGAAGTGGTACAGTTGTTGTTGCGGTAGATGGTCATAGAGATAATGCTGGTTTAAATGATGGTGAAGGTTGCGGTAATTATATTAAAATAGATCATGGTGATGGATTTACTTCTTTATATTGCCATTTAAAACAAGGTTCTGTTTCAAAATATGTTACAGTTGGTATGAGTGTATCGCAAGGGCAAATTATTGCTTTATCAGGTAATTCAGGTAGAACAACCGGACCGCATTTACACTTTGGAATTAGTGAAGGTGGTACTGTTCGAAATCCTTTTGATTTTATTAGCACAGAAATGCCACGTCCAAAAACTAATAATTGTAAAAATTATGAAGCGGATACTGCTGGAGTTTGTCATGCTTTGAAAGATTTGGGATTTAGTGATAATGCAGTTGCAGGTTTAATGGCTAATATTATTAGTGAAGGCGGTTTTGATCCTACTACAGTGGTTCCTAATGATAATGGCGGGCCAAGTTATGGTATGATTGGTTGGCATGATGCGTCTGATTGTAGTACTGTTGACGTATGTGAAGTATCAACTAAATTGCCTGGATTAACTTGCAATGGTAGTAATTTAAAATGTTTCTGTAGACAAAATGGTATGGAATGGGATACAGTGGCTTGTCAAACAGCATTTTTAAAAAAATATATTGATGATCATGCTAATACACCAGGTTTTGATGCTGCTAAAGAAATATATGGTGACTATAGTGCTTATGATATAGCGGTTCAATTCAGTTTTAAGCTTGAAAGATGTAGCCAATGTTTTACATATTCAGGTAAACACATAGTACCAGGAGTACCAGGGCCAGCGTGCTATATTCGTGGAAGTAGAGCTAATGAGTTTTTGCCTTTTGTTAAAAATGGTTGTAAAGATTAGGAGAAATAAAATATGACAAAAAATAATCAAAAATTTATACTAATTTTTATTGTTATACTATTGGTTCTTACTTCAGTTATGGCAGTATTTATTAATATGAATATAAAAGATAATAATAACGATGATCAAAATAATAATATTCCATCTAATGAACCAGTAATAAACAAAGAAATATCTAGATTGAATAATGACGAAGAATATTTTGCTGTGCAAAAAGCAATAAATGATGTATTTGGGCTTATAAATAACACGAATGAATTATTAAATTATTTTGATGAAGATTTTATAAATGAAAATAATTTAAATGAAAGTAATATTTTAAATTATTTAAAAGTAACTCAAAAAAATAACTTAGATTTTATAGTCGAAGAAATATATTATAATGATAATAGTAACATAACTTATTATTTTACTAAATGCTATTCTATGGAATATGAAGTAGGAGAAGATAAAGTTAGTTATTCTCCTAACAAATATTATTTATTAATTGTAGATATGAATAATCATTTTGTTTTAAAACCATTAGATAATGTTGATAATTTAGAAACATATGCTAAATCTTATGATATAAAAGAAGTTGCTATAAATAATAATACTGATTTTAAAAAACAAGAGACATCAGATAAAAATAGAATTATAAATTACATAAATAATTTTGTAAATTTACTTTATTTAGATACTAGTAAAGCATATGATATGTTAGATGATGAAACTAAAAAGCAATATACTAATTTAGATAGTTTTATAAATGATATTGATAATATTTACTCTAAATTATTTACTAATTTTAAAGCTTTAAATAAGGAAGAAAATGCTGATAATATTATTTATAAAGCACAAAATAAAGATATGGAAACAATATCTATAACAGAATATTATCCTAATGATTATAAAATTGGCTTTAAATTTTTAGAGGGAGTATAGAATGAAAAAAGATAATCAAAAAATATTATTATTCATAATAATTGGTATATTATTGTTAGTATCTATAATGGCGTTTATTATGGGAACTAAATCAAATAAATCAAATAATGATACAACAGAAAATCCAAAACAAGAATTACCATTAACTCCTGTGTTAAATACAGAAATAGTAAGATTAGATGATACTAATACAATTTTTGCTATTCAAAAAACTATTAGTAATTTTTATACTGAAATGTTTAATAATAAAGCAAATGCTATATTATTACTGGACAAAGATTTTGTATTTAAATATACAATAAATGAAAATAATATAAATAATTATGTTAATAGTACTAATGAGAATGTTAATTTTATAGCTACGGAAGTTTATTATAATCCAAATAGTAATATGACTTATTATTTTATTAAAGGCTATACCATTGATGGAACTAATACTGGAGATAATTTAAAATATACTAATAATTTATATTATATTTTAAAAGTAGATATGGAAAATAATTATAATATTACTCCTTTAAAAGATATTGAAAATTTAGAAACTTATATTAAAAATTATTATTTCAGTAAAATATATATTGATAATACAACTAAATTTGAAATTAAAGAAGTAGATGCTGTTGATAAATTAATTGCTTATATTACTAATTTTAAAAGTTTAATGTACATAAATAGTAATGAAGCTTTTAATATATTAAATGATCCAACTAAAAGTAAATATGCTAATTTAAAAGCTTTTATGGATGATAGAGAAAATATTAATGAAAAATTAAGCTTAAAATTTAATAAAATTGATGTTAAAGAAGAAGGTAATATATTAATTTATAATATTATAAATAATAATAGAAATAGTATAACTATTACTGAATTTTATCCTAATGAATATAAGATAGATTTTAATTTTTTAGAGATAACTCAATAATATTAATTTATTTTTAATTATATTTATAGTATAATAATGGTGAATTGGGGAGATAAATATGAAGTTTAAAGTAGAAGCTAAAGATTTTTTCTTATTTGTTGTATATTGTATTATACTTCTTTATTTGTGTGCTTTAGCAGTATCTAATTTGTTTTGTTTACTTAATACTGGAACTTTTTATGGTCTTTTACCCCTAAGTGCTTTTTCTTTACAATATTTACCATTTACTTTAGGATTATTTTTTGGTGCTTTAATTTTAATATTTACTAGTGTATCATCTTATATTTTTAATAAAGAAAAAGGTAGTGGACTTGGCATAAAAGTTAATAAGGAAAAAGCCAGTGATGGTTATGCTAGATGGGCAAAAGATAAAGAAATTAAAAATGCTAGTAAAGTAGTTAAAATAAATCCATCAGAAAAAGTTCTTACAGCTGGTGGTATTCCGTTAATTAGTAATACTAAAGAAATTTGGGTTGATAATAGTGATTATCATAATTTAGTTATTGGTTCAACTGGTTCAGGAAAATCTGAAAGTTTAGTTTTTCCAATGATTAATATTTTAGCTAAAAAGGGTGAAAGTATGATTATTACTGACCCTAAAGGTGAAATATATAGTAAAACAGCCAATAATTTAAAAGATCGTGGTTATAAAATTATTGTTTTAAATTTTAGGGAACCAGGAAAAGGAAATGCTTGGAATCCATTAGATTTGCCTTATAAATATTATAAGGAAGGAAACTTTGATAAAGCTACTGAACTTTTAGAGGATGTTTCATTAAACATTTTATATGATCCATCTAAAGGTAATGGTGATTCTGAATTCTGGGAAAAAGGTTCAGCTGATTATTTTTCAGGACTTGCGATTGGTTTATTTCAAGATGCTAAAGAAAAAGAAATTAATTTAAATAGTATTAACTATATGAGTACAGTTGGAGAAGAGAGATATGCTACAAGTAACTTTATTAAAGAATATTTTAATTTAAAAGGTAAAGATTCTAATGCATATATGTTTGCTAATACAGTTATTAATGCTCCAAGTGATACTAAGGGTGGACTACTTTCAACATTTAGTCAAAAGATAAGAATGTTTTCAACTAAAGAAAATTTAGCCGAAATGCTTTCTTATAGTGATTTTGATATGCGTGATATAGGTAAAGGTAAAACAGCAGTATTTATGATTATTCATGATGAGAAAAAAACATATCATACTTTAATGACTATTTTTATAAAACAAGTATATGAAACACTTATTGATGTAGCCCAAGCCAATGGTGGTAAACTTCAATATCGTACTAATTTTATCTTAGATGAATTTGCTAATATGCCACCACTTAAAGATGTTGATAGTATGGTTTCGGCAGCTCGTAGTCGTGATATTAGATTTACCTTTATTATTCAAAACTTTGCCCAACTTAATGATGTTTATGGGGAAGAAGTGGCTCAAGTAATTCGTGGTAACTGTGGTAATTTAGTTTATTTAATTTCAACTGAACTTAAAGCTTTAGAAGAAATAAGTAAAATGTGTGGTGAAGTTAAATCAAAAGAAAAAGATAAAACAGCATCAACACCTTTAGTAACAGTTAGTGATTTACAAAAATTAAAATTAGGAGAAGCTATTATATTAAGACTTAGAATGAATCCATTTAAAACAAAATATGCGCCTAATTTTAAAATAAACTGGGGAGAAGATTATCCACCAGCTACTTATCCAACTAGAGAATTTCATCAAGTTGAATTATTTGATTTAAAAAAATATGTTACTGAAGAAAAACGTAAAAGAATGATGAATAATTCAAATAATGATGTTGGTTCAATGATGGAACCAGGTGGAATGGGGGGAATTAGCCCATTTGGAATGGGTAGTGGTTTTGGGATGCCAAATATCCCAGTTGGTAATCCAATAAATCCTTTAAATACACCTTCTTCTAATCCATTTGCCAGTGGCCTTCAAAATATGGATATCGATGCTATGATGAAGGATATTGATCAAAAGTTAAAAGAACTTGATGAAGAAGAGAAAAAGCAAAAAGAAAAATTGAAGAAACAGGAGCCTAAAAGTAATGATAAACAATTAGAATCTTTAGAAGAAACAGAATTACCAGAATTAAAAAATAACAGTCCTAAAGAAGAAAATAATACTAATGGTGATGAAAAAGAAAAAATTGATGAAAATCAAAAATCAGATAAACCAAAAGTAAATATTGATGTTGATAGTGTTATTATGAATGAAAATGTCATAACTGATGATGAATTCTTTGATGATTTCTTTGGCGATGAATAAATAGTAAAATTATCTCTAGAAATAGAGATTTTTTTAATTTTTAGCACTTTTTTCAATAAATTTTTGCGAAAAAAAAGGAAATTGGCCTCCTAGTGCACTATATATATAAGTGAAAGGAGGTGTGAAATCATATGGTAACTAAGATTCAAAATGAACAATTTTTAATGCATGATTCAATCTTTAAAGCCATTGTTGTTAATGAAAAAGATACGAGATTACTTGATTATATATTATCCGATATTTTAGAAGAAAAAGTACATGTATTTAAGTTTGTACCAACTGAACTAAAAATAAGAAGAAAATCTGAAAGAATCAAAGTAACTGATTTAATTGTTGAGTCAGATAGTGGTAAGCATATTCTAGTTGAGTTAAATAGTAATTTTAGTAAGAGTACCAAAGTAAGAAACTTATCATATTATGCATCATATTATTCGCAAATAATAGAAAAAAGTAAAAAATATGATGAAGACTTAGAAACAGTACTTATAAACTTAAATAACGATAGTGAAGTAGAATTAGCAAAAAAGACATATTTAATAAAATGTAATGAAGATGGAAGTATCTATACAAATACATTTAAGATAATTAACATCAATCTTGTTAAGTACAAAAAGCTATGTTATGATGAATGTATAAAAGGAAACAAAGAACATATACATTTAGTAATGTTAAATGCCAATATGGAAGAGATGAAAGAATTAGGCAAAAAAGATAAAGTAGTAAAGGAGTATGAAAAAAGAATGCTAACATTAACAAAAGATGGGGTAGTATTAAATCATTTAAGTTATGAAGAAGAGCAAGAGAAATTAAGAAGATCAGAAATATCTGAAGCAAGAGATGAAGGCATAACAAAAGGTATAGCAGAAGAAAAAGACAATATTGCTATTAATATGTTAAAAGATAATATGCCAATAGATGTAATAATAAAATATACATCATTAACAGAAAACGAACTTGAAAAACTAAAGAAAAAAATGCATATGCAATTAAAGTAATGTATAAAATCATTACTTTTTTATTATCTGCAATTTTAAAAAATACATAAATTATAATGGTGAATATAATGAAAAGCATTAAGGAAAATGAATATCAACCTTATATGGGTATTTTAATAGATGTAAGAGATCCTATAAGTTATAAAGAAGGACATAATTCGAATAGTATTAATATATATTATGATAAATTACTTATGAATCATAAAACTATGTTAGATAAAAATAAAAAATATTATTTAATTTGTGATAAAGGACATAAAAGTAAACAAGCAGCTCGGATATTATCATTTTACGGTTATAATGTAACATATGTAAGATAGTGTAGAATAATTACGGGTGAGAGATTAAAATCAAACACCAAATAATTAAGTTAATTAAATATTAAAACAAAAAGAATAATAAATCAATAAAAATTATTCTTTTTTTTATATAATAGGAAAGTTATAGAATGGAAATAGCAGGCAAAATAAACAAACAAATGTTAGATAAGAAAAAGA
>CANQQX010000005.1 GCA_947626115.1 uncultured Bacilli bacterium
TATTGTTATTTTTTAATAGGACATTTTAACTTGTAAATATAAAATTAAAATTAGGACATTTTAACTTAAAAGTCACAAAATTGTTATTTTTTTATTGATTATTACGTTATTTATTGATATCATATTACCGTCCTTTGGCTGTTTGGATTGATTGAACATTTTAGGAACAAATAGCCTTAGTGGTTTGGAATTAATTTTTACCGGATTAATTCCTTTTTTTATACCACTTAAAAACTAGAGAATTACTCTAGCTAAAATTATTTTTAAAAATTTTTTCTTTTTATTTTAATCTGTTTTTTCTTTTTAGTAAATTTATTTTTTTAATTTTCTTTTATTTTTGGTTATATTAATCTATAAATTAACAATAAAGGAGTATGAAGAAAGAGTGTTAACATTAACAAAAGATGGGGTAGTATTAAATCATTTAAGTTATGAAGAAGAGCAAGAGAAATTAAGAAGATCAGAAATATCTGAAGCAAGAGATGAAGGAATAACAGAAGGCATAACAAAAGGTATAGCAGAAGAAAAAGACAATATTGCTATTAATTTATTAAAAATGAATATGCCTATTAATACAATTGAAAAAGCAACCGGTCTTAGTGAAAAAGAACTAAAAAAATTAAGTGAAAAGCTAAAGTAGTAAAGGAGTTTGAAGAAAGAATGCTAACATTAACAGATGATGGAGTAGTAATATTTCACTTAAGTTATGAAGAAGATCAAGAAAGGATAAGAAGATCAGAAATATCTGAAGCAAGGAATGAAGGAATAACAGAAGGTATAGCAGAAAGAAACAATGAAATTGCTATTAATATGTTAAAAGATAATATGCCAATAGATGTAATAATAAAATATACATCATTAACTAAAAAAGAAATAAAACAATTAAAAAAAACTAATAGATAAATTGACAAATCTATTAGTTTTTAAATTTCTCGCATTTTATCTTTATTTTTAAATGGATCTTTTTTATCTATTTTATCTACAAATAAAATACCATTTAAATGATCCATTTCATGTTGGAAAGCAACAGATATATCTTCTCTAACTCTAATTTCTTGTTTTTTGCCATCCATATCTTGGTAAGAAATAGTCATTCTTGCATATCTTGGCACAATACCTTCAACTTCGCGATTAACACTTAGACAACCTTCACCTTCACCAACATAAATTAATTCTTCACTATGGCTAACCATTTTAGGATTAATTATTACATAGTTTTTGAATTTTTCTTCATCTATTTCTTCCACTATAACAAAGATGTTTTTGGGAATACCTAATTGAATAAAAGCCATTCCCATCCCTGGTCGCAAATCATATTTCGTATAATATTTTTCAATTTGACTCATAGTAAGGTAAGTAATAATATCTTGAATAATTTTTTTATCATCATTAGATAAAGGAAATTCAACTTCTTTACTAGTAGTTCTAAGTATTTTATGTTTTTCATCTAATATTTTTATATCAGGTAATTTCATTTACGACCACCTCGATAAAAATTAGTTAAGAAATTTAGTTCATTTTCTAAATCATTTATTTTATCAGTATATATTTCAGTTTGTTCTATAGTAAGATCACTATTATCTAACAATTGTTGATAGTGTTTTATTTCCATTTCAATCATTTCCATTTCACTAGGTGATTTAATTAATTCACTAGGTCTTTTGCGATAAAGAGACGTGAACATTACTAGTTTGTGCATATTTAAGAAATTAATTACATATTTGCCATCAGGTCTTTTTTTAGTAGAATACATTCTGATAAAGTTTTCCATTGCAGAAACTGCTTCAGTAACTACAATACCTTCATTTTTATATGTTTCAACGCTATCTCTAATACATTTTAAATCTTCTCTATAAATTGGTACATCTTTAAGGGGATTATAAAATTCGGAAATAAAATGATACATAAAATCTAAATTACGAAAATGAGTAGCAAAATGAAATTTTAAATAATTAATGTCATAGAATTTTTTATCACATGCATAAGGAATACCATAGGGAAGAATTGACACATTTTTTCCTTTAAATAGAGCAATATTAAAATAACCTTTTTGCATGTTTTCTGGTATTAAATTAGTATCTTTTAAGAAATTGAATAATTCATTATTGTTTTCAAATGAAGTTGTAAATCTGATAATATCAGTTAAAGCATTTTCATCTAAATCATTAAAACCTGGTACTTTAGAATAACCAGCAATTTCTTTATATGCTCCAGGCATACAAATCATTAATCCATAATGCATAATTATTTCCCCTTTAACTGAAGAAATTATACCATATTTTTCTAGTTTTGTCAAAAAGATGTAAATTTATTTGACATTATTATTACTAGGAAAAATAAATATTTTGTGTTATGATAACTATGGTGTTTTAAATGAACGGAGAAAATATTCGTAACTTTTCAATTATTGCCCATATTGATCATGGTAAAAGTACTTTAGCTGATCGTATTTTAGAGCTTACTCATGCTGTATCTAAAAGAGAGATGAAAGATCAACTTTTAGATAGTATGGATATTGAAAGAGAACGGGGTATAACAATTAAACTTAATACAGTTAAACTTAAATATTCTTACCAAAATAAAGAATATATTTTAAATTTAATTGATACTCCCGGTCATGTCGATTTTTCTTATGAAGTATCAAGAAGTTTAGCGGCTTGTGAAGGAGCAATTTTAGTTGTGGATGCTGCCCAAGGTATTGAAGCTCAAACGCTTGCTAATTTATATTTAGCGATGGAAAATGATTTAACGATAATTCCCGTTATTAATAAAATAGATTTACCTAATGCGGATATTCCGAAGGTTAAAAAAGAATTAATGAGTGTTTTAGGATTTAAAGATGATGAAATAATTTTATGTAGTGGTAAAACTGGTGAAGGCGTCGATAAATTACTAGATGCTGTTGTAGAGAGAATACCTGCCCCTAAAGTAGATGTTAATAAACCAACACGTGCTTTAATCTATGATTCTTATTTTGATAGTTATAAAGGAGTAGTTCTTTTAATCAAAGTAGTTGATGGCATAATTAATGTTAAAGATAGAATTAAAATGCTTGCTACTAATAAAGTTTTTGAAGTAACGGAACTTGGAGTAAAGACTCCTAAAGAAGAATTAATGAATACTTTAAAAAGTGGAGAAGTTGGTTTTTTAGCGGGCTCTATTAAAGATATATCAAGTGTTCATGTTGGTGATACGATAACTGTTATCGGAAGAGAAGCTGACATTCCACTTGAAGGTTATAAAAAAATGAAACCAATGGTTTATTCTGGTATTTATCCCATTGAAGCCAACAAATATGAAATGCTAAAAGATGCTTTAGAAAAATTAAAATTAAATGATGCATCACTTACTTTTGAGCCAGTTACGAGTGAAGCTTTAGGGTTTGGCTTTCATGTTGGTTTTCTAGGATTACTACACTCCGAAATTATTACAACTAGACTAGAGCGAGAATTTAATTTAGATATCATTGTTACTAGTCCAACAGTTGTTTATGAATGCTACTTAACTGATAATACTAAATTAATTATAGATAATCCTGCTGCTATGCCAACTCGTGAAAAAATAAGTATGATCAAAGAGCCTTATATTTACACCAATATCATTGCTCCATCTACCTATATTGGTAGCATTATGGAATTATGTCAAAATAAAAGGGGTATTTATAAATCGATGGATTATATAAATGAAACTAGAGTTAATATCCATTACGAAATTCCACTTGGGGAAATAGTCTATGATTTTTATGATAAGCTTAAAAGTAGAACAAATGGTTATGCTTCTTTTGATTATGATTTAATTGGCTATAAAGAAAGTAATTTAGTTAAAATGGATATTTTACTTAATGGTGATAAAGTAGATGCCTTATCTTGTATTATTCATAAAGATTTTGCTTATGAAAAAGGCAGAAGTATTACCAAGAAACTTAGAGAAGTTATTCCAAGACAAATGTTTCAAGTTAGTATTCAAGCCAGTATTGGTTCTAAAGTTATTGCGAGAGAAAATGTTAGTGCCATGAAGAAAAACGTCTTAGCCAAATGTTATGGTGGTGATATAACTAGAAAAAGAAAATTATTGGAAGCGCAAAAAGAAGGTAAGAAACGAATGAAAATGGTTGGTAAAGTTGAAGTACCAAGTGAAGCTTTCTTAAGCATTTTAGGAAGTGATGATAATGCTAAGTAAATACGAAAATAGAGTACATATTAGATTAGTAGAAGATGCTAATATAATCTTAAAATATTTTTTGACATATAAATTTACCCCTTTTGAAATAGCAGAATTTACAGGCATAGCTAAAGAAACTGTAATAAATATTTTGAATGATAAAAAACTTATTAAAGAAATATATCCTAATAATCCAGATATTCTAACTAATATTGTAGAAATATTAGCCTATCAAAATCGAATTGTTAAACTTTGTTTTTTACCTATGGTTTTAGATCTTTTTAAGGAAGAAGAAAAATGGCATTTTTTAGCGATGCTTATTCTTACTTTTCGTCTGCATTTAAATGAAGTGGCTGAAGATCTAAAAATGGATGCCGAAGAATTATATGAAACATTAGAAAAATATAATCCTAATTTAAAAAGTTCATTTAATTATTTATTTAATGGTGATAAATACCCACAAGATATAGCAAATATTAGACTTATAAGTTTTATTTCTGAATATTATACTGCTTACCAAAATAAAGATAAAAAAAGAATGCAAGAATTAGCAAAATATATTTATGATGGAGAATATAATGAATTATTAAGTAATTATCATCAAGAACAACTTACTAATGAACAATTAATAATTTTAATAAATCGGCAAATTAAATATGGCTTACGTGTAAGTGATATAGTATCACCATTAAACATTTCTAAAACTAAATATTTAGATCCAGTTAAATTTTTTACTACTGATAAAAAGAATTTACAAGAACAATTAGCTAATTTATCTTATTATAACAAAAATTTAGCAAGAATTAATCGAGGTAAACATGAATAAATCAGTCTATATTCATATTCCTTTTTGTAAATCTATTTGTTCTTATTGTGATTTTTGCAAAGTTTTATATAATGAAGAATGGGCTAATTTATATTTACAAAAACTAAGTGATGAAATTAAAGATAAATACATGGGAGAGAAAATTAAAACTATCTATATTGGAGGAGGTACTCCTAGTTCTATGTCTTTAAGACAAATAGAATATTTACTTAATTTAACTAATATATTCAATAAAGATTATTTAGAAGAATTTACTTTTGAATGTAATATAGAAGATATTAATGATAGATTATTAAGTTTACTTAAAAGATATAAAGTAAATCGTTTAAGTATAGGTATAGAGTCTTTTAATGAAGAGAATCTTTTATTTATGAAAAGACGTCATAAATATACAGAAGTAGAAGAGAAAATTAAATTAATAAGAGATAAAGGTTTTAATAATATTAATTTAGATTTAATATATGCTATTCCGAGTGAATCTTTAAATGTTTTAAAAAACGATTTAAAATTACTTCTTAAACTTAATCCTGAACATATTAGTACTTATAGTTTAATGATTGAAGATAATACCTATCTTGCTTATAAAAAAATAAAAAGTATACCGGAAGATTTAGATTATGAAATGTATGAATATATTTGTAAATATTTAAAAAAGAATAATTATAACCATTATGAAATTAGTAATTTTGCTAAGCCAGGTTATGAATCAAAACATAATTTAGTTTATTGGCATAATGGAGAATATTATGGTTTTGGTTGTGGTGCATCAGGTTATATTTCCGGGGTAAGATATGATAATACCAGAAGTTTATCTAATTATTTAAAAGGAGATACTAAACTTTCAGAAGCAATTCTTTCTAAAGAAGACATTATGACTTATGAAATAATTTTAGGTTTTAGATTACTTAAAGGCATTAATATTAAAGAATTCTATCAAAAGTATCAAGTAAATATCCAAGATCGTTTTCCAATTCTTCCTTTAATAAAAAATAAAGATTTAATTTATGAAGATGGTTATATTAGAATTAATCCTAATAAATTATATATTATGAATGAAATATTAGTTAAATTAGTATAAATATTTTAAATTCTTTTAAACTAATAAATAGTGATGTTTATGTTAAAAGATTTAAAAATATTAAATGGTAATTTAGAGCTAAAATATAATGAATATACTTATGAATATACAGTTACAGTAGATAGTAATGTAAATAGTTTAGAGTTTGATTATACTTTAGATGATGATTGTTATATAGATATTAAAGATAATATTTTAGATGATAAAGAAAACATAGTTACTCTAGATGTATATAATTTAGATGAATCAATTACTTATACTTTCTATGTTTATAAAGAAAGTGAAGAAGAAGTAAATGGTATCGATAATTATATGAAAAGTTTAGAAGTAGCAAATACTAATCATATAGAACTATATAAAGTCCAAATATTATCAGTATCTATATTTTTAACTTTAATAATTATTTTTTCTATTTTATTTCATCGTAAAAAAGTTTCTAAGTAAAATTAGAAATTTTTTATTTATGTAGAATTCTACATAATTATTTGCAAAAAATTAATTTATGTTGAAATATATATAAATAATTAATATAATGTAGATAATTAATAAGGAGAAACTAATGAAAAAAGAAGTAAAAGATGACAAGAAAAATACTAAGAAAAGTACAAATAAGATAATTATTATTTTTGCATTAATAACTATACTTATTGTAGGTTGTATACTATTTTATTTTATAACTAGAAAAGAAGATAAGTTTGTAATTGGTGAAACTTTAAAGGTTAATAATACCAGTGATTATTTAGTTCAATATGATGATAATGATTATTATTTAATGAAAGCTAATCCTGATATTAAATTTAATGTTACAAGTAAAGAAAAAGAAATAAAATACAAGATAGTAGATGAAAATGATAAAGAAGTAGCTACTAATATTAGTAAAGATAAAAATAATTTTATAATAGCATCTAATAAAAATTATGATGCAGGTAAAACTTATAAAATTACTTTAGAAAATGCTTCATTTACTGATGAAAAATTAAAAGATATAAAAACATTATATTTTACAATAACTAGACCAAACTCTAATACCCAAGTATTAAATGATAATGTTATTAAAGTAACTAAAGATAATATTAAAGAAATAGAAAAAAATGAAAATTATTATACTATCTACTCTAATAAAGAATTTAAGAAAGATGATATTTTATATTATCAAAATAATAATGAAGTAATTGCACTCAAAATAAATGAAGTAAAGAAAGAAAATAATAATTATGTAATGACTACTAGTGCCCCAACTTTAGAAGAATTATTTAAAGAATTAGATATTTATGGGGAATTTAATTTAAAACTAAATGATTTTATTAAAAATGAAGAATTAAAAGATTATATTAAAGTTGCTATAGTAGAAGATGGACTTCTAGATAATATTGTTCCTAAAGTACAAGCAAAAGATATAATAGATATCGATATTAATTATCAAAGAGATGGTAGTGCTAAAGTTTTAGTTAGTCTTAATTTAGAACATGGTAATAAAGGAATATTTAAAAGTGCTTTAGATAATCATGATATGAAGTTAGATATTGAACTTATTATAAGATTAAAAGCCCATGCTGATATAACTTTATTTAAACATGATATTGGTGCTTCTTTAGATATTGATATAAATACAGATTTTAATATTAATCCAGTAGAAACTAAAGAATTTAAATTTAATTATGATAAAGATGTTAATGATAATTTAAATGTTAGTGTTGGTTTATTTAAAGACTTATTAAATAAAACGCCAAATGATAGTTCTAAAGATGATATAACTATTGGTAAAATGATTATTCCAACGCCAATATTAGGGTTAAGTGTTGATCTAGAAGTTGATTTAGTAAAAGAATTAGAATTATTATTAAAAGCTGATGTAAATGTCAAAAATAATTTTACTATTCTTTTTGGTCATAATAATAAAGGCTTTTATAAGAATTTTGATTTTAAAGTAAAAGATAGTAGTTATGATATTTTAGGTAAAGCCGAAGCTAAAATAGGTTTAAATCCTAAAGTTAATATTAATTTCTGTCGGATTATGGAAGTAGGTATTGAAGCACCTTTAGGAGTATATGCTAAAGGCCAAGTAAATTATATGGATTCTAGTGCTAAAGAGTTTGATGGTAATATGGAAATTGGGGCTTTTGTTAATGCTGGTGTTTATGCTGAAACTCACTTCTTAATTGCTAAAGTGGAAGCTAAATATGAAAAAGAATTCCCAATTATCAAAATTGATGCCAAAATAAAAGATAAATGTGAAGAACAAATATTAAATGGTGATTATTCTTGTTTTGTCGGAACTTATAAATCAATTAATAATGAGACTAAAGAAATTTTGAAAGATGGTATTAATGTTCCATATAATCGCATGAGTGATGGTAAAGAAGAAGGAAGAGCTAAATTAAAGAGTATTAATGTAAAAGATAGCAGATATATTTTAATTTATGATATAGGTTATTTTCATGGTCAAGCAGCTGATACATATATCATTGTCCCAGTAGGTATCGATTATGAAACAGTAAATGATTGGTGTCCTAAATGTGATAGCAATGATAAAACCTGTCGTTATGAAAAAGGCGAATATGAATATGAATTAGGTAAATGTTATTATACTACTGATAATACAAGGGTTAGATTAATTGAAACTAATCGTCTAGGTGGACCAATTATTTACTATAAATATTAGTTCAAAATAAAAAAAGGATTTCACAAGGGAGCGTGAAATCCTTTTTGTGTGAACTAAAACAAAATATTGTTTATTAAGTAATAAATAAATACTATAACAAAAACAATATTTATATTTTTTTAAAAATTCATGCTTGATTCTCGGGGGGGGTATATTATAATAATCTTATAGTAATAGGAGAGTCAGGTATGAAAAGAATAAGTAAAAAAGATATAATGTTAATTATAGTGTTATTAATAAGCTTAACATTAATATATAAATTACCTAAGTTACTAATAAATAAAAATAATCAAGAAATACCCGAAGTAAAATTAAAAGAAATTAAAGATCGTAAATCTTTTGCCATAATGGTACCTAATGAAAATGGAGATGCTTATGTAGAATATACTGAAGATACATGGCCAAGTGAAGGATATAAATATAAAGAAGCAAAATGTATAAATAATAATGGCGAGATAGTAGAGAATGCTATTACTTTTGATAGTGAAACAAAAACAGTAATATTAGAAACTGATAAAACAGTAGCATGTACTCTATATTTTGATGCATTACCAAAAGAAATCTATATTAATTTAAGTTCTAAACCAGAAAATTTTGAAACTGAATATCGTGATAAGATAAAACAGATTGAATTTGTAAATTATATTGAAACAGATGATGCAACAGCAAGTTGGGATTTTTCTGATACTCAGAATGGTACAAAATCTGGTTCTGTAATGGGATGGGTAAAACCTATGGTGGATGATAATGAACATTATATTCTTTATATTGGTTGCACAAAAGAAAAAATAAAAGCCAAAATACTTGATAATGGTTTTTATGGAATGGCTGTTTTAGAAAGTATCAATTTTAATGATATGTTAGATACTAGTGAGACGACTTCAATGCAAAATTTGTTTAACTCATGTAAAAATCTTAAGAATGTGAATTCGATTACCAATTGGGATGTTTCTAATGTTGCTATAGGTAGCCTTTTTACTGACTGCGGGGTAGCTGGTATGTTTTCAGGTAGTGGCATCGAATCTGTTGATTTAAGTGGTTGGAATAAATATTTTCCATTGGATGTAATGTTTAGGAGCACGAATCTGAAGGAAATTAACTTAAGCAATTGGGATATTTATATAAATCGTGTAACTAGTAAAGTTGCTTTTTATGATGAAAGTGTTTTTAATAATTTTTCACTACCTGTTGAGAAACTTATTTTAAATAATACTCATTTTGTGGTTGCGAAAACGAGCACTTCATATTCTTTTAATTATGTTGGGGCATTAAGTGGCTTAAAAGATTTAAAAGAAATATATTTAAATGGAGCTAAATTTGATCAGGCTGGTGATTTCGGTTTATTTCAACAATGTCCTAGTTTAGTAAAAGTGGAAATAAAAAATGCTAATATTGGGAATATGTCATCGTTAAATAAGATGTTTTATGCAAGTACTAAACTAGAAGAGATAGATTTAACCGGAAACGATACATCGTATGTTAGCAATTTTGGATATATGTTTGGTAATTGTACTAGTATTAAAACTATTCATTTTGATAATTTCGCACATTCTAAAGCAACAAGCTCATCATCTTATCAATATATGTTTTATAATATACCAAAGACTGCGACAATATATGTTCCTACTAATGAAGTAAGTTGGATAAAATCTAGATTGTCTGAAAGCAGTAGATCTAGTGTTACAGTAATTGGAGTCTAATTTTTTTAAATAATTTTATATTTTGAATGATAATTCTTACTATAAAGATTAGTTAAAAAATATTTTTCTTGTAAATTTAATTATAATCATATATAATAATCAATACGGAAAGTGATGGTTATAATGAATACAAGACAAAGAGTAAATTTAATATCAAGATTAAGACAAAATAAAGTATCACAAGATAAAATTGATAAGTTATTTACTTTAACTGAGAAAGAATTAGATAAATTATATGCAATAAGTAATAATGATTTATTTATAAGTGAAGTAGCAAAGATATTAAATGCTAATAATGAAAAAAATAGTTTTTATCTAGAAAGTTTAGCAAAATATAAAAATAGATTTAGTAAAGAAGATTATGGGAAAGCTATTAATATTATTAAAAGTTGTAAACAACAATATAATGCCAGATGTGCTTTTATCGCTTTAAAAAGTGAATTATTACAAGAACATAGTTTAAATATTAGTGGTGCTAGTATTATAAGTAGAGCAGATAAAGAAGTAAATGCTGAATATGCTTTAAGAATACTTAATATTCCAAGATTAATTGAATTAGGTCTTGCTATTCCAATGGCTAGTTTAATTGTAGGGACTAAAAATAAAACAACATGTTTAAATATTATTAGAAATGTTTTAAAAAATGTTGAATTATATGAAGAAGTAAAAAATATTATAGATAATATAACTATTTATTTAAGAAGAACTTTAATAACTGTCCCAGGTCATGAAGAAGAAGTAACTGATTTACTTAATGTATTTAATGAAATATTAGATAAACCTTTAATTGTTGCACATGTAAAAGAAGAGAAAAAGAAAATAAGAAAAAAATAATAATTAAAATAAAAATCACTTAATATTATTTATTAGGTGATTTTTTTGATTAAATTAATTAAACATCGGGGTAAAAGTAATAAAAATATTAAAGAAAATACTTATGAAGCTATTAAGTTAGCTTTAGAAGATAATAAATATCTAGGAGTAGAATTTGATATAAGAGAAACTAAAGATCATGAATTTGTTATCTATCATAATTCCTTATTAAATAATAAATTAATTAGTAATTATTTATATAGAGAACTACCTAAATTTATCCCTAGATTAAAAGATATCTTAAATATAGGTAGTTCTAAGATATTTTTAATTGAAATTAAAAATATCACTAGTATTGATAAATTTATTAATTTACTAAAGAAATATCAAGATAAAAATATTTATGTGATGAGTTTTTCTAATAGTATTATAAATAAAATAAATAAGAGTAATAAAACTTATAAAGTAGGAGTATTAAATTATGTTTTAAATACTAATAATGATATTAAAAAGTTGGATTTTTTAGTTATTTTAAATAGTATATTAGATGAAAATATTATGAGTAGATTAAAAGGTTTAGAAATATTTTCTTATGGTATTTTAGAAAGTATCGAAGAATATAAATATAATAATGTTTATTATATTGTAGATGATTAACGATATCTAACTAAACTTCTAATTTTATTTTTATCATATTGCATACAAGATGGATTAAATTCAAGTATTTCATTTGGAATATTATCAAACATATATTTATTAGTGGTTTTAACTACTTTTAAAATATCTTTACTAATTAATGGATCAATCATAGTTTCATATATTTCTTTACATCTTTTAGTATCATGAAATCTATTATACATAGTTGCATAATCTTTAACAGTAACTAAACCATTCATAGATAGTAAATATAGAAGAGTTTGATAATCTTCAGCAGTTAGTTTTCTATTTACAGATTTAGCGATACATTCCATAATGTATTCTTTTTCTAATTCAGTTTGCACAGTTTTAAGCATATAGTAAATAAAATAAGATATATTTCGATTTTTAATTGTATCTTCAATGGCATTATCATAATCTCTACCTTTAAAAGTAATACCACGATTAAAGATAATATAAGGGTAAGCTTTCTTATTTAAAAGATACCACATAGCAACTGTTCTAGAAGTTCTGCCATTAACATCAAAATATGGATGAATATATACAAAATAGAAATGTAATATTTGACTTTTAATATATTCATCTGTCATATTATCATTAAATTCATTATTATTTAAAAATTCAAAATAGGCTTCCATAAATTCATCTATTCTACTCTCAGGTATTCCTTTATCTAGTTCATCAACATTTTTAGATATAATACCACCCTTAACTATGTATACTGGAGCTGTACGATAATATGTACCCATTCTTGAAGCATCTTTCTCTTCTAGTAAATCTTTAGAAAGTATATCATATAATTCTTTTAAAGATTCTTCATTAATACTAGGATTATTTAAAATATAATTATAGCCATAATAAAGATTCATAATTCTTTTGACTTTTTTCTCGTCTTTACCATGATATTTTTTGGCAATAACTTCTTCAATTAAATTGACATCGTCAGAGTAGCCTTCAATTTGGTTATTGGCTTTTAATTCATGGGAAAACATCACATCTCTTGCAAATAAAGATGAACATAAATGTGGTTCACTTTCGACGAAAGTTTCTAATTCTTCCCGTTTTTGAGCATAATATTTTTCATCGATTTTAAGTGGTATACCATTTAAAAATTTTAAAGATAAATTAGTCATAAATTAATCCCCCTTTAAAAGTTAGTTGCTATTATAGCAGAAAAGTTTTTAAAAATAAATACTTAGTTGACACTTTATTTTTTTAAAGTCCTACTAATTTAAATACTTTTATTGTATAATTTAAGTAGGTGATACATATGCGAGTTATTATTTCGGCTGGTGGTACAGGTGGTCATATTTATCCAGCACTTTCTATAATTAAAAAATTACAAGAAAAAGAAGCTTATTTAGAAGTATTATATATTGGTACTCATAATAGAATGGAAAAAGATATTATACCTAATAATAATATTCCTTATGAAAGTATTGAAATATATGGTTTTAGTAAAAATATTTTAAAAGATTTTAAGAATGTTTATTTACTTTATAAAGCTTATAATAAATGTTTAAAGATAATGAAAGATTTTAAACCAGATATTGTAATTGGGGTTGGTGGTTATGTTACGATGCCCGTTATAATGGCTGCTAGAAAATTAAACATTAAAAGTGTAATTCATGAACAAAATATTATTCCAGGTAAAACTAATAAATATTTAAGTAGAGGTGTTGATGCAGTATTTACTTCATTTAAAGAAAGTGAAAAGTATTTTGATAAAGGTGTAAATTGTATTTATACAGGTCATCCATCTGGTGATAATGTTTTAACTTTAAAACCAATAAGAAAAGATGAATTAGGTTTATCTAAAAATAAAAAATTAGTTTTAATTACATCTGGATCTTTAGGTAGTAGTGCGATGAATGAAAAGTTAGTAGAATTTCTAAACCTAAGTGGTAAAGAAGATTATGAAGTATTATTTATTACTGGTAAAGGAAATTATGAAGAATTTAATAAGAATAAATTTAACAGTAATATTAAAGTAATGCCTTATTTAGATAATTTAAGTGCTTTGCTCAAAAGTTGTAACTTAGTAATAGGTAGAGCAGGGGCAGGTACTATTAGTGAGTTACTGGTTGCTAGAGTTCCTAGTATTTTAATACCTAGTCCAAATGTTGCTAATAACCATCAATATTATAATGCGAAAGCGATGCAAGATAAAAATTTGGCTATCATGATTGAAGAAAAAGATTTAGATAGTAAAGTATTATATGAAAGAGTTAAAGGACTTTTAAGTAATAATGAAGAATATCGCAATCTAAAAAATAATTTATATGAAAATATTATGCCATCTAGTAGTGAGAAAATATATGAGAAAATAAAGGAGATTATGAAAAATGCTAAATAAATTTGGAGAAGTAATAGAAAATGCTTCATTAGAAGCTTATAATACTTATGGTATTAAGACTAGTTGTAAGTATTTAGTTAAGCCAAAAGATGAAGAACAATTATATTTTTTAGTTGATTATTTACGTAAAAATAAAATTAAATATTATGTTTTAGGTAAAGGCTCTAATGTTATTTTACCTGATAAACCTTTTGATGGGGTAATTATTAGTTTAGAATATTTTAATAAAATCAAAATTAATGGTCGTAATGTTAAAGCTGAAGCTGGTGTCGTTTTAGGCACTTTAGTTAAGGAATGCGTTAATAATAATTTAAAAGGATTTGAGTATCTAGCGGGTATTCCTGGTTCTTTAGGTGGTGCCCTATATGGTAATGCGGGGGTTAAAGATCATACTATTTATGATTATTTAAATGAAATAGTTGTTCTTAGAAATAATGAAATTGATACTCTTGGTAAAGGTGATTTTGAAGTATCTTATCGTCATACCGAATTTAAAGATAATAATGATATTATTTTAAGAGCGTGTTTTTATCTTGATGAAGGAAACAAAGAAGAATTAGAGAGTATTATCAAAGAAAATAGATTAAAAAGACAAAATAGTCAACCATTAGAATATAAAAATGCTGGTAGTGTTTTTAAAAATCCAGAAGGAATGTTTGCAGGTAAATTAATTGAAGATGCCGGTCTTAAAGGCTATTGTATAGGTGATGCCCAAATTTCCGAAAAGCATGCTAATTTTATTATTAATAAAGGAAATGCAACAAGTGAAGATATTAAAAAGTTAATAAAAAAAATTCAAGAAGAAGTAAAAAATAAATTTAATGTAGAATTAGAATTAGAACAAGTTGTAGTAGAGTGGGATTAGAATGGATAAAAAAAAGAAAAAAAGAAAACTTAATACGAAAAGATTTTTTACCTTTTTATTTATTATAGTTTTATTAGGTATAGCTATCTATTATTTTAGTAATGTTCCAATAAAAAATATTAAAGTTGAAGGAAATTTCTATTTAAAAGATAACTATATTGCTAATTATCTAGATTTAAAAGATGCTAAAATACTTACAGTAAGCAAGAGTAAAATTAAAAAGAAATTACTTGAAATAGATTTAATTAGTGATGTAAAAATATCGAAAAATTATTTTGGAACATTAAAATTAAAAATAACGGAAGATAAAATATTATTTTATAATTGGAATAATAAAAAAATAGTTTTATCTAGTGGAAGAGAAATTCCATATAATAAAGAATATTTGGGAGTACCTACTCTTATTAATTATGTTCCAGATGATATATATAAAGAATTTATAGAGAAATTAAATAAAATAGATAAAGAAGTATTAAGTTTAGTTAGTGAAATAGAATATAGTAGATCAATGATTAATGATAAAGTTATTGATGATAAAAGATTCTTATTTCGGATGAATGATGGAAATCAAGTATATATTAATACGATTAATATTGAAAAATTTAATGATTATTTAGAAATATATGATGCCATTGAAAATAAAAATGGTGATACTAAAGGATGTTTATATTTAGATAGTAATAGTGAAAATAATCATTTTAATAATTGTGAAGAAGATAAAATAGTAAATCCTGAAGATACAGATGAAGAAAAGGATGAAAACAATGAAGATTAATTATGATAAAAAATTAGAAGAATTACTTCAAAACTTAGATTATAAGCCAAAATTATTACTTCATAGTTGTTGTGGTCCATGTTCATCTTATGTAATTACTTATTTAAAAGATTATTTTGATATAACTATTCTTTATTATAATCCTAATATTGAACCTAAAAGTGAATATGAAAAAAGAAAGAGTGAACAAATAAGATTAATTAAAGAATTAAATTTACCTAATGTAAGAATTTTAGATATTGATTATGATAATGATACTTATAGGGAATATATTAAAGGTCATGAAGAAGATAGAGAAGGTGGTGAAAGATGCCATCTATGTTATCGGTTAAGACTAGAGAAAACTGCTAAAGTTGCTAAAGAAAATAATTATGAGTATTTTGGAACTACTCTTACAGTAAGCCCTTATAAGAATGCCGAAGTTTTAAATAAAATTGGCGAAGAGTTGTCTAATATTTATAATATAAAATGGTTATATAGTGATTTTAAGAAAAAAGATGGCTATAAGAAATCAATTGAACTATCACATAAATATAATTTATATCGGCAAGATTATTGTGGCTGTGATTTTAGTAATTATCATAATATTGAAGAATAAAATTTATTTAATACTATAAAAAACCAGCGGTATATCGGATGTTTCACCGAATAGTCCTACTGGTTTTCTTTTTAAAATATATCATAGATAAAATAAAATTGTCAATAATTAGATTTTTTATTTAGAAATTAAATATAAGTGTTTTTTGCTTGTATTCAAGCATATAATTTGTTACAATATGTATGGCTTTAAAAGTCAAATAGACATTAATTTTTAGCCCACGCCGAGTGCTTAAATATATTTAAGTGGTAAGGGTATTAAAAATTAAGAAGAAAAACGAAAGGAAGAGTGATATTTTATGGCCGTAGTTTCTATGAGTTATTTATTAGAAGCTGGAGTTCATTTTGGCCATCAAACTAAAAGATGGAATCCCAAAATGAAAGAATATATCTTTACAGCAAGAGAAGATATATATATTATTGACTTGCAAAAAACCCAAGAATTGTTAGAGGTTTCATACAATGAAATCAAAACAATTGCGGAAAATGGTGGAAAGTTCTTATTTGTGGGAACTAAAAAACAAGCACAAGAAGTTTGTGTTGAAGAAGCTCTACGTAGTAAATCTTTCTATGTAACTGAAAGATGGTTAGGTGGAACTCTTACTAACTTTAGAACTATTCGTCGTCGTGTTAAGAGACTTGAAGAAATCGAAAACATGGAGAAAGATGGTAAATTTGAAGTTTTACCTAAAAAAGAAGTTATCGGTTTAAAGAAAGAATATGATAAATTAAATCGTATTCTATGTGGTATTAGAGAAATGGATAAATTACCACAAGCATTAATCGTTGTTGATCCTAAGAAAGAATACAACGCAGTTAAAGAAGCAAGAAAACTAAATATTCCGGTATTTGGTATTGTTGATACTAATGGGGATCCTGATGATGTCGACTTTGTTATTCCAGGTAATGATGATGCTGTTAGAAGTATTAAAGTTATGCTTGGGGTATTAAATAATGCTATTTGTGAAGCTAATGGCTTAGAAATGGTTGATTACATTAGTGAGGAAGATAAAAAAGGTACTTCTAAAGAAGAAACTAATATGGAAGAATTGATTAAATCAGAAAAATTTGATCAAGCTAAAAAAGATGATTCTGTTGAAGAAAAAGAAGTTAAAGAAGTAAAGAAAGCTCCTAAAAAAGAAGCAAAAGTTAAAGAAGAAAAAATAGAAGAAGTAAAAGAAGTAGTTGAAGAGAAAAAGGAAGAAAAACCTAAAAAGACTACTAAAAAAGAAACAAAAGAAGAAAAAGAAGATTTATCTAAAAAAACTTTAGTTGAGCTAAAAGCTATGGCTAAAGATGCTGGTATTAAAGGTTATAGTACCATGAAAAAAGATGAATTAATTAATAGTTTAAAATAAAAAGGGAGGATGAAATTTTATGGAAATTACTGCTAGTATGGTTAAAGAATTGCGTGAAACTTCAGGCGCAGGTATGATGGATTGCAAAAAAGCTTTATCTGAATGCAATGGTAATATGGATGAAGCAATGAATTATTTAAGAGAAAAAGGTATTGCTAAATCTGCTAAAAAAGAATCTCGTATAGCAGCTGAAGGACTAGCTAATATCTTTGTTGATGGTAATAAAGCAGTTATTTTAGAAGTTAATTCTGAAACTGACTTTGTATCAAAAAATGAAGAATTCATTAATATGATTAATGTTATTGGTCGTGCACTTTTAAAAAGTGATGCTAAAACATTAGAAGAAGCCAACGAAGTTGAAACTGAAAATGGTAAAGTTAAAGATTATATCGTTGCCATGGTTGCTAAAATTGGTGAAAAACTATCTTTAAGAAGATTTGAAATTGTTACTTTAAATGAAGGTGAAGTATTTGGTACTTACCTACATATGGGTGGCAAAATAGCTGCATTAACTGTTCTTAAAGGTGCAAATACAGATGTTGCTAAGGATGTAGCAATGCAAGCTGCTGCAATGAAACCATTATATTTAAATATTGAAGAAGTACCAGCAGATGTTGTTGAAAATGAAAGAAAAGTTCAAAAAGAACTTGCTATGAATGAAGGAAAACCTGCTGATATTGCTGAAAAAATGGTTGAAGGTCGTATTAAAAAATTCTTTAAAGAAATTTGTTTAGTTGAACAACCATTTATTAAAGATGGTGATTTATCTGTAGCTAAATATGTTGCTAATAATAATGGTGAGGTAATTAAAATGGTTCGTTATGAAGTTGGTGAAGGCATGGAAAAAAGAAATGATAACTTTGCTGAAGAAGTAATGAATCAAGTTAAAGGTGAATAATTAATATATATTAAGAAGCACAAAATTGTGCTTTTTTAATGGCTAAATTTTTCAAAAAGATAAAAAACGTCTTGATTCTCGGGGGGGGTATACTATAATAATCTTATAATAGATAATGGTTCTGTATACATAAATACGATATTTGTGATATAATAAGAAAGATAATAGAGAAGGTTATTATAAATGAAAAGAATAATAATAAATAACTATAAATTTATTTTTGGTTTAATACTTGGCTTAGTAATATCTTTAACAACAGTATATGCAATTGATGCCTATATTGAAAGTAATAAAGTAGCCTATAATAATCATAATAAAACCAATGTCGAAGAAGCCATAGATGAATTGTACGAAAAAAGTGGCATGCATAAAAATAAATGGGTAGATCCAATACTTAATGGAGCAGATCCTGTATTAAAGAGTCCATTAATACCAGTTGAAATAAAAGACAATGGTGAAGTTTATTATGCTAACGAAAATAGTGAATGGTATAATTATAAGAAAAAAAGATGGGCTAACGCAGTTATCTTAATTGATGAACCTAGTAATGCAAATTACCAAGTTGGAGATCACATAATAGAAGATGATATCGAAAGTTACTTTGTCTGGATACCAAGATATCAATATAAAGTATGGGATTTAGGAAAATATTCAAATGCGATAGCAGTTTCAAACATGAAAGATGTTCAAGATCAAAATGATACATCTTACTATAAATTGTTTGTTAACTATAGAACAATAGATATAAGATTTGGTACATATGATAAATATCCAAAGATGGCAGAACCAACATCAACAGGAGTATATTACACTCATCCAGCCTTTACTTTAGGAAATAAAGATTTAAATGGTATCTGGATAGGGAAATTTGAAACAGGTGGAACAAATGCAGCAGATATTATTATTAAACCAAATGTAACGTCATGGCGAAATGAAACAGTAAGGACCTTTTTTGATGCTGCAAAACAATATAAAAGAGATTTAGATAGTCATATGATAAAGAATACAGAATGGGGAGCAGTAGCTTATTTATCACATTCTGCTTATGGTATTAATACAGCAGTAAATATAAATAATGCTAAAGATAATATAACAGGTTATGCTGCTGCTCCAGGTACTAATCAAACTAAAATTCCGGGAGAAAATGGATCAATTACTGACCCACAAGTAACTCAACCTTATAATACTGAAGCAGGTTATTTAGCCAGTACAACAGGCAATATTACCGGAGTATATGATATGAGTGGTGGAGCACATGAATATGTAGCTAGTTGTTTAGAAAATACCTGGAATATAAGTGCAAGTGATTTTACTCTTGATTTACTAAATACTGAAATAGCTGCCGGATATATAGATAAATATGCTAGTGATACTACTAATTATGCATATGATAAGCGTATTTTAGGTGATGCCATTGGAGAAATAGGCCCATATTATAATTTTATTGATAGCGATGGTTATCCAAGAGCACATAATAGTTGGTATTATGATTATTCAATTTTTTTTGATCCTGGTCAGCCTTGGCTAACTCGTGGTATGGATTCTGGCTCTGGCACATTAGCTAGTCAATTTGCTTTTGGCCCTAGTTCAGGCATAAAATTAAATAATGCAACTACTCGTCTTATTTTAGCACCCATAAATAATTAAAGATAATAAGGAGATTATTATAAATGAAGAGAATAAATAATAAATGTATATTTATACTTGGTATATTAATAGGCGTTGTATTATCAGTAACAACAGTATATGCAGTAGATGCTTATATCGAAAGTAATAAAGTTGCCTATAATAATCATAATAAAAATAATGTTGAAGAAGCAATAGATGAATTATACGAAAAAAGTGGTATGCATAAAGATAAATGGGTAGATCCAATACTTAATGGAGCGGATCCTGTATTAAAAGATCCATTAATACCAGTTGAAATAAAACCTAATGGAGATGTATATTATGCTAACTTAAATAGTGAATGGTATAACTATAGTGAAAAAAGATGGGCCAATGCAATTATATTAGTAGATAGTCCCAGTAATACAAATTATAAAGTTGGAGATCATATTCTAGAGAGTGATATTGAAAGTTATTTTGTGTGGATTCCAAGATATCAATATAAAGTATGGGATTTAGGAAAATATATCAGTGCTCCAGATGGAAGTACATTAGTAAATGGAAGTTATGCAACATCAACAACCCAAGCAATGAATAAATCAAGAATAATCGATATCCAATTTGGAACACCAAATAATATACCCAAAATGACAGAGCCAAGTACAACAGGAGTATATTATACTCATCCAGCCTTTACTTTAGGAAATAAAGATTTAAATGGTATCTGGGTAGGCAAATTTGAAACCGGATATAAAGGAGCAGATAGCACTACTAGTGCACAAGTAAATAGAGAAGATTCTACAAATGTAATAGTAAAACCAAATGTTCATTCGTGGCGATATAATTCTATTAAAAATATGTTCATGACATCATTTAATTATGAAAGAAATTTAGATAGTCATATGATGAAGAATACGGAATGGGGAGCGGTAGCATATTTATCTCATTCACAATATGGTCTTGGCAATGAAGTAGAAATAAACAATACTAGTGATTATATGACTGGTTATGTAGCAGCCCCAAATACAAATCAAAGTACTCGTTTAGGTACTTATGTAGAAAGCAATGATAAAACCCAAACTCAACCATGGAATACACCAACTGGTCATTTAGGAAGTACAACCGGCAATATTAGTGGAGTATATGATATGAGTGGTGGATCATGGGAATTAGTAGCGGGATGTATGGAAGGCCTAGTAGGTGATAGTGGCTTTGACACTTCAACTTTAGCAACTGAAATGGCTAATGGCTATATTGATAAGTATCCCAATGTTAGTACTGAAACATCTTATAATAATAGAATTCTAGGGGATGCCACTGGAGAATTAGGCCCCTTTTATAGTTTTTATATTGGTGTAGGAACTAATTCTCATCATAATAGTTGGTATGGTGATGGAAATTACTTTGTTGAACCAAATAGACCTTGGTTTTCTCGTGGTAATGGCTTTAATGATGGTGCAGAAGCTGGGCAATTTGCAGCTTTTATTGGTAATGGTGGATTAAGTTATTCTACTTCTTTTCGCCTAGTTCTTACTCCAATTAAATAATTTGACATAATGTAATACGTATGCTATAATAAATCTCCTTTAAGAAAAGGGGATTTTATTATGAAAAATGAAAAAATTAATTATTATTTAGTATTAGAAAAACGTTTGGGTGATTATAATATTATTGATATTAATAGACTTGATATTGCTGATCATGAAATACCTAGCGATATTCTTAGTATTGATTTTTTTACATGTGAATTTACCGAAGGAGAAATAAGAGAATCAATTATAAGAAGTAATATGGCTCGTCCTGAATATTTAGATGGAAGACTTAGAATTATTAGTGATGCTCGACATAAACATAATTTAACAGTTTTAACTAAAGAAATACACCAAAATATTATGGAATTTCAAATTAGTGAAGAAGAAATAGATCAAAATTTTAAAAACAAATTATTTGGAGCTTATAAAAAGATAGTAGAAAGTAGTTTTAATGATCCTGACTTTATTAAAAGAATGCTTGAAAGATTTAAAAGTGCTTTAAAAAATGGCTTTAAAAAGGATATATTTAAATTAATTGAAGAACTTCCTTATTCAAAGAGTAGAAATATTTATATTAGTATCTATAAAATGCTTAATAAAGAGCAAATAATTGATGAAACAAAAGAAGATAAAGAAAAAGATTTTATTAATCATAGTACTTATAGAGCTAATTATAATAATCAAAATAAAAGAATATTAGAAAAATTAAATGATGTTGCATAGTCATTTAATTTTTTTTGTAGTATAATTTAGTTATGAAGATAGAAGAAGCTAAACAAAAATTTTTAGAATATATTGAAAAAGAATTAAATTATACTAAAATGACTATAATTGATTATCAAGAAGATTTAGAGTTATTTACTAAATATATAAATAATAATAATTTAAATTATTTAAATTTAACTAAAAATGATATAATTGATTATTTAAAATATTTAGATGAAAAAAAATATAGCAATAAATCTATATCAAGATTTTTAAGTAGTTTGAGACATTTTTATACTTATTTAGTAGAAATTAAATTAATTGAAGAAAATATTTTTAAAAGAATTAGAAATCCCAAAATTGAAAAGAAATTACCAAATTATTTAAATATTGTAGAAGTAGAAAATCTTTTGAATATTTTAAAAGAAGATACGAAAGAAGATATTAGAAATAAATGTCTAATAGAGCTTTTATATTCAACAGGAATAAGAGTTAGTGAAGCAAGTAATATTAAAATAGATGATATTGATATGCATAATATGTCTATAAGAGTATTTGGAAAAGGAAGAAAAGAGAGAATTGCTTATTTTGGTGAGTCTTTAAAAGAAATTTTAGAAAAATATTTAAAAGTAAGGAAAGATTTTTTAAAAAATGGGGAAATTGATTATTTATTTATTAATAGTATTGGTGGTAAGTTATCAAGAAATAGTATGGAAAATATTTTTATTAAAATATCCCAAATGAAAGAAATAGAACATAAATTATCTCCCCATACTTTAAGACACACTTATGCCACTCATTTACTTAATAATGGGGCTGATTTAAGAAGTGTGCAAGAATTACTAGGTCATGAAAATTTAAATACAACCGAAATATATACCCATGTTAGTAATGAAAGATTAAGACAAGAATATTTAAAATATCATCCCGATAAAAATCGTCAATAAAGAGTCTAAAAAAGATAAGTTTTTGCAAATAAACTTATTTTTTTATGTTAAAATAAAAATTAGGAGGATTTTATTATGGCAAAAAAATATGTCTATATGTTTAAAGAAGGTAATAAAGACATGCGTGAAATCCTTGGTGGTAAAGGGGCTAATTTAGCCGAAATGACTAATTTAGGTATGCCTATTCCGCAAGGTTTTACCGTATCTACAGAAGCATGTGTTGATTATTATCAAAATAACAAAGTAATTCGAGATGAAATTATTAAAGAAATTGAAGAATCGCTAAAAAAATTAGAAGAATTAGCAGGAAAGAAGTTTGGCGATAAAGAACGCCCTTTACTTGTATCAGTAAGAAGTGGTGCTAGAGCTTCTATGCCTGGTATGATGGATACTATCCTTAATTTAGGTTTAAATGATGAATCAGTCGAAGGCTTTGCTAAATCTAGTAATAATCCTAGATTTGCTTATGATTCTTACAGAAGATTTATTCAAATGTATTCTGATGTAGTAATGGAAGTACCTAAATCATACTTTGAAAAAATTATTGATGAGGTAAAAAGTGAAAAAGGCATTACTTATGATAATGAACTTACTACAGAAGATTTACAAGAATTAGTTAAGAGATTTAAAAAAGTTTATAGTGAAAATATGCATGGTGAAGAGTTCCCACAAGATGTTCATACGCAATTAATCGGGGCAGTTGAAGCAGTATTCCGTTCGTGGGATAATCCAAGAGCTATCGTTTATCGTAGAATGAATGATATTCCAGGTGATTGGGGAACTGCGGTTAATATTCAAGCCATGGTATTTGGTAATATGGGTGATACTTCAGGTACTGGTGTTGCATTTACGAGAAATCCAGCAACTGGGGAAAAAGGTATTTATGGTGAATATTTAATTAATGCTCAAGGTGAAGATGTTGTAGCTGGTGTTAGAACGCCAGAGCCTATTACAAAACTTCAAGAAGATTTACCAGAATGCTATAAAGAGTTTATGGACCTTGCTCAAAAACTAGAAGATCATTATCGTGATATGCAAGATATGGAATTTACAATTGAAAATGGTAAATTATATTTCTTACAAACCAGAAATGGTAAAAGAACAGCGCATGCCGCTATTAAAATTGCTTGTGATTTAGTTGATGAAGGAATGATTAAAGAAGAAGAAGCGGTTTTAAGAATTGAAGCTAAAAGTTTAGATCAATTATTACATCCAACATTTGTAAAAGAAGCTTTAGATAAGGCCGAAGCAATTGGTGAAGGTTTACCGGCATCTCCGGGTGCTGCTTCTGGTAAAGTAGTATTTACGGCGGAAGATGCTAAAAGACTTGGTAAAGGTGGAAAGGGCGAAAGAGTTGTTTTAGTTCGTCTTGAAACTACACCGGAAGATATTGAAGGAATGGTCGCAAGTCAAGGTATCTTAACTGTTCGTGGAGGTAGAACTAGTCATGCGGCCGTTGTTGCTCGTGGTATGGGTACTTGTTGTGTCGCTGGATGCGGCGCTATTAAAATTGATGAAGAAGAGAAACATTTTGAACTTGGTGGCGTTACTTTCCATGAAGGTGATTATATTTCTCTAGATGGTAATACTGGTAAAATCTATAAGGGTGATATTGAAACCAAAGAAGCCGAAGTTGCTGGTGATTTTGGTCGTATTATGGCTTGGGCTGATAAATATCGTAAGCTTGGTGTTAGAACTAATGCTGATAATCCAAGAGATACTAAAAGAGCCATTGAACTTGGTGCTGAAGGTATTGGTTTATGTCGGACAGAGCATATGTTCTTTGAAGCCGACCGTATTCCTAAAATTAGAAAAATGATTTTAGCTAATACGGTAGAAGAAAGAGAAAAAGCTTTAAATGAACTTATTCCATTCCAAAAAGGTGATTTCAAGGCAATGTATAAGGAACTTAAAGAGCTTCCTATGACAGTTCGCTATCTTGATCCACCTTTACATGAATTCTTACCAAATACCGAAGAAGAAATTAAAGATTTAGCGAAAGATATGGGTGTATCTGTTGAAGATATCAAAAATAAATGTGCTGAACTTCATGAATTTAACCCAATGATGGGCCATCGTGGTTGTCGTCTAGCGGTCACTTATCCAGAAATAGCGAGAATGCAAACTAGAGCTTTAATGGAAGCTGCTATTGAAGTAAAAGCGGAAGATGGCTATGATATTGTTCCAGAAATAATGATTCCTTTAGTTGGCGAAGTTAAAGAATTAAAATTTGTTAAAGATATTATCGTCGAAACTACTGAAAAAGTTAAGAAAGAAAAAAATAGTGATATTAAATATCATATTGGTACCATGATTGAAATTCCAAGAGCAGCCCTTACTGCTGATAAAATTGCGGAAGAAGCAGAATTCTTCTCATTTGGTACTAATGACTTAACGCAAATGACATTTGGGTTCTCAAGAGATGATGCTGGTAAATTCTTAGATAGTTATTATCAAAATAAAATCTATGAAATTGATCCATTTGCTAAACTTGATCAAACTGGTGTTGGGATGCTTGTTCAAATGGCAGCAGAAAAAGGTAGATGCACAAGACCTGATTTAAAACTTGGTATTTGTGGCGAACATGGTGGTGAACCATCTAGTGTGGAATTCTGTCATAAAGTAGGTCTTAATTATGTGTCTTGCTCACCTTATCGTGTACCTATTGCTAGACTTGCCGCAGCACAAGCTGCTATTAAAGAAAAAAGTAATTAATTTTTATAAAACAACTTCATCGTATGATGGAGTTTTCTTTTTAATTATGTTATATTAAGTTAATAAATATTTTAAATGGGGTAATTACTATGAAAATAAAAAGAAATTATAATTACTATTTTGATGAATATAATTCATTTAATGAATTTCTTAAAGAGTTTTTGCGTATTATAAAGGATAAAAAAATAAAAGCATTTATTCCTACGGGTGCTTTATGGATGTTTGACAACAATAAATTTACAGATAAAATATACACTACTGATGAACCTAATTATTTAGTATTTGATGATGATACAGTATTAATTTTTAATTATAATTGGTTTAATATGATTGATATAAAAGTATCTAATTTAAGAGATTTGAGTATTTCAGAAATAAAAAATAAAAATAATTTTGAGTTTGATTGTTATGATGCAAGTATTGTTGATTATGAATTAAATAAATTTACTGATGAATATATTATAAATCCTGCTACTGATGAAACTAGATCAGCTGGTGGAAGTTATTTTAAAGAAATAATATTTCATTTAAGTAATGAGAAAAAGCTATGTATTTGTGCTGAAAATGCTGAAGAAGATGGATATTGTGATATATGGATGGAAAATAATAATTTAAAAGGAATATTTAATGGAGAATCGTATGAAGTATGGTGGAAGTAAAGAAAATAAAAATCAAATTTTTCCTAAACTATTGCAAAATGTAAAAAATAATGTTATAGTAGAATTACTTAATAATATAATAGCGATTAATAATAGTTAATCTACATTAGTTTATTAATTATTATTTCTTATCATATTTTGTTATATGAAGATGCTTTAAGAATACCTTTATAGGTCTTGTTAGTTATTAGGTATATGATCATATGAAGAAAGAAAACTTCGAACAAGTAACTTTAAGCTAAGACTAAGCTTAGGTTAATTCCAAACTAGAAATAACGACTTGTCATCGTTATTTTTTTGATAAATAAAAAATAAAAAATTATAAGAGAAAATAGGAATTTATTATTGCATTGTTTAATTTTATAGAATAAAATGATTATGTGATATTTAATATTATTTTAGGAGTGATTATTTATGAAAGAAAAATTTAAATACTTATTAGTATTTTTAATAACTATAATTTTATTACCAATAAGTGTTTTGGCAAAAGAATCAGTAGAGTTAAAAATTGATAAAACTGATTTAAAAGTTGGTGATGAAGTAAAAGTAACTGCGAGTGTACCAAATAAAATGGAAGCATATGCTATTATGGCAACATTAAAGTATGACAAAAATGTTTTTCAAATAGTTAATGATAGTAATTTTACTATTAAAAATGATGAAAGTATTAAATATAGTAAAGAAACAAATAAATTTGGTATTATTAATAAAACAGGCAAAATATCTCTAAATGACGGAGATACACTTTTTACGGTTAATTTAAAAGTTAAAGATGATGCTAATGTTGGAAATACTAATATAGCTCTAACTAATATTACTTATACTGATGGCGATAAGGTGCAAAATTTAGATACAACATCTCTTAAAATATTAGTTACAAAAGATGCCAAAGATGGCGAAATAGTACCAGCAAATAAAGAAAATGAAATAGTTGAAGATGAAGAAAATATTATTAAAACATATAATAATATTCCCCTTATAATATTTTTGGGTATATTAGATGTCATTGGGTTAATTACTATTTTAATTATTAATAATAAAAATAAAGAGAATAATGATGATAAGAAAAAGAAAACAATTTTTGCTTTAATAGCATTAGAAATTGTTTTAGCACTAATAACTATAATTCTACTTTGGTTAAATTTTAATAAAACTGATGTCAATAATGATGGTAAAAAAGATTATCATGATGCTGAAGAAATAATTGATTATTTAATTAATATTGAAGGAACAAAAGAAAAAAATAAAACAAATACTAATAAATATGATGTCAATAATGATGGCAAAGTAGATATTGAAGATATAGGTAATACTACGGAACAAATTGAAGATAATACTAAAGTAACTTTAAAAGAATTAAAAGAAGATAATGAATATTATGTTGAAAAGGGTAAAATAACGCTTAAATTTACGGCTGAAATTACACCAAAAGAAGCTAAAATAACTAAAGTTAAAATAGATAATAAATATTACAATGTAGAATTAGTAAGTGGAGTATATATAGCTATCGTAGATAATAAAGAAGCTGGTGTACATAATTTTGTAATTGAAGAAGTTGAACTTTCTAATGGAGTGAAAAGAAAAACTAATTTAAAAATTACTAAAGAAGTATTAAAAGATCGTCCGGTAGTAGATGATTTAAGTCATGACATTAGAACTAGTGAATTATCTTTTACTGTAAAAGATAAAGATAAAGCTTTGCAAAGTGCTAGGATAACTGTTTTTGAAGGTAATATAACCGAAGAAGATATTAAAAATAGCGCTATTCAAACAAATCCTGATGATTTTGATAATTTTAAAGTAGTTTTTGAAGAAGAATTAGATCTTACTAAAAATTCATTTACTTTTAAACCAAAATTAGATATTGGTGGAGTTTATACTATTGTTATTACGGGTAAATATGATTTAGACAGTAAAATTGGTGATAACAATAATTATGAAGAACAATTTCTTAATAATGGTTTAAATGTTATTACTGTGGGTAAAATTACTATTACACCAAAAAGTACCGATGAAATATTTTTAACTAAAAAAACAAATCATGATTATTTATTTGATGTTGATTTTGAACCACAAATTATTGCTCAAGATGTTAAACAAGTTTTAATTGGGGAACAATATGTTGATGTAACTTATGAAGATGGTCATCTTAAATTAGTTCTTGATGATAATAAAATTGCTGGTGCTAAAAATATTATTATTAGTGCAGTTAAATTAGAAGATGGAACTGATGTTTTGTGTCATTATGAAATTAGTTATGATGTTTTAAAAGATGAACCAACAATAGAAAACTTTGTTTATCATAAAAAAACAAATAAAATTACTTTTGCTTTAAAAGATAATGATAATGCAATTAAAGATGCCAATATCAAAATAACTAATAAAGATAATAAAGAAGTTTTTGCGGAAAATTTAAGTTTAGATACGAAAGATTATGCTTATAATAATATCAATTTAAAAGAAGGAGATACTTATAATATCAATATAGTTGGTAATTATGATTTAGATAGTAATGTCAATAATGATGCTAATGATGGCACGGCCAAATATGAACATAATCTTACTATTTATAATGTTGAATTACAAAATGCTAATGAAGAAGAAGTTTATTATACTGAAAAAGGGGAAGAAATAACTTTAAAATTTAAAGCAATAATAAATCCAACTAATGAAGATGCTAAAATTAGTCAAGTTACCATTGGTGATGGCGTATATGAACCACAAAAAGATGAAAATGGTATCTATAGTGTTACTATTACTGCCCCAAATAAAGCCGAAGAAAAAAAATATACAATTAGAAATGTAATAATGGATGATGAAGATATAGATGAAAGCTTGTCTTTAAAAGTAGATGTTTTAAAAGACGTTCCTACAATAGAAGATTTATTAATTGATGAATCAAAAAATATTCCGGTTATAAGCTTTACTATAAAAGATCCGGATAATGCTTTAGATAAAAATGCTATTGGTAATTTAGTTATAGCTAAAGATGGTGGTAAAACCGAAACAATTGCCATAGATAAAGATTTCAAGGAAATTGCCTTAGATGCATTTGCAGATGAACTTGCTGGTAGTACTTTTGATTTAGATATTAAAGCGAATTATAGTCGTCATAACTGTGAAAATGCTAGTAAATATAAGGAAGTGGATAAAAAATTAATTGATACTAAACAATTTAAAATATATACAGCTACTTTAACGCCAGAAAGTAATAAAAACTTTGTACCTAAAAATGAAATAGTAGAATTTAAATTAAAATCAGATATTAAACCTAATGATGGTTCTACGATAAAATCATTTGTGCTTGAAAATAATAAAGTTGTTGATGCTAGTAAAATAAATGATGGATCATATGCAATCAATTTAGAAACATTAAATGTAGCTGGTGATAAAACTTATAAAATAGAAAAAATAATTTTAGAAAATGATATTGAAATAAAAGCTACTGCTAATATTTCTGTATATGTATTAAAAGATATTCCATATGTTAACAAATTGAATTTAAATGAAGATAATGAATCGATAAGCTATGAATTACATGATCCAGATAATGCACTTACTAGTGGAACAATCACAATTACTGGAAAAGATGATCAAAATCTTACAGAAAATGTTCAAAAAAGTGGTAAAGCTACTATAAATTATAATTTTCAAGATGGTGAAAGTTATGTAGTTAAAGTTATTGGTAGTTATGATTTAGATTCTAATAAAGAAAATAAACAAAATAGTGTTGATAATAAGGAGATGTCTTTAGAATCTTTCATAGTAGGTGGCGAATATAATTTTACTCTTACTAATGCTAGTATTACAGATGCTCTTAAACCTAATGAATATCCAATATTAACATTTAAAAGTACTAATACTAGAAGTACATTTATAAATAGAGCAGAATTAACCATTGATGGTGAAAGTAGTCAATATGAAGTTACTAAAATTGATAAAGATACATATCAAATAGAATTATCTAATGTAGATATTAATCCAGGCAAACATACAGTTACTTTAGATAAAGTTAGTATGAATAATGGGGCTAAAACATTTGAAAATACAAAAGATTATAAAGTAAACGAATTAACTTATACTGTTTTAAAAGAAGCTCCTAAAGCGGATGGATTAACACTAAGTGTAAATAAAGCTAATAAAAGTGTTGTAGCTAATTTTAGTATAATTGATTCAAATAATGCTCTTAAAAAATTAAATGTGGCTTTAGTTGATTCAACTGGTAAAATAGTTTCTACTAAAGTTCTTAATTATGCTGAATTTGCTAGTAAAGATACAATAAAAGTTGAACTTTCTTATAATGGCAATACTGATGGCAGATATACCGTAAAAGTTTTAGCAGATTATGAACTTGCTCAAAAATATTTCTATGCTAATGAATGTATTGGCGAAAATACAGTTTTAGTTTATAGTAATGATGAAATTAGAATTGATAGAATGTATGTAGTTAACGATAGAAATGTTGAACAAGTTGATGGTTTATTCCCAACCAAGATGCAAAAGAATTATCAAATTGCGGTGGAAGTAACAATCGCTGATTCTGTTAAAGCCCGTGGTTATGGTAGAGTATCTGGAGTAACTATCAATGGCGTTAATTATCCAGCTAACCAAATAAGTGGTTATAAATCTAAAGTTTATATTAATGTTCCTGCCACTGCGGGTGTAATTGAATTAACTGCTAATCGGGTTCAACTAGCTAATGATGGTTATTATAAAATATATAATGATTATTATTCTGTACCAGAAACGACTTTAAAATTAGATGTTTTAAAAGATAAACCAAAAATAGAAAATCTAGAAATTGAAGAAGATTATGAGAAAAAAGAAGTTACCTTTAATTTTGATGTAGTATTAGATGAAACTGCTAAAAGTGATGAATTTACGGATGGAACTATTACTTTAAATGGTGTAGATAAAGATATCAAAGTAGGACCAAATAATATTACCTTTACTAATGTAGATCAAAATAAAACTTATGATTTAATATTTAAGGGAACATATGATTTAGATACTAATACCTTTGATGACATAAGTAATGAGAAAAATAAAACTGTTAAAGGTGAATTTTATCGAGTAAAATATGGTTTATATAATGATAATACATATGAAACAATAAATATTACTGATGCCAAGCTTGTTAGTGAAAAAGGTAATAAATATTTTGAAAAAAATGAAAAAGTTAAATTACAATTTAAAGTTTCTGGTCTTAATGAAAATTTAGGTGTATTACCTAGCAAAGTAGTTATTAAAGATGAAGAATATAATTTAACAAAATTAGATGATAATTATTATGAATTAATAATAGATGGTTATTCTAGTTTTGGCGAAAAAGCAATAACTATTACCGATATAATTTTAGATAATAGTAAAAAAGTTACTTTAACTGAGCCATTTACCTTTAATCCTGAAGTATTAAAAGACGCTATTAAAATAAATGATTATAAGTATAAAGTTGATGATGATAATATTACAATTAATATCGATTTAGATGATGCCGATGGTGCAATAGTAGGATTTGCTAATGTAACAGTAACTGATGAAAAAGGAAAAGAACTATATAATAATAATTATCAAAATGAAATTGTAATTAATCGTGCAGATAAGAGTATTTTAAGATATTATGTCAAACTTACTTTAGATTATGACCGAGATATTGATAAAGGTGATGATACTGCTAACCATTATAGTGATGTTTTACTTCTTGATGAATTAATATCATTAGAGAAAAATAATATTGAATTAAAAGATATTATTGATATTAACTTATATAAATATGCTAATGATAATAATGAAGAAAGTATCAAGAAAATTGATGAAATTTCAATTACGGAATTAAAAGATAAATTAGATTCATATTTTGTTGAAGTTGTAATGGAAAATCTGCCAGCTATTCGAACTAAAATAGTTGATGTAAAAACTGTTCAAAATCATTTGATTTTAGTTTTAGATTATGATTATGTAACTAAAGAAGGTGGAGCGAAAAACAATTTAGAAATTGATTTTGGTGAAATAAAAGAAAATAATAAAGCTAAAAATGAATTCCACCCAGAAACTGCAATTGAATCATTAATTGCAAAATTAGAAGCAAATGAACCAGTTACCTTAAATCAAAATTATGATTTTTCTAAAATTAAATTAGATCGTAATGTATATATTGAAAATTATTCTAGTGTATTAGATGGTAATGGTTATACTTTTAAAAACTTAAGTAAACCATTATTTGGTACTCTTACTGGTGAAGTTAAAAATTTAAATATCAATGATGTTACCTTTGATGGCAATGGCCATGGTGCTTTAGCTAATAATACGAATGGGGCTATAATTGAATATGTTTTAGTCGATCGCGTAACAAGAACATCTACTGCTAATAATCCTAATGGTGGTTTAATTGGGGTAGCAGATAATACCAAAATAAAAACTAGTCGTGTTACCAATGTACTTATAAATGCTGGTTATTATGAACAACAAAATGGTTTATTAATTGGTAATTCAAATAATAATACTGTTGTTGAAAATTGTTATGCTGAAGGAACTATTTCTGGTGGTTATAACTATACAAGTGGATTTATAGGTAACGCTAAATCTACTACAATGCGAAATAATTATGCTAAAGTAACTACTAGAGGTCAATCTGGTTCTGTATTTGGTTTTGCAAGTGCTTATGGTAATAACGCATCTATTTATGAAAATAATGTAAGTATCGCAAGTAATACAAGTACAACTATGATAAGTAGTGCTAGAACTATAAATAATAACTATTTCTTCATTAATAAAGAAGCAACTAATTCAAATGGTATAACTATTATTAAAGAAGATGAAATTAATGATGATTTATTCGCAAATAGAGTTAAACTTAGTGAAGATATTTGGTATATTAAAGATGTTAATATAAATAATTTACCAATCTTTCAAATAGAAAAGAAATCAGTAATTAATGATAAAACAATTGAAGATTATCAAGAAAAACATGAAACATTATATAAAAATTTAATGAAATTAATGCCTTTCTTTGATGATAAAAAAATAGTAGAAACTAGTAAGAATATTCCCGAAGATAGTAATTTAGTAACTAAAACTATTAAACATATTGTACCAGTTGATGAAAATGGTAATTTAGTTACTTATTTAACTACTGATAATCCAAAGAAAATAAAGAATATAAAAATTATATTTACTGATGGCTCTAAAGAAGAATACAAAGTTAATTATGATAAAACCTATGATATGGTAGCGTCATATAAAATTAGTGAGTTAAATATCGATTATAATTATGAGCATTATGTTATTAATAATGATTCGCAAGTAGTAGTTAATTTAACAAATTACTTAAAAGGATTAGATTATACTAATAATTTAGATATACTAACTACTAATGCTGATTCTAGATTATATCGTGATTTCTATAATGAAAATACTAAATATGATTTAGAAGAATTTGTCTTAAAATATTTATCTAATAGTGAATATACTAATACTTCATCAAATAGCGCAATTAATAATTATATTGAAAGTGAAGTTAAAAAAGAGCAAAAATTAGAAAAGGCTTTATATGTCTATAATTATTTAAAGAGATTCTATGATTTAGATATTGGTGGTATGAAGTTATATGACTTTATAATGTTTAATATGAAAGGCTTTGATGAAAGTTTAACTACCGATAAAATTGTTGAATTATATTTAGGTAATGGTAGTGGGGATAATTTTAATACTAATCAAACTAATACAAGATATAATGAAGTATTAGGTAAATATACTAATTTAAATACCATACCTAAATTAGTTGAATATTTAGTAAAAGGGTTAACTAATGCTGATTTATCAGCATGGACTCGTAGTCAAGTTAAAAGTATTTTAGTGGAAATTCCAATTGATGGACATCCAAATGTAAAATATACTTTATGGGATCATTTTATCAGTGAATCAAATGATGAGATATTAAATCAATTCTTACCAATGCTTACTTTACCAGAAGGAGCAGCTTATATAATGTCAATGCCAGTTCAATATATAATTGGAGCGCAAAGAACATATATAGTTGATCCATCTAATCCAAGTGATGTAGAGAATTTAAAAGCGAGAATGAAAACTTATGAAACAAGAATGAAAAGATATTTTGATACTGCTTATTCAATATTAGAAGATGAAAAATTATTTAATGATATTTTAATTTATAGTGTTGATAAGAGACTTACTAAAACAGAAACTGGTTCTGTTAGTAATACTGCTTATACAACAACTGAACCATTCCATAAAAACTTTGTCGAAGCAACTGGTTTGTGGGCGGCTGCAGCTGGAGTAAATGCTGCTGCCTGGGGTCCTCGTCTTGAATGGCAAGTAGCAGGTATTTTAGATAGTACGCTTGCTGAAGAAGGTTATAATGATACATCTCATGTTACCTTTAGAACTTGGTCACATGAATCAGCTCACCTTATTGATGCTAGATTATTCTTAAGAAATAATGGACGTCGTTTTGATGCAGGTGGCGAAGATTATGCTGATAACTTCTTAATGCAATCATTTGATAGAAATAGTATTACAATGAATTTATCAATGATGATGGATAAAACAGCAAAAAGTGTCGAAGAAGCAACTAAAGCTAATGATGCAAAATTAGGCCCAGTAGCATCTAACCTAACACCAGAGAGAATCAATAGTCCAGAAAAGATTCATGATTTCTATCGTAAATTATTTGAAACAGTTTATGTAATTGATTATATTGAAGCACAAGCATTCTTAAAACTTCCGGCTGATACACAAAAAGATTTAGCTATTCAAGTATCTTATCCAAATGAAACAAAACAATTTACTAGAGTAGTTGATGAAAATGGTAAAGATACTGATCAATTTGAAGGTCCATTCTATAAAGATGATGAATTCGCTAAATATCGAGCTAGAGAAACAACTAAATATACGAGATTAAATGAATTAACTGATTTTAATACACCATTAAGAACAATGAATGATTTAATTAATAATAGAATTATGTTATATCCTGGTGTTTATCGTTATTCATCTCGTGGTAATAATTCATATGGTGGAGAAGGAATTAATACCGTTCACTGGTATCAACCATGGAATCCAGATGGTAGACCTGATTCTTATGCTTTAAAATGGATAAGTTATGAAATGCTTGGTTGGAAGGGATATAATAATGGTTTTGTTGAATATGCAAGTAATGTTCATTATCAACCAAATAAAATCTATTCAGATTTATCTCATCCAAAAAAAGGTACATCGACCGTAAATTATAAATCAGATAGCATGGCTTTAGCTCAAATTTCTAATAATCGTTTCACCAACTTTAGTGATTACAAAAAATATCGCTTTAATGATATTAAAGATAAATTAGATCGCCTTGATAGTATAATTAATGTTGATGATTATATTGATGCTTTTGTAGAATCGTTGCAAAAAGACGCCATTGATATTACCGAAGGAGTTCAAAGTGAACTTGATAGAGTTCCAACTTGCCCAACTGATTATTATTGTTCTCGTGGTAAATTTGCTACTTATTTATCTTATCAATATAGTACAGCATTAAGACAAGAAATATACTACAAGTTAAAAACTGAAACTAACGATTTTAGAGATGAAATTTTTAAAGATTCTACGCAACAAACTATTACTAAGTTAGCCGAATAAAGCAAAACAGGATAATTAAAAAAATAAATTATCCTGTTTTTATTTTCTTTTTTTAATAGCTAAATTTTTCAAAAAGATAAAAAATGTCTTGATTCTCGGGGGGGGTATATTATAATTATCTTATAATAGATAATGGTTTTATATACATAAATACGATATTTATGGTATAATAAAAAAGATAATAAAGAGAAAGTTATTATAGATGAAGAGAGTAATAAATAATAATAATAAAATAATAATTGGTTTTATCATAGGATTACTATTTTCTATAACAACAGTATATGCAGTAGATGCCTATATTGAAAGTAATAAAGTAGCTTATACTAATCACAATAAAAATAATGTCGAAGAAGCCATAGATGAATTGTATGAAAAAAGTGGTATGCATAAAGATAAATGGGTAGATCCAATACTTAATGGAGCAGATCCTGTATTTGATAATGAAGGAAAGTTAATTCCAGTAGAAATAAAACCGAATGGTGATGTATATTATGCAAGTTTAAATAGTGAATGGTATAATTATAGTGAGAAAAGATGGGCCAATGCTGTAATATTAGTAGATAATCCAAGTAATACAAATTATCAAGTTGGAGATCACATAATAGAAGATGATATTGAAAGTTACTTTGTCTGGATACCAAGATATCAATATAAAGTATGGGATTTAGGAAAATATAATAGTGCTCCAGATGGAAACACTTTAACAGATAAAGACTATAATTCATCAACAGCTCAAGCATTAAATAAATCAATACTAATAGATATAAAATTTGGTAACATTGACAAAGCCCTTAAAATGGTAGAGCCAAGTATAACAGGAGTATATTATACCCATCCAGCATTTACCTTAGGAGATAAAGATTTAAATGGTTTATGGATAGGTAAATTTGAAACAGGATATAAAGGGGCAACAAGTAAAGAAACAGCTGAAGTAAATAGAGAAGAAACTACAAGTGTCATAATAAAGCCAGATGTTTATTTGTGCGTAATATATCAGTGAAAAATATATTTATGACTTCATATAATTATGATAGAAACTTAGATAGTCATATGATAAAGAATACAGAATGGGGAGCTGCAGCTTATCTTTCCCACTCACAATATGGAATAGGAAATGAAATAAGACTTAATAACACAAGCGATTATAAAACTGGTTATTCAGCTGCTGCCAATACTAATCAAAGTACTCGTTTAGGTACTTATGCCGAAAGTACTGATAAAACTATAACGCAACCATGGAATACGGCAACGGGCTATTTAGCGAGTACTACCGGAAATATAAGTGGTATATATGATATGTCAGGTGGTGGTTGGGAATACGTTGCTGGTTGTCTAAATGAAACAATTGGTGCTAGTGAATTTACTATAGACGAATTAAAATACTATACTCAACTTGATTATTTAGATATATATGATAAAAATAGTTTAATTTCATCATATAATAATAGAATATTAGGTGATGCAACAGGAGAAACGGGGCCATTTTTTAAATATAATGATGGAGATAATGGTGTAAGAACTCATAATAGTTGGTATAGTGATTGGGCCTGGTTTATTTTTGGCATCTATCCTTGGTTTGTTCGAGGTGGCGGTTACGATTCCGGTGGACTTTCTGGTGCTTTTAATTTTAGTCGTTTTGGTGGAGAAGCTTCAGAATATTTTTCATATAGAATTACTCTTGCACCAATATAATTATTTATATTTTGTTATTTTTTACTATACAAAAAGCAATAGCGTAATCATTATCATAAGATAAAGATAAATTTATTGCATATTCTTCGTGATTAATGATAGAAGGAATAGGCTCCCCTAAAGAACCTTTTAATATTTCAATTTCATTAAAATCAAACTTACTATTAGTAGCTTTAATAATGGCTTCTTTAGCTGCAAATCTGGTGGCTAAAAAGTTAATTGGTTCCTTTATAGTACTCGCAATATCTAGCTCTTTTTTGGTATATACTTTTTTAATAAATGATGGATTATTATCTATCATTTTTTTAAGTCTTGGAATAAATACTATATCAGTTCCAATCATTTTATATCGCCTTCTTATAATTAGTATAACATTTTTTTACATAATTTTAATATTTATATTTTTAATATCTTGTAATTTGTGGTAAAATGAATAATAGGAGGATAGTATGAAAGACGAAATTGAACAAAAATTAATTGAAAAGACTGCTAAAGTATTAGGAGTAGATCCATCTACATTATCTGGTAGTACTAATATTAGAACAGATATTGATTTAAAAAGCTTAGAAATGGTAGGAATTATTTCTGAATTTGAAGAAGAATATGACTGTTATATTAAGTATACTGAATTAATGCATGCTAATACTATTAGTGAATCTGCTGAAATTATTGCAAAACAAATTGAAGGCTAACTTTTAAAAGAATAGAAAGAGGGAATAAAATTGAAAGAAGAAAAAAAGCCGATTGAAAACGAATTGTCCTTACCAAAGGAAATGCCAAAAAGGGATGAAAAAATAGTTAATGTTAAATATCCTGATGGCACAAGTTGTGATGTTATTTTTACCAAAATGACTCAACCTATACCAAAAGAGGAATTTGCGAAAGTTCCAAGAGAAGAAGCAATGAATTATTGCATTGAGGTACCTGTTAATACAACAGAGTATTATGTTGATGATGAGAAAAGAGTAATATGTCTTCAAGATAGACCAGTTAAAATGCGTGATGGTGTAACTATTTACGCTGATATTTATATTCCAACTAGTGCCTTAAAAACACCAGTTCCACTTATTATTAGTTGGTCATTCTTTGGTAAACAACCTTGGCATCAACCAGTCCAAATTTTTAGACCGATGGGTGTACCTACAGGTGCTGTTTCAAATGTTTGTAAATTTGAATCATCTGATCCACTATTCTGGTGTTATCAAGGATATGCTGTTGCCAATGTAGATCCAAGAGGTATTGGTAATAGTGAAGGAGACCAACAACAATTTGGTACTCAAGAAGGAAGAGATGGCTATGACTTTATTGAATGGGCTGCTAAAGAAAAATGGTGTAATGGTAAAATAGCACTATTTGGTAACTCAGGTGTTGCCATGAGTCAATGGCGTATTGCCGCTGAATGTCCACCTCACCTAGTTTGTATTGCTCCATGGGAAGCAACAGGTGATCAATATCGTGAAAGTATTATGGAAGGTGGTATTCCTGGATTCTTTGGTGGTTCAATAGTTATTGCTGCTCAAGGAAGAGGTTATATCGATAATACAGTTGCGATGGCCAAAAAAGAACCATATGTTACTAGTCCTTATTGGCAAGATAAAATACCTCATTATGAAAAAATTAATATCCCAGTTTATACTACTTGTAACTGGAACCATTTCCATTTAAGAGGAAGCTGGGAAGGATTTAAAAATATTAAAACTAAGAAAAAATGGATGCGTTGCCATCAAGTATTTGAATGGCCAGATACCTATAATTCAAAATGGCTACAAGATTTAAAATTATTCTTTGATCGTTATTTAAAAGGTATCTATAACGGTTGGGAATTAACACCAAGAATTAGAATGGAAGTTATGGATGCATTTGAATATCCATATCAAACTAATCGTCCAGAAAATGAATGGCCACTTGCAAGAACTGTTTATAAGAAATTATATTTAAATGCCAATACTCATAAATTAGGTGATGCGCCAGTTAAAAATGCTAGTAGTGTTAGTTATGATGGGGCAACAGGTTTAACAACATTTGAATATACATTTAGAAAAGATACTGAACTTACAGGTTATATGAAGCTTAGAATGTATGTTGAAGCTAAAGGTCATGATGATATGGATTTATTTATAACTATTAAGAAGCTATCTACTAAAGGTGAAGAATTACCAGTAACTATCTTTGGTTCTGAACGCCATCCAGGTGCTTGGGGTAAACTTAGAGTTTCAGCAAGACACTTAGACGAAGAAAAATCTACGGAATATCAACCAGTTCATACTCATGATAGAACTGAAAAATTAAAACCTGGTGAAATTGTTCCAGTAGATATTGAAATTTGGCCTATCTCAAGAATTTGGCATAAAGGTCAAAAATTACAACTTCAAATTGCTGGTAGATATATTCGTGATGAATGGTTTGAACCACTTGTTTGGTTCCCTGATAATAAAGGTGAACATGTTATTCATACAGGTGGCAAATATGAATCATACTTATTAGTTCCAGTTATTCCACCTCGTTATGAAGATGGCGACTATATTTATAGATAGGAGTAATTATGGACTTAATAGAAACTGTTAAAGCTAAGGCAAAGGCTAACCCAGGAAGGGTAGCCTTTCCTGAAGCTAATGATGCGAAAATGGTTCTAGCGATAGATGAAGTTTCTAGAGAAAAATACTGTGATGTTGTAATTGTCGGTCATATTGATGAAGTAAAATCATTATGTAAAGAAAATAAAATAGATGATTCTACTTGGGAATATATTGATACGAGTGATGAAGACTATAAAGAAAAAGTATTACAAAAATATTTACAATTACCTAATTTAGTCTATGGCGAAAAATCACTAAGAAGAAGAATGAATGAACCATTATATTTAGCATTTATGATGGAAGCTATTGATGAAGTAGATGTCACATTTGCTGGTATTACCAGTGCAACAGGTGATATTATTTTAGCGGCTCAAACTATCGTTGGCTTAAATAATGAACTTGAAGTAGCATCTTCTGTAGGTATAGCAGAACTTCCTAATTATACATTCCCTGATGGTGGCCATTTAATTGCCGTTGGTGATTGTGCCGTATGTACTAATCCTAGTGCATCGGAACTTGCTAGTATTGCGATAAATACTTGTGATACAATTCATGCAGTAACCGGTTGGGAACCAAGATGTGCTTTACTTTCATATTCAACTGATGGATCTGGCAGTGGTGAGCTTGTTGAAAAAGTAAAAACTGCTGTTAAACTTGCAAAAGAGCGAAGACCAGATTTAAAAATAGATGGTGAATTTCAATTAGATGCCGCGATTGTTCCTGAAATAGCGCAAAAAAAGGTTAAAAGAGAAAGTGAAGTAGCAGGGAAGGCTAATATATTAATTTTTCCAGATTTAAATGCTGGTAATATAGGAGTTAAATTAATTCAACAATTTGGTGGGGCTGATGCTTATGGACCATTATTACAAGGATTTAGAAAGATTTGTAGTGATTGCTCTAGAAGTGCTCCAGTATCTGAACTTGTTGGTAATATTTTATTTTCTATTGTGCGATCAGGCGATTTAAAAACAAAAGACTTAAAATTAGGAGATTTAAAAAATGGAAAAAAATAAGTTTAGAATTTTATCAATAAATCCTGGATCAACTAGTACAAAGATTGGTTTATTTGATAATGATGAATGCGTTTTTAGAGTTAATATAGAACATGAACAAGATATTTTAAAAGTTTTTAAAGAAATATCTGATCAAAGAGAATTTCGTCTTAATACTGTCTTAGATACTTTAAAAGAAAATAATATCCCGATTGAATCTATTGATGCATTCTCAGGTCGTGGAGGTTCACTTGAATGTTGTGAAGGTGGAACTTACGAAATAAATGAACTTATGTATAATGATGCTAAATCAATGCGAATAGTTAAACATCCTTCAGCCCTTGGTATTGTTTTAGCTTACGAACTTGCTCATAAATATAATAAAAGATGTTTCTGTGTTAATCCACCTGATGTTGATGAATTTAATATCGAAGCCAGAATTACTGGTATTCCCGGTATTTTTAGAGAAAGTAGAATCCATGCTTTAAATCAAAAAGAAATTGCTATTCGTTATTCAGAAAAAGTTAACTGTAAGTATGAAGATTTAAATTTAATCATTTGTCATGCTGGTGGTGGTATATCTATCGCTGCCCATAATCATGGTAAAATGATTGATTGTAATGATATTGTTAATGGTGATGGTCCCATGGCTCCAACTAGAAGCGGTTTTATTCCTGCTAAGCCTTTAGTTAATATGTGTTTTAGTGGAAAATATAGTGAAGCTGATATAAAAGCCTTAATTAACAAAAATGGTGGTATTTTAGCCCATTTAGGTACAGCTGATATTAAAGAGGTTGTACAAATGATTAATGATGGCAATAAAAAAGCGCAAATTATCTATGATGCGATGATTTATCAAATTGCTAAACAAATTGGAGCAATGTATGTAGCTTTAAAATGTAATTGTAGTGCGATAATTCTAACTGGTGGTATTGCTAATGATTCTTATTATGTCAAGAAACTAAATAAATATATTAAGAATTTATGTAAAGTAGAAGTAATGCCAGGCGAATTTGAATTAGAAGCACTAGCTGCTGGTGCTCTAAGAGTTCTAACAAATAAAGAAAAAGTTAAAGAATATATTGGTAAACCTGTATTTAATGGTGTGATAGGAGAATAATGATGAAAAGTAAAGATATAGTTAAACAATTATTACCCGGAGTGGTAGTTGGATTTATCTTAGGTATCATTTTAGTGTCTCTCGTTGGGGTTGATAAAGAACAATCAATTCCTAATTATATAGGTGGAGTAATGTGCTGTTTAGTACCAACTTTCCTTAACTGTTTAATAGTATTATTTGGTACTGCTAAAACTTTAAAAAGAAAAATTTCTTTTAAAGATGTCTTACTTAGAATTCTTCCTTATATCTTTTTAGCAGGACTCATTGGCTTATTTGTCGTTGCAGTAGTAGTGGAAAGATTAATTGGTATTGATCCAAGAACTATTTCCTTAATGATGACTGCTATCTATGAAGCTTTATTAGGAGTTGTAGTATCTACCATTTTTGCTTATATTGCTTTAAAAAAATATGCTAAAGATGTTAAATATACAAAAAGAAATAAATAAAAGATAATAAAAAATAAAATGTGTAGTAAGATATACATTTTATTTTTTTTATGTACTTATATTCGACAAATTTTACTTATAATTTATGATAATCTGTTAATGGTGATGAAAATGAATAAAAAAACAAGTGAATTTTTAGAAGAAATAACTGATAATTTTAGTACTCTTTTTGTGGAGACATTTTATCTTCGTTATTTAGATCAATTTGGCGAAGAAAATATTTTAAAAGATATCAATTATACTAAAGATATGCTTTTAAAAAAGATTGATGAAAAAATTCAACAAAAATTAGAAAGCAAATAAAAAAAGGAGTTAAACTCCTTAGTTATTAAAGTTATTATTATTACCAGTAAACCAACCAGCACCTATTATAATAACTAATAAAATAAATAGAACAATCCAAATGGCTGCACCTATACCATAGCCACTTGTGTAACCAGCATAGCCAGCGCCACCATAACAAGGAGTACTAGCATAGTTACCACCATAGTAACCATTATTTCCGTAATAATACATATTATACCTCCTTTATGTATCTATTATATTTTATTAATCTTAGTCACATTTTGACATTAAAAAATTAATATTTATTTTGTATAATTTCATTTTGTGATATGATTATTATAGGATTGGTATTATGAAGAATAAATTTGCCAAAATGGATAAACCTTTATTAATTTTAACCATACTTCTTTGTAGTATGGGTCTTATTATGGTTTTTTCTTCCTCTATGGCTGCAGCTATTCTTCGTTATAATAAAGAACCAACTTACTTTTTTATAAGACAACTTATCTTTTTAGGATTAGCTTTTGGTGGGGGAATTATAGTCTTACAAATACCAACTAAATATTATAAAACCTTATCATATTTTTTCGTAATAGGTATTATAGTAGTTTTAACTTTGCTACTTTTTTATGGTAAACTTACCAATCATGCCCAGAGTTGGTTTTATATACCGGGAACAGGATTTGCCATTCAACCATCAGAATTTGCCAAATCAGCTATTATTATTTTTATGGCCGTATTTTATAATATATTAATTAAAAGAAAAGTTTCCAATGTTTATTTATATTTAATTCCTTTATTTATTGTAGGAATAATTGCTTTACTTATTTTAATGCAACCAGACTTTGGTAGTGCTGCTATACTAGTAGCCATAGCATTTTGTATATTTATAAGTGTGCCAATTGCAAAAAGTAATTTACCTAAGATTATGTTAATACTGGGTATTGGCGCTATCATTTTAGGAGTTGCCCTTTTATATAGTGGAGCCGAGATATTAAATAGTGAACAAATGAAAAGATTTAATTTCCAAAACCCTTGTCAAAGATATAAAGAAGATACGGGATACCAAGTATGTAATGGCTATATTGCTATTAATAATGGTGGTCTTACTGGCGTAGGTATGGGTAATAGTACCCAAAAATTCTTATATTTACCCGAAAGTCATACTGATTTTATCTTTGCAGTTTTAGTTGAAGAATTAGGCCTTCTTACTGGTATTGGTGTTTTACTCGTTTATGCTTTACTTTTGTATCGGATTTTAAAAATAGCAAAAAATGCTTATAACTTACGAAATTCTATTTTAGCTTATGGTACATTTTGGTTAATTGCGTTTCATATCATTATTAATTTGTGTGGTATGCTATCTATTTTACCTTTAACGGGTGTACCACTTCCATTCTTAAGCTATGGTGGATCATCAACTATTAACTTCGTGGCCATGATTTTTGTAACAGAACGAGTAGCCATTGAAAATAATGATACAAAATATCGCTTAGAAATGAAAAAATTAGCAAAATAAGCTAGTTTTTTTATTTTTTTGTGAAAATTTTCTTTAAAAAAAAGGAAATCGGCCTCTGAGTGACAAATAATATAAGTGAAAGGAGGTTTTTATGGATTTTTTTGATTTTGTCAAAACTAATAAATTTATCATTCTATTTATTAGTATTATAGCAAACATTATTTTACTCGGGTTATCAGGATATTTATTATATGAAAATCTAAATTATACTTGTGATTGTCCGATAAATAATGATATTTCTAAAACAGAAGAAAAAGATGATTCTAAGACAAATATGTTTGTGGAAGTAAAAGGTGCAGTTTCTAAACCAGGTGTCTTTGCAGTTAAAAGTGATAATATCATTAATGATGTCATCAAACTTGCGGGTGGATTTACGAAAGATGCTTATACTAATAATATTAATTTAAGTCGTAAAGTATCTGATGAACTAGTTGTCTATGTTTATACCAATGCTGATATGAAAAAGAAAACTCAAGTAAGTGAAACAGTATGTAACTGTAGTAGTTATGATATCAGTAATTGCACTGAAAACAAGCAAAGTGAAATAGTTGCAAGTACTACCGATAGTAATGTTTCAATAAGTTCTAGTTCTAGTAGTAGTTCATCAAGTTCTTCTAGTACAACCAATAATACTAATAAAAATAGTACATCTAATCAAAAAAAGATAATTAATATTAATACGGCATCAAAATCAGAATTAACTTCTCTTAGTGGTATTGGGGAAGCTAAAGCCGAAGATATTATTAATTATCGTACACAAAATGGTAATTTTAAAAGTATTGACGATATAAAAAATGTCAAAGGTATCGGTGATGCAATTTTTGCCAAAATTAAAGACTATATTACAGTCTAAATTGTTTTATATTTTTCTTTTTGTTCTACTTACTATCTATATTTTATTTACTACCGTAATTATTAAATATAATTCTAAATTAGATAATCCAACTGAAATAGAAGGTTATGTAATAGATTTAACTAAAAAAGACGAATATATTAGTTTTATCATAAAAGGAGTAGAAAAAGTACAATGCAAATATTATTTAAATGGTAATAATATTGATACTAATATTTTAGGAAAGTATGTCAAATTAACTGGTAAAGTAAAAGAATTAAGTCATAATACCATACCAAATACATTTGATTATAAAGATTATCTCTATCAAAATAAAATATATTTATCTTTTACCGCCAGTAATATAAAAATAATAAAAGATGAAAATATATTTTATAAAATTAAGAATAAAATAATTAAACATATTGATAGTTATGATAAAAATATTAAAACATATCTTAATTTATTTATTCTTGGAGATAAATCATACTTAGATAGTAATACATCCAATGCTTATAAAACTAATGGGATATGGCATTTATTTGCTATTTCCGGAATGCATATCAGTTTTATAATTCTAGTACTTGATAAAATACTTAAAAATATTAGATTTAAAAAAACTATTATATCTAGTATTCTATTTTATTTTATGTTTATTACTAGTTTTGCTGCTTCAGTTATGCGTTCAGTTATCTTTTATTTCTTAAAAAACATCTTAAATTATTTAGATATTCCCTTAGATAATAAAAGAGTACTTTTTCTCACCTGTTTTATTATTCTTATAATAAATCCTTTTATGTTTTATAACACCGGATTTCAATATTCATTTTTAATTACCTTATCAATTATGCTTATGAGTAATAAAATTACCGGTAGTTATTTAAAACAAATATTTAAAATAAGTTTAATTTCCTTTATAGTTAGTATGCCAATTACGATAAATATGAATTATGAAATAAATATACTCAGTATATTTTTAAATATCTTTTATGTACCACTTATTTCTGTGGTAATATTTCCTTTAAGTATTTTAGTGTTTATATTACCTTTCTTAAGTTTTCTCTTAAATATTTTTATTAATTTATTAGAGATATCTACTAATATATTTTATAATTTAAAATTAAGTGTAATTATACCTAAGATGTCTACTATCTTAATAATGTTATATTATTTATTTTTATATTTATATTATAAGTATAAAAATTCTAAATTATTTTATTTAGTAATATTAATATTTAGTTTAAATTATCTTTATCCTAAATTAGATGGTAATTATTATGTCTATTATTTAGATGTGGGACAGGGAGATTCAGCCCTTTTAGTAAGTCCCCACAAAGATGAAATAATAATGATTGATACGGGTGGAGTTGCAAATAGCGATTATCATGTCTCAAATAATGTCATAACTTTTTTAAAAAGTTTAGGTATTTCTAAAATAAATTTGTTTATTGTAAGTCATGGGGATGCTGATCATGCGAAAGAAGCATTAAATTACTTAGAAAATTATCATGTCGATAATATTATTTTAAATAAAAATGCTTATAATAATTTAGAAAAAGAAATAAGTAAAAAAGGGCATATTGTAAGTAATTATCAAAGTAAATATTTTAATTTCCAAAATATTAATGATTATTTAAGTGATGATGAAAACTATAGTAGTATAATTACTTATTTAAATATTTATAATTATAAATTTCTATTTATGGGTGATGCGCCGAAAGAAATAGAAGAGAAATTAATAGAAGATTATAATATCAAGGTTAACTTTTTAAAAATAGGTCATCATGGTAGTGATACATCAACTAGTCCTAATTTTATTAATGTAGTGAGTCCTGATATTTCGGTAATTTCGGTTGGTAAAAATAATCGTTATGGTCATCCGAAAGAAAGTGTATTAGATACTTTAGCGGGTTACCAAGTATATAGAACAGATGAAAGTGGAACAATTGAAGTAAAAATAAAACAAAATAGGTATACAATTAAAACATATATGCCTTAAATAAAAACAGATTGACTACGATGGGGACAATAAAGTCTTACCACCTTACAGTCAATCTGTTTTTTAGATATTATCATATTTCAATTACAAAAGTCAATTCTTGTTTTAAGAAAATTCTACATATAATAGAGAAAAATAAAATTATCTTGTGATACAATATAGTTGTAGGAGGAAAAATATGAATAGTCTTGGTGAAAAAATAAAAAACTTAAGATTAGAAAATAATTTAACACAAGAAATGCTTGCGGACCAGTTATTTGTATCTAATAAAACTATTTCCAGTTGGGAATGTGATAGAACAATTCCGGATATCAATATGTTATTTAAATTATCTAGTATATTTCATTGCAATTTGTATTCTTTATTAGATCAAAATTATTATAATAATATTCCATTAGAAATAGAGATTAAGTTAAAAGTTCATAATAATGAATATAAAAGGTTATTGAATATATTAAAAGATAAAAGTAATAATATAAAAGAAGTAACAGAAAAAGATATTTATTTTAACATTCCAACTAAAAAAGAATACAAAGAAGTATTAAGAATTAGAAAAGAAAATGATTTATATATATTAAGTTATAAAAAAGAAAATAGTGATAAAACACGTGATGAATTTGAAACTATTATTGATAATTATGATAATTTAGAAAAAATACTTTTAAATTTAGGATTAGAAAAGAAAGGTATTATAGAGAAAAAGAGAACTAAAATATTATATAAAAATAAATATGAATTTGCATTTGATGAAGTAAAAGATATCGGTAAATTTATTGAAATTGAAGTAAAAAATATTGAGTTTAGTCATATAGAAGAAATAAATGGATTAATGGATATTATAAATGAATTTAAAATTGATATAAATTTAATTACTGATAAAAAATATAATGAATATTTGGAGGTTTAATGAAAAGAGAAGAATTATTATATATTAAAAAAAGATTACAAGAATTAAAGAAGGAAAGAGATAAATCAACAAATTTTAATTCAGAAGAAGAACTTCAACAATCTAATCAAAGTGATTATAATTTGCTATTACGAATATTAAATAATTTTAAACTTTCAGAAACAAACGGAATTTATGTTTGTACAGATGCTTATTATTTTAGTCAATGGATAGGCCTTTTAGATTCTGAAACTTATAGTGTTCAAACTGCTATTGATTTTAAAGGAATAGATGGAAGGTTTTATTGTGATGTTGAGGATAATAAATTTATTGTAGGAACTATGGATAAAGAAGAAGCATTAAGATGGAAAGGTGATAGATATTATATTCCAGATTTTGAAAAAGAACATATTATATTAAATCCTTATAATACACCTGAAAATTTAAATGGCTATTTTGAAGTAAAAAAAGATTTTTGGGAGAATGCTGTAAAATATGGCCAAGAAAAAGCAAAGAAATTAATATTAAATAAATATCCAAGATTATAGGAAAAAATAACTATACAAAGAATAATTATTACCATAAAATATAATACATTATATAATGTTTAAATAGAATAGTGAGCGTACGCTCATTTTCTTTTGTCTAAAACTTTTCAATTTAACATTTTTGGTATATAATATATTTTGCTTAAAAAGAGGGATAATATGGCTTATATTGAATTTAAGAATGTTTGTAAAACTTATCAAATGGGAGAAGTAAAAATAAATGCTTTAAATAATACTTCATTTAATATTGAAAAAGGCGAACTTGTGGTTATTTTAGGTCCATCTGGGGCAGGGAAAACAACTTGTTTAAATATTTTAGGAGGAATGGATAATGCCACAAGTGGGGAAGTAATCATTGATGGTGAAGATATAACTAAACTTTCTCGTAAAAAGTTAATCGATTTTCGCAGACATGATATTGGTTTTGTTTTTCAATTTTATAATTTAGTTCAAAATTTAACTGCTAAAGAAAATGTTGAACTAGCAGTGCAATTATGCAAAGACCATTTAAGTCCCAATAAAATACTTGATAAAGTTGGCTTAAAGGAAAGAAAAAATAATTTTCCATCTCAACTTTCTGGTGGTGAACAACAAAGAGTAGCTATTGCGAGAGCCATTGCTAAAAATCCTAAACTTTTATTATGTGATGAACCAACTGGAGCTCTTGACTATAAAACTGGTAAACAAATTTTAAAATTATTGGAAGATACATCTAAATTAGGTAAAATGACAATCGTTATAGTTACTCATAATAGTGCTATTGCTGATATGGCAGATAAAGTTATTAAATTTAAAAATGGCGGAGTAGAAGACATCATTATTAATAAAAATCCTAAAGATGTTGCGGATTTAGAGTGGTAAAAATGAAAAATAGAATAATTACTAATAGTTTGCGTTCGATAAAGAACTCATTTTCAAGATTTATTCCACTCTTAATAATGAGTTTTCTTGGTGTATTTGTCTATGCCGGCTTAAACGCTACTAAACCCGATATGATAAATGCTTTAGATAATTTTCTTGATAGTCATAATGTTTATGATTTGAAAATAATTTCTACTTTAGGTTTAACAAAAGATGATAGAGATGCCCTAAATAAAATTAAAGGAGTTAAAAATGCAGAATATTCTTATAGTAAAGATGTTTTAATAAATGATAATGATGAAGAATTAGTTATAAATATTGCATCACTTCCTAATAATATAAATACACTTAAATTAGTTAAAGGAAGATTACCTAATGCTAAAAATGAAATAGTATTAGAGAATAATTTTATTACTAAAACAAGTTATAAAATTGGTGATACTTTAGTAGTTAAAGATAATGATGTTAATGAAGAAAACTTTATCATAGTGGGAACAGTTGAAAGTGGTCTTTATTTTAATAATGTTAGACTTAATCAAGATCGAGGGACAACTACGATTGGTTCAGGGACAATTAATTATTATGCTTATGTTTTAGAAGACAATTTTAAAATGGATTATTATAATGCTATATATGTTACAGTTGCTAACGCTAAAGAAATGATAACTAATGATAAAGAATATCAAGATTTAATTAATAAATATGAAGAAAAAATTGAGAATATTAAAAGTAAACAAGAAGATAATCGTTATCAATCTTTATATAATGAATTAAATGATGAAATAGAAAAAAATGAAAAAGAAGCAAATAATAATTTTACTCAAGCTAAAAAAGAACTAGATAAAGCGCAAAGTAAACTAACTAAAACGAAAAAAGAATTGGATACGGCTAAAACTAATTTAAATGATTATAAAAATAAGTTAGATAAAGCGAAAATTGAAATAACTAATAATGAAAATGCTTTAAATAAAGTATTTCAAGATAATAATATAACAAAAGAAACTTTAAATGATACGATTAAATTATTAGATGAACAAATAAAAAATTTAGAATTAGTTATAAAAGAATTAGATCAAAATTCCAAAACATATCAAGAATATAATTTAAAATTAACTAATTTAAAAAATAATTATAATACATTAAATGAATTAAAAATAAAAAATGATGCAATAAACACTGCTAAAGATGAATATCAAACTAATTTAGCGAGTTATAATACTTTAAATAATCAATATGAAAAAGGATTAAAAGAGTATAATAGTGGTTTAAAAGAATATAATGATAGTTTATCTAAATATAAAAAAGAAAAACAAAATGCTGAAGAGAAAATAAAAGATGCCAAAGATGAATTAAATAATTTAGAAAAACCAACTTGGTATATAAATACTAGACTAGATTATCAAACTTATGGTGATTATATTGATGATGTTTTAAGTATTGCAAATTTATCGAAAATATTTCCTTTAGTATTTTTTGCGGTTGCTATATTAGTTAGTTTAATTTCAATGAATAGATTAGTAGAAGATGATCGTATTGAAATTGGTACTTTAAAATCTCTTGGTTTTAAAAATAAAGAAATAATTATTAAATATATTTTATTTGCTAGTCTAGCCGTAATTATTGGTGGTATTATCGGTGGTATTCTTGGTGTAATTATTATTCCAAGCATTATATCAAGTATTTATAATATGCTCTTTAATGTTCCAAATTTCAAAATATATTATAATTTTAAAATTATTCTTTTAAGTATGCTTATTGCTATTATCTGTATTGGTGGTAGTACAATTTATACAGTTTTAAAAGTAATAAAAGAAAAACCTGCTGATTTAATGCGACCTAAAGCCCCTAAAAATGGTAAAAGAGTATTATTAGAAAAAATATCATTTATTTGGAATCATTTAAGTTTTTCCAATAAAATTACGGTGAGAAATTTAATGCGTTATAAAAAAAGGGGTATAGTTACCATTATTGGTATTGCCGGTTGTAGTGCTCTTTTATTATGTGGCTTTGGTATTAGAGATGCTATTATAGATATAGGTAATATGCAATATCAAGAAACATTTAAATTTAATGCTATGGTCTATTTAAATGGTGATATTAAAAAAGATACTTTTTCTAATTCTAATATTACGGCAATAGTACCATCAGAAAATATTAAAGTAAAACAAAATAAAATAAGTGCTAATTTATTTGTAGTAAATAAAGATGAAATAGAAAAAATAGTTAACTTAAAAGATAAAAATAAGCAAAAATTAAAGTTAGAAAAAGATAAAGTAATAATAACTGATAAATTTGCTGATTTAAATAATTTACATATTGGTGATAAAGTAAATTTACTTGATGATAATAATAATGTCTATAGTTATGAAATAAGTGGTATTACTAAAAATTATTTAATGCATTATATTTATCTAGATGAAGATACTTTTAGTAAAAAATATGAATATAAACCTAATGTAGTATATTTAAATACGAAAGATATATCATCTTCTAAAAGAGAAAATCTAGCTACTGAAATTAGAAATAATGATGAAGTATTAAGTATTACATTTATGGAGGATTTAGTTAAATCAGCTGATAATATGTTAAAGTCATTAAATAAAGTAGTCTTAATTATTTTAGTTTTAGCAGCCTCTCTTTCCTTTGTCGTTTTATATAATTTATCATCTATTAATATTAATGAACGAAAAAGAGAAATATCTACTTTAAAAGTTTTAGGATTTCATGACCATGAAGTAGATCACTATATAACTAAAGAAAATATTATTTTTACTATTTTTGGTATTATAATTGGTTTAATTTTAGGTTATTTCCTAACTAATTTTGTTATTGTAACTGTGGAAATAGAAAAAGCTAGATTTATTCATCATATAAGTATTTATAGTTATTTATATACTATTATTATAACTTTTATATTTACTTTCTTAGTTAATTTTGTAACCCATTTTAATTTAAAGAAAATAGATATGATAGCGTCTTTAAAGAGTGTTGATTAATTAAAAAATACATTAGATATTATAACTAGTGTATTTTTTATTGTTTAACTTATTTACTATTTTTTTTATTAATGAGATAATAATTATATGAATACATATTTATTAGTTAGTGAAACAAATTATTT